>JBAXVK010000022.1:0-21042 GCA_037129175.1 Polynucleobacter sp. | reverse complement strand
TATTCACCAAAGAGTTTTACATGGCCATTAGCCTTGTACTGGTGATATTGATGAAAGGCTACAGACGCCATGCGGCCTTTATGTGATTCACGTGGGCCATACACATTGAAGTAGCGAAATCCAACTACTTGTGCAGTATTCGCTTTTTCAGCAAAACGCTGACGCATCACTTGGTCAAATAAGAACTTTGAGTAGCCGTAAATATTCAGTGGCTTCTCATGTTCACGGCTCTCCACAAATACATCTGAGCCACCGTAAGTTGCTGCAGAAGAAGCGTATAAGAGCTGCACTTTTTGAGCAGTACAAATATCTAGCAGGTCCATGGTGTAGCGATAGTTATTCGCCATCATGAAAATACCGTCAGTCTCCATCGTGTCAGAGCATGCACCTTCATGAAACGCCGCTTTTACTTTACCGAACTTGCCACTTCTAAAAGCTTCTAAGAATTCATCTTTATCAAGATAGTCGATGATGTTTAGATCAGCCAGATTGCGATACTTATCAGCAGGCCGAAGATCATCTACAGCGATGATATTTTTCTCGCCACGCGCATTGAGCGCTTGCACAATATTTGCGCCGATAAAACCAGCAGCGCCAGTTACGATAATAGTCACTGTAGCTCCTCTGAAGTAACGGTTGCAGTACCAAGCTTACCGACCACAATGCCGCCCGCACGATTTGCTAAAGCCATCGCTTTTTCTAATGGCCACTTGGCAGCCAAAGCAACTGCTAAGGTAGCAATCACGGTATCGCCAGCACCGGAAACATCAAACACCTCGCGTGCCTGCGCCTTAACATGGCTGACACCTGCTTCAGTATATAAACTCATTCCCTCTTCCGAGCGAGTTAACAATAGCGCCTGAAGGTCTAATGACTTTCTGAGAGCTTGGGCTTTATTGGTAAGGTCTTCTTCATTAGTCCACTTTCCAACCACCTGACGCAATTCACTGCGATTAGGCGTTAACACAGTAGCGCCACGATATTTTTCGTAGTCTTCACCCTTGGGATCAACCAAGATAGCTTTTTTCTGTGCCCTGGCCTGCTCAATCATATGAGCCACCTGACCTAATGCACCCTTACCGTAATCAGACAGAATCACGACATCAGCAGCACCAACCAATTTTTCAAAGCGCTCTAACTTATGGGCTAAGGCTTTTTCACTTGGGGCCTCTTCAAAGTCAAGACGAATTAATTGCTGCTGACGTGCAATTACACGCAACTTCACAATCGTTGGTGCATTTGCGTCAATTTCTAGTTGGCTATCAACACCAGATGACTTGAGTAATTCAGTAACACGCTTGCCGGGCTCGTCATTACCAACAATGCCGAGGATAGTTGTATTTGCACCTAATGCGGCTACGTTACGAGCAACGTTAGCTGCGCCACCTAAACGCTCATCAATCTTGCCAACCTGCACAACTGGGACAGGTGCCTCAGGAGAAATGCGATTGGTATCGCCAAACCAGTAGCGATCGAGCATGACATCACCAACTACTAGTAGGTGTGTTTTAGAAAACTGGTCTCGGTTCGCTTTTTCCATAGGACTATTTTTGTATTTGCTTAATTATGTCGCCCAATGCCATAGTACTCAATACCTAATTCCTGCATCGCACTTGGCTCGTATAGATTACGGCCATCAAAAATGATTGGTCGAGTGAGTTTTTGCATCACTTGGTCAAAGTCTGGACTACGGAAGGCCTTCCACTCAGTCACAATGACTAGAGCATCACAGCCATCTAAAGCATCCATTGGCTTATCCGCCATAGATATCTTTTTGAGCCCTTCAGAGTTACTCTTAAAGTCTAAGTCCAGACAATGCTTTGCTTCTGGCATGGCTACTGGATCATGGGCAATCACTGAGGCGCCACGCTTCACCAATTCCTGGATGATCACACGGCTAGGTGCTTCACGCATATCGTCAGTATTAGGCTTAAATGCTAAACCCCATAGTGCAAATTTCAGTTTAGATAAATCTTTACCAAAGCGCTTTTCGATCTTTTCAATCAAGATGTATTTCTGCTGCTCATTGACTGCTTCTACAGCATCCAAAATCTTTAAATCCCGACCATATTCTTTTGCAGTTTTTGAAAGTGCTGAAACATCCTTCGGAAAACAAGAGCCGCCGTAACCAGTCCCTGAATATAAAAATCCATAACCAATACGTGAGTCAGAGCCAATGCCTTGTCGTACTGATTCTATGTCAGCACCTACCAAATCTGCTAAGTTTGCCAACTCGTTCATAAAAGAGATACGAGTTGCTAGCATGGCATTCGCTGCATACTTGGTTAGCTCAGCGCTTTTAACATCCATGTAGTACGTGCGCTCATGGTGACGATTAAATGGAGCATAGAGTTTTCTCATTTGCTCTTTAGCCCTAAGACCTGCCGGAGTATTTTCAGTGCCGATCACAATGCGGTCAGGACGCATAAAGTCTTCTACAGCAGCACCTTCTTTTAAGAACTCTGGATTAGAAACTACTGAACATAGTTCTGCAGACAGGCTTCTTTTTAATAATTCTTCTTTGATGGCGGCAGATACTTTGTCTGCCGTTCCAACTGGCACAGTAGATTTATCTACTACCACCTTAGGAGTAGTTGCATGGCGGCCAATATTACGAGCTGCTGCAACTACATATTGCAGATCAGCAGAGCCATCTTCATCAGGAGGAGTGCCCACTGCAATAAATTGGATATCGCCATGCGCAACTGATGCAGCGATGTCAGTAGAGAACTGCAATCTACCAGCCGCACGATTGCGCTCAATCATTTCTTTTAATCCGGGTTCGTAAATAGGCACTCCACCAGAATTGAGAATCTCAATCTTCTTAGGATCTAAATCTAGACAAAAAACATTATTACCTTGCTCGGCAAGGCAAGCACCAGTAACTAAACCTACGTAACCGCTACCAATGATGGTGACTTTCAATTGATCTCCACTCTTCTTTACATTGAGGGGCCGCTAGGCGCAGCACCTTCAGTTCGTCTTGGGGAGTATGCCTCCCAATGATTACAGCCAGGGCACTGCCAATAGAATCGACGCGCCCGGAAACCACAATTCCCACAAGTATATCTAGCCAAACTAGTAGTCCGCTGACGCAAGAGATTCAGAATCGACTGCAACTCTAAGATTCTTTCAGGATTGGCGCTATCTTCCTCTAGGGCTAGGCGGGTTTCAGCTAACTTAGATAAAGCGCTCAAACTAGGTGAATGCTGCATCACATCGGCGAGCATTACATTGGCTGCTTGAGGCCCACGAATTGCCATGAGCTGCTTGTGTACAACATCTAATAACTCGCCAGACGCTTGAGTCTTGAGTAGCTCACAGAGACGATCCAAACCTGCATCGGCTTGATTAATTGCAGTATGCGCAACCATCCAACGATCGGCTAATAAGTGCATATAAGCAGGATGTGATGTAGCCACCACGCTCCATGCATCAATGGCTTGCGCTGGACGCTCCATCGCCATTAGATAATCACCCTGCAAAATCAAAGCGCGAGAATGGTTCGGAATCGCTTGCATAGCCCGCTGAATCGACTGCTCAGCCTCCTGTAAATCTTTACGACGCAAGGCTTCTTGACCTAACT
Source organism: Polynucleobacter sp. (assembly GCA_037129175.1). Classification (GTDB taxonomy): domain Bacteria; phylum Pseudomonadota; class Gammaproteobacteria; order Burkholderiales; family Burkholderiaceae; genus Polynucleobacter. Next base: position 17,456 of record JBAXVK010000022.1, on the reverse strand, counting down.
CACAATGAAACTGAGCAATCTCAGTTTGATGGGATTTTCCTTGTAATGTTGCGAGCTCATGCGCGGCAATGATGGCCTTTTTCCAGTCACGCTCAACTTGATACATCTCCAGTAAGCTTTCTTTTGCTGGAACGGCAAACTTACCTTCCCCCACACGATTTAATGAAGCTTCAGCGCGATCTAAGAGGCCCGCGCGCAGAAAATCACGGCCTAACTCATAAGCGGCATGATCACGATCTCGCGGCTTTAAGTCATTTCGATTAGCAAGGTGCTGATGAACTTTAATAGCACGCTCAGTTTCACCACGGCGGCGGAATAAATTTCCTAAGGAAAAATGTAACTCGATCGTCTCTGGATCTAATTGTGCAATTTTGACGAGCGTCTCAATCGCCTGATCAGGTTGCTCGTTTAATAGGAGGCTTAGGCCTTTAAAGGTTGAGCGCTGCTGCTGCATGCGTTCACGCTCATCCATGCGATTTTCAAGGCGGAGATCCCAGCGCGATGCCAGCCAGCCAATGCCAAACATGACTGGGATGAGTAATAGCCAAGATGTCGCTATCTGAATCATGGCAGAAAGAAATTAAATAAAAAAATGGCCCGAATGGACCACTGAGGATGAGCCTGAATGTTAGGCACCGGAACCCTCTTTGGGGCCCGCCTGTTTCAGTGGCTTGTAATCGACTCGCTCACGCAATTCTTTACCCGGCTTGAAATGCGGAACGCGTTTTTCTGGAATCAAGACCTTATCGCCAGACTTGGGATTGCGGCCAGTGCGTGCAGGACGATGATGCAGTACAAAACTGCCAACGCCGCGCAACTCAATACGCTTACCCTCAGCCAAAGCATGAGTCATAGTATCTAACAAAGTTTTTACTGCCAACTCCACATCCCTAGGCAAAAGCTGCGGAAATTGTTCCGCGAGGCTCTCCACTAGTTCGGAGCGAGTAATTGCTTGTTGCTCTTGATCTGTCATGATCTATCAAAAAAAATCGCCGCCCTCCAAAGGAAAGCGGCGATGTTGATTTAACCCTGATTGTCCATTTTTGCTTTTAACAAAGCACCCAAATTGGTTGTGCCAGACTGCGCATCACCTTGAAGCTTGCTCATTGCATCCTGTTGATCAGAACTGTCTTTTGCTTTAATTGAAAGATTAATGACACGTGACTTACGATCGATATTAATGATCATTGCAGTTACGCTATCGCCTTCTTTCAACACATTACGTGCATCTTCAACGCGATCGGTTGAGATCTCAGAAGCACGTAAGTAAGCTTCAACTTCATCAGCTAAGTGAATCGTTGCACCCTTAGCATCAACAGCCTTCACAGTGCCGGTGACAAGGCTACCCTTATCGCTTACGGATGTGTAGTTATTGAATGGGTCGCCAGACAATTGTTTAATACCGAGAGAGATACGCTCTTTCTCAACATCAATTGCCAATACAGTGGCTTCAACTTCATCACCTTTTTTGTATTTCTTAACAGCTTCTTCGCCTGGTTCATTCCAAGAGATATCAGAGAGATGTACTAGGCCGTCAATGCCGCCAGGCAAACCAATGAACACACCAAAGTCAGTAATAGACTTGATTGCGCCAGTCAGCTTGTCGCCTTTTTGCTGAGCACGTGAGAACTCTTCCCATGGATTTGCTTTGCACTGCTTGATACCCAAGCTAATACGACGCTTGTCTTCATCAATGTCTAAAACCATTACTTCAACTTCGGTTCCTAGTGCGGTAGCTTTGCTTGGTGCAACGTTCTTGTTAGTCCAATCCATCTCAGAAACGTGTACCAAACCTTCGATACCAGACTCGATTTCAACGAATGCGCCGTAATCAGTCAAGTTTGTTACTTTGCCGAATAAACGGGTGTTTGGTGGGTAACGACGAGCGATACCGACCCATGGATCATCACCAAGCTGCTTCACGCCAAGTGAAACACGATTCTTTTCTTGATCGAACTTCAAAATCTTAGCGGTCACTTCTTGACCAACAGTCAACATCTCACTTGGATGACGTACACGACGCCATGCCAAATCGGTAATATGCAAGAGGCCATCGATACCACCGAGGTCAACGAACGCACCGTAATCAGTGATGTTCTTAACGAGGCCAGTAACTACTGCACCTTCTTTAAGGTTAGACATCAACTCAGCGCGCTCTTTACCTTGGCTAGCTTCAACCACTGCACGACGTGACAACACGACGTTGTTACGCTTACGGTCAAGCTTGATAACCTTGAACTCCATAGTCTTACCTTCGTAAGGACTAGTATCTTTAATTGGACGTGTGTCAACGAGTGAGCCAGGCAAGAATGCGCGGATACCGTTCACCATCACAGTCAAGCCACCTTTGACCTTACCAGTAACAGTACCGGTAACAATTTCAGCTTGCTCGAGTGCTTTTTCCAAATTCATCCATGATGCCAAGCGCTTCGCTTTATCACGGGAGAGGATGGTATCGCCATAGCCGTTTTCAAGGGCGTCGATAGCAACAGAAACGAAATCACCAGGAGCTACTTCAATCTCGCCAGCGTCGTTATGGAATTCTTCAACAGGAATAAACGCTTCAGACTTTAAGCCAGCGTTAACAACGACAAAGTTATGGTCGATGCGAAGAACTTCAGCCGAAATAACTTGGCCGGTCTTCATATTCGAGCGGGTTAATGATTCTTCAAATAATTCTGCAAATGATTCAGACATGTGTATTCACTTTTTACCGTCAGAAGGCCCGACGGGTTAGGTTAAAAAAATCTTAAGAAACACGCTAATGAAATGATCGCGTTGTGGAGTTTCTTCAGACACCAAAACTACTTCTTACAGCTCGCTACCAAACAACTTACAAACTAAACAATCGCAGATTGGTACCAATCCAAAACTGTCTTAACTGCCTGATCTATCGATAACTCTGATGTTTCAAGCACTTTTGCATCATCTGCAACTAACAGGGGTGCAGTACCTCGACTACTATCTCTGGCATCACGCTCCTGCAAATCTTGCAGTAAGTTGGAAAGTTTAGCAGAAATTCCCTTAGCTATCAATTGCTTATGGCGACGTTCCGCTCTGGCAGCTGCTGTAGCAGTCAAGAAAACCTTCAAAACTGCATCTGGGAAGATGATGCTGGCCATATCCCGACCATCAGCCACTAAGCCAGGAGACTGCCTAAAACTACGTTGCAAGCCCACTAAAGCGGACCGAACCTCAGGATGAACCGCGACAGCAGAGGCTCTGAGGCCAATATTTTCAGTGCGAATCGCCTCTGTAACATCATCACCATTCAGGGAAATTTGACCATTTTTAAATGAAATCAATAACTTGGGTACTAAAAGACCCAATTCTGGGCCGTTTTTAGCATCAATACCGCATTTTTCACTAGCCAAAGCAACTAAGCGATAAAGCGCCCCACTATCCAAATAATGAAAGCCCAGCTTCTCTGCCACCAAAGAAGCAACGGTTCCTTTGCCTGAGGCAGTAGGTCCATCGATTGCGATAACTGGAAATACACTCATGAGATTAGCTAACCATCTTCTTAAATTCTGCAAAGTAAGTTGGGAAAGTTTTGGCCACGCAATTGGGATCATTTATTTGCAAAGCGTTGGGGCCAAAGGCTGCCAGAGAGAAACACATTGCCATACGATGGTCATCATAAGTATCAATGCCTTCGCTCGGAGACTTCCAATCTTTTTGTGATGGTGCTTGAACAACAATATAGTCAGCGCCCTCTTCAATAGTTGCGCCAAGCTTTCTTAATTCTGTTGCCATGGCTGCAATACGATCTGTTTCTTTAACGCGCCAGCTCGCAATATTATTTAAGCGTGTGGGACCCTCGGCAAATAGTGCAGTAACAGCGAGAGTCATCGCTGCATCAGGTATCTCAGTGCAATCTATCGTGATGCCATTGAGCTTCCCGATTGCGTTCTTCAAGCCAGATACTTCAATCCAATCTTCACCAGCGCTAATATTGGCGCCCATCAAAGCAAGCGCATCAGCAAATGCCACATCACCCTGAATACTATCTTTACCAACGCCCAAGACACGAACGGGGCCACTGCCAATAGCGCCAAGGGCAAGGAAGTAAGATGCAGAGGAGGCATCACCTTCAACCGATAACTCTCCAGAACTCTTGTAAACAACGGCTGATGTTTTGGCAGGAATCACAAATGACTGCGCATCAGGGCAAGAAACATTGACCCCAAAACGGGCCATCAGCTTTAGGGTGATATCAATATAAGGACGTGAAATCAGCTCACCAACAACTTCAATACGAACCGGCTCATTTGCTACCAAAGGCAAAGCTATCAGTAACGCGGTTAAGAACTGACTTGATACATCGCCTCGTACTTTAACTACGTCTTTAATCTGAATATCTGCAGCCAAAATCTGAATCGGGGGATAGCCTTCTTGTAATTCGTACTCAATCTTGGCACCCACTTGACGCAGACCGTCCACTAAATCGCGGATAGGTCTTTCATGCATACGAGCAACACCGGATAAGCGATAGTCACCGCCCTGCATTGCAAGTGCTGCTGTCAAAGGCCGAATCGCAGTCCCTGCATTACCCATAAACAAGTCTGCTTTGCGGACTGGAAAGCGGCCGCCACAACCTTCAACTACGCAAACATTATTAGCTTGGTCAGTTACAGATAATCCAAGCTGACGCAAAGCATTGCGCATGACCTGTGTGTCATCTGCGTCGAGCAAATTCTTTAAAGTGGTAGTACCTGTGGAAAGCGCAGCTAGAAGAAGCGCGCGATTAGAAATGCTTTTAGAACCAGGCAAAATAATCGAGCCTTGAGCTCGTTTGAATGGTCCAATCTGAATATTAGGCAAATGAGCCATCAAGCCCCATCCAAATCTTGACGCGCTTTACTTGCCTGATTGAATAACTTTTCTAAACCAGCACCATCGCCCTCAGCAACCAATTTGCGCATATGGTTCACGATCAATATGTATTGATCTAACTCTTTCAGAATGGCAGTGCTGTTACCCAAACAAATATCACGCCACATTTCTGGGCTAGAAGCTGCAATGCGAGTGAAGTCCTTAAACCCTGCACCTACATGCCCCAGTTTTTGATCAGCATCTTCTGAGTTCACGACACTGGCCATTAAGGCATAAGAAAGTAGATGTGGCAGATGGGATACGGCGGCATAAATAGCATCATGCTGGACACTGCCAATCTTTTTGACTGTCGAACCAACTGACTCCCAAAAGCCCATGATCAAAGCAATATCTTCGGGAGAGTTTTCTTGCAATGGGCAAACAATCGTTTTTTTACCCTGAAATAAATCTACTTTAGCAGCACTAGCACCATGCTGTGCACCACCAGCAATCGGATGAGCAGGCACAAACTGACAAGCCTTTTTTCCTAAGACCTCTTTTGCGGCCAAGATCACATCGCCTTTAGTGCTGCCAGCATCGGTAATCATGGTTCTAGGTTCAAGATGCGGTTCAACCACCTCAAAGGCAGCGCGCATTTGCGCAACCGGCATACACAGCACAATCAGATCTGATTGCTTGGCAGCTTCTACCAAATCGACCACACCATCAATCGCGCCCATCTTTTGCGCTTGATCTAGATTTTTCTGACTACGACCAACACCTAAAACTTTATTTACGACTCCTGCATGCTTGAGCGCTAAGCCTAAAGAGGCACCAATTAAGCCAACTCCAACAATGGAGACAGTGCCGTAATTACTTGCAGGATGAATGGTGGTCATTGGTGATTATCTTTTTACTGTTACGCCAAAATAGCTTTGAGTGCTTCGATGAAAGTGGCATTCTCTTGGGGTAAACCAATCGAGATGCGCAACCATTGTGGTAGACCGTAATTACCCACAGGCCGAACGATAATGCCGCGTTTAAGTAATTCCAAATTAATACGATCACCCGCCTGATCATCATCACCCACTTTGACCAAGACAAAGTTTCCGGCAGATGGTAAGTAAGTGAGATTTAATTGATCAAATGCTTTAGTCAGTTGTTCGTAACCAGCGCAATTGAGCTCAAAACCCTCTTGTAAAAATACTTTGTCCCCAAATGCTGCAATCGCTGCAGCTTGGGCAAGGCTATTCACATTGAACGGTTGACGAATGCGATTAAGTAAATCTGTTAAATGGGGTTGTGCAACTCCATATCCAATCCGCAGACCAGCCAAGCCGTATGCTTTTGAGAAGCTGCGGGACAAAATCATATTTGGGAAACGTTTTACCCAAGCAATTGCGTCGTAGCGCTGCTCTGGGGTGAGGTATTCGTTATAAGCCTCATCCAAAACAACTACGACATGTGATGGCACAGCTTGTAAGAATGCTTCAATCTCTTTTGCAGTGAGATAGCTACCCGTTGGATTATTTGGGTTAGCAACAAACGCCAACTTCGCTTTATCACCAGCTGCTTTGATCGCAGCTAGCATTGCCGGCAAGTCATGACCATAACTGTCTGTAGGGGCCACCTCAATTGCTTTAGCACCCACCGCCTGAGTTGCCAGAGGGTACACAGCAAATGCATGCCTAGAAAAAAACACTTCATCGCCTGCTTGCGCAACCGCACGGGCCGCAAGCTCTAGGATGTCATTACTGCCATTACCTAGCGTAATCCAGTTACTGGGAACGCCCAAGCGAGCCGATAAAACTTTTTTTAATTCAAAGCCATTGGAGTCCGGGTAACGTCCTAGATCGCTAGCGGCTTTGAGCATGGCATCTAGTGCAGACTTTGGCATTCCTAATGGATTTTCATTGGAAGCCAGTTTCACAATCTTGTTTTCATCTAAGCCATACTGACGTGCGACTTCACTAATGGGGCGACCACCAACATATGGTGCAATAGCGTGAATGTGTTTTAAACCAATCTTGGAAGTCATTTGCAGGCTAACTAATTTAGTGACTAATTTATTTTTTAAATACTCAAGCTGAGTGAGGATAAGAACCCAGGTTCTTATAGAACGCTGCAGTAGCTTTTAATTCCTCTAAAGCCTTCACAACCTTAGTATCTTCCGCATGACCAGCAATATCAATATAGAAGTGATATTCCCAAGTCCCTTTACGGGCAGGTCGTGACTCAAAACGATTCATCGATACTCCATGTTTTGCTAAAGGAGCAAGTAAGCGATGCACTGCGCCCGGCTGGTTATCAATCGATAAGACCAGAGAGGTTTGATCTTTGCCTGTTGGTTGGCATTCATAAGCACCGACGACGACAAAGCGAGTGCGGTTATGAGGGTCATCCTGAATTTGTGCAGCGACAGCTTGCAAACCATAAGTCTCTTGTGCGGGATCACCAGCGATAGCAGCTAAAGACGGATCATTTGCTGCTAACCGTGCAGCTTCAGCATTACTGCTCACTGCCTGGCGCTTCAAGTTTGGCGCATGCAGACTTAACCATTGTTGACACTGTGCTAATGCTTGGGCATGAGCGCAAACCGTTGTTACACCATCTAAGTTTCCGCTCTTAGTTAAGAGGTGATGATGAATCGGCAATACTACTTCACCGCTAATGCGCATTGAAGAGTCTAAGAGCAAATCTAAGGTACGTGAGATAGCACCTTCGCTAGAGTTCTCAACTGGTACCACGCCAAATTGCGCAGCACCCTTTTCTACCGATTTAAAGACTTCATCCAGACTTGCGCAAGGCAGGCCAGCGATCGAGTGACCGAAATAGGTTTGAGCAGCTTGTTCTGAGAAGGTGCCTGCTGGCCCAAGATAGGCAATTGTTTGACGAGCCTCTAAGGCTCTACAGGCAGACATAATCTCACGCCAAATGGCTGCAATACCATCGGGCAATAAAGGCCCCTTATTACTTTCTTGTAAGCGAGCAACCACCTGACGCTCACGCTCAGGACGAAACACTGGAGATGAGAAGCCACCTTTAACATGTCCAACTTCTTGCGCTGCTTTAGCACGCTGCGTCAGTAAATCTAAAATCTCCGCATCCAATGCATCAATTTTTTCCCGCAGGGGAGCTAAGCGCTGTTCTTCAGTACTCATTAAGCCCGCCTTTCAAAATCACGCATAAATTCAATTAAAGCTTTCACGCCCTCGATAGGCATTGCGTTGTAAATACTTGCGCGCATACCGCCCGCAGCTTTATGACCCCGCAAAGCAACTAAACCTGCAGCATTTGATTGCGCCAAAAATTCCGCATTCAAAGACTCGTCTTTTAGGAAGAAAGTGACATTCATACGAGAGCGATATTGTTTTTCAACCCGATTCTCATACAAGCTACTTTGATCCAAGAACTGATAGAGCAAGTCCGCTTTTTCTTGGTTACGCTTTTCAATAACCTTAACACCGCCCTGCTTAAGAAGCCACTTAAATCCTAGGCCAGCCATATAAACGGAGAAAGTGGGTGGCGTATTAATCATGGATTGGGTGCCAGCCTGGACAGACCAGTCCCAAATCAATGGGGTGATCCCCATGCTATGACCCAGCAAGTCCTTACGGACAATCACAATCGTCACACCTGATGGTGCAATATTTTTTTGCACACCACCAAACCAGACGGCACACTGAGTGACATCCATCTCTTTAGAAAGGAAGTTGCTAGAAATATCTGCAACCAAAGGAGTCTTGCCCACATCTGGCACATCCGGAAACTCAACACCGCCAATCGTCTCATTGGCGCAGTAGAGAACATAAGCGGCATCATCTGATAACTTCCAAGTATTTCTTGGGGGCATCGTGTTGAACTTTTCAGCAGCAGAAGATGCGGCTAAGTTTGCAATGCCGTACTTTTGTGCCTCTTTATACGATTTTTCTGACCATATGCCTGTAACAATGTAATCCGCCTTGGGACCATTTTTAGCCAAAGGCATGAGGTTCATTGGAATGGCTGCATTTTGCCCAAGGCCACCGCCTTGCAAGAGCAAGATTTCATAGTTGCTCGGAATATTCATCAAAGTGCGCAGATCCCGCACTACCTCTTCATACACTTCCATGAATTCTTTACTACGATGACTAATCTCCAGCACGCTTGTGCCAAGTCCACGCCAATTGAGCATTTCATCAGCAGCCTGCTTCAACACCTCTTCAGGTAAAGTGGCTGGCCCCGCAGCGAAATTGAAGATGCGGTGGTCAAAGCTCATAGTCTTAGATCATCTGGTGGTGACGCCTTACGCGTCACCTTCTACATCAGAAGCGGAATCGGTTGCTAAGTCGGCAGAGGCATCACCTTCTTCTAGCTCATCATCTGAATCGCTTTCAGCAATTCGCTGCAGACCAGATAAACGGGTGCCTTCATCAACGTTAATCAAGGTAACACCTTGCGTTGCACGGCCCATCTCACGGATTTCAGAAACACGGGTACGTACTAAAACACCGCCAGTGGTGATCAACATGATTTGATCTTCTGGTGATACCAAGGCAGCAGCAACGACTTTACCGTTTCGCTCAGATGTCTGAATCGCAATCATACCTTTAGTACCGCGACCATGACGTGTGTACTCAGCAATCGGAGTGCGCTTGCCATAACCATTCTCAGTTGCGGTTAAGACGCTACTTGGAATTGCAATGCCATTTGCATCAACTACTGCAGCTTGCACGCCCTCAGCTTCTGCTGGAGCAACGAGCATCGCAATCACTTGATGACCCTCGCCCAAGTTCATGCCGCGTACACCACGTGCAGTACGGCCCATTGGACGAACATCATTCTCATCAAAGCGTACCGCTTTACCAGCGTCCGAAAAGAGCATCACATCATGCTTGCCATCAGTAATCGCCGCACCAACCAAGAAGTCGCCTTCATTTAAGTCGACCGCAATAATGCCGGCTTTACGAGGGTTAGAGAAATCAGACAAACGGGTTTTCTTCACAGTGCCCAGGCTAGTTGCCATAAAGACATACTGATCATCCTGATAGCCCTTGATTGGAAGAATCACGGTAATCTTTTCGCCTTCGATCAATGGGAACATGTTGACGATCGGCTTACCGCGTGAGGTACGGCTACCCTGCGGCACCTCCCACACTTTCAACCAATACATGCGGCCACGATCGGAGAAGCAAAGAATAGCGTCATGCGTATTGGCTACGAATAAAGTATCAATCCAATCTTCATCCTTAGTGGCAGCAGCTTGCTTGCCACGCCCACCACGTTTTTGTGCGCGGTATTCGCTCAGCGGCTGACTCTTCATGTAGCCAGTGTGTGAAAGTGTGACCACCATATCTTGCGGCGTGATCAAGTCTTCTGTGAAAAGTTCGGTAGCATTCATTTCAATGAAGGAACGACGACCACTATCACCGCCTGCTTTACCAAACTCTGCTTGAACTTCTTTCAGTTCACTCTCAATCACAGAAGTGACGCGCTCTGGCTTTGCTAATAAATCTAACAAATCAGAAATCTCTGACATCACTTCTTTGTACTCATTCACAATCTTATCTTGCTCAAGGCCAGTCAAGCGTTGTAAACGCATCTGCAAAATTTCTTGCGCTTGACTATCAGAGAGACGATATAAACCAGTGGTCTGCATACCGTACTCTGGCAGCAAGCCTTCTGGACGATAGGCATTGCGGCCGCCTGGGGTATCTGTCTCAGCCCGTGCCAACATCTCACGCACCATCGAGGAATCCCACGCTTTGCTCATCAACTCTTGCTTCGCAATGACTGGGTTTGCAGCCGCTTTAATAATGGCAATAAATTCGTCGATGTTTGCTAAGGCAACAGCCAAGCCTTCTAAGACATGGCCACGCTCGCGTGCTTTACGTAATTCAAAAATGGTACGACGTGTCACAACTTCACGACGATGCTGCAAGAAATACTCCAACATTTGCTTTAAGTTGAGCAAGCGCGGTTGGTTATCTACCAAGGCAACCATGTTCATGCCGAAGTTATCTTGTAACTGAGTACTCTTATACAAATTATTGAGAACTACTTCTGGCACTTCGCCACGCTTAAGTTCAATCACAACGCGCATACCGGATTTATCTGATTCGTCACGCAAATCAGAAATGCCTTCTACTTTTTTCTCATTCACTAACTCAGCAATACGCTCGAGCAAGTTCTTTTTATTGACTTGGTATGGCAACTCATCAACGATGATGGCTTGACGTGCGCCTTTATCGATATCTTCAAAGTGAGTTTTGGCACGCATCACCACACGACCGCGGCCAGTTCTATAACCCTCACGAACCCCTTGAACGCCATAAATAATGCCGGCGGTTGGGAAATCTGGGGCTGGAATGATCTCAATCAGTTCGTCTATCGTGCACTCTGGGTTGTGGAGGACGTGTAAACAGGCTGTAATGACCTCATCTAGGTTGTGAGGGGGGATATTGGTCGCCATGCCCACAGCGATTCCAGAGCTGCCATTAATCAGCAAATTAGGCACTTTGGCAGGCAGAATGAGGGGCTCTCTCTCGCTACCATCGTAATTTGGCCCAAAATCAACGGTTTCCTTGTCTAAATCGGCCAAAAGCTCATGGGCGATCTTACGCAGCCGGATCTCGGTATACCGCATTGCAGCAGCGTTATCGCCGTCTACGGAGCCAAAGTTACCCTGCCCGTCAACTAACATATAGCGTAGAGAGAAATCCTGGGCCATCCGAACGATGGTGTCATACACCGCAGAATCACCGTGCGGATGGTATTTACCGATGACATCGCCAACTATACGGGCAGATTTCTTGTAAGCTCGGTTCCAATCGTTGTTTAATTCATACATTGCGAATAAGACCCGGCGGTGAACTGGTTTGAGGCCGTCACGCACGTCTGGCAGGGCTCTGCCGACGATGACGCTCATTGCGTAGTCCAAATAGGACCGCCGCATTTCGTCTTCGAGGGATATTGGTAGTGTTTCTTTAGCGGCTTGTTCCATCTATAAATAATATCATTTTGATGACAGCTAGCCCCTATGCTAAGATTCTGACAGTTTGTACGAAATTGAGATGTGTCGCTTTGCGGTCTTTTGCTTCAAAGTAGGGCGAATTACATTTAAGTTTGACTTTAATTAAAAGAGATTTTTGAGGACTAAAAATGAACAAAACCCTAAAACTGTTACTCGCTTCTGTTATTACCGTTTCTGCTACCGCAGCAATGGCAACTGATAACTGGAAAAGCGGCGACGGCTCCCTGAACTGGAAAAACGGCGACGGATCATTGTGCTGGCGTGATGCTAATTGGACACCTGCTACAGCTGCTCCAGGTTGTGACGGTGCTATAGCTCCTAAAGCTGCTGCTCCTGCTGCTTCTGGTGTTAGCCAAAGCAAAATCACTTTGCAAGCTGACACACTTTATGACTTCAACAAATCTGACTTGAAACCAGAAGGTAAAGCTACTTTGGACAAGATCGCTAGAGATTTGAGCAAGATCAAGTTGGAAGTAATCATTGCTGTTGGTAACACTGACAGCGTTGGTACAGATGCATACAATATGGCCCTCGGTCAGCGTCGTGCTCAGTCAGTAAAAGCTTATCTGACAAGCAAAGGTGTTGACGGTAGCCGTATCTACACAGAATCAAAAGGCAAGAGCAATCCAGTCGCATCTAATGCAACTGAAGAAGGCCGCGCTAAGAACCGCCGTACCGACATCGAAGTTGTTGGTACAGCTGCTAAGTAATTCACCTTACTTGTAAAAAAGCCCGCTTCTTGCGGGCTTTTTTATTTCCGCTATATTCGTAGAATCCTTATCAGTAATATTCAAAAGTCAGCCAATATGAACGTCGACCAATCCGAAATTGCCAAATTTAGCGCCCTAGCCCATCGCTGGTGGGATCCTAATAGTGAATTCAAGCCTTTGCATGCCATCAATCCTCTGCGCCTGAACTGGATGAAAACCTTCGTCAACTTCGAGGGTAAAAAAGTAGTCGATATAGGCTGTGGCGGTGGCATCCTTGCAGAGTCCATTGCGCAATTGGATGCAGATACAACTGGCATTGATTTATCTGAAAAAGCCCTCAAGGTGGCTGAACTTCATGCATTGGAAGTGGGTGTAAACCTCACTTACCGCTCTATCTCAGCAGAAGCGCTAGCTGATGAACACCCAGAACAATATGATGTGGTCACCTGCATGGAAATGCTTGAGCATGTTCCAGATCCCGCTTCTGTAGTTCGTGCCTGCGCCAAACTCTGCAAACCTGGTGGCACGCTCTTTTTTAGCACCCTGAATCGCAACCCTAAGTCCTACTTATTTGCCATTATTGGTGCTGAGTACATACTCAAACTACTCCCCAAGGGTACTCACGAGTACGGTAAATTCATCAAACCTTCTGAGCTAGTGGCCTTCACCCGTAATGCAAGCTTAGAAATGATAGGTATCAAAGGCTTAAGCTATAACCCGCTCACTCAGGTATATAGCCTCAGTGATGATGTGGATGTGAACTATATGATTGTTGTTCGTAAGGAATAAAGAGGGTGAATAATCTATCAAGCCCCTATCATGGGGTCTTTTTTGATCTAGATGGCACCTTAGCCGACACAGCGCCAGATTTAGTTGCCGCAATCAATCAGTTACTAGTAGCTCGCAATCTAGCTCCTAAGCCTTATCAATTTCTGCGACCTTACGCGTCTGCTGGTGCGCGGGGACTTCTTGAGGGCGCATTTGGAATTGCCCCAGATCATCCTGATTACATCACCTTGCGCGATGAGTTCATGAGCAACTATGAAAAGGCGCTCATGGTCCACAGTAAATTATTCGATGGGATGGATCATTTGCTCGAACAAATAGAGCAGGCAGATCTTCCTTGGGGAATTGTGACTAATAAAAGTGAGCGCTTCACGCATCCACTCATTGAACTGATGGGCTTGCGCCATAGAGCAGCCTCAACAGTTTCTGGTGACACAACGCCACACCCAAAACCCCATCCAGAGCCAATTCTGCATGCCGCCAGAATCGCCAATGTCGATCCTACAAAATCAATTTATGTAGGTGACGACATTCGTGATGTGATTGCAGGAAAAGCTGCAGGTATGCTGACAGTTGCTGCTGCATATGGCTACTGTGGCTGTAAAGAGCCTCCCGAGGCCTGGGGTGCGGATTACGTCATTCATAGCCCTCTTGATTTATTACAAATCATTTTCAATAACAAAGGTACAGGGAAGACTAGCGGGTAACTAGCTACGCCGTATTCAATATCGAATTAACGTTTTTGACTTAATAGCTTTACTTTGGATTTGATGGCAGTTGAGTAGAGCTCATGATGCCAGCGATCAAATCTCTGGGGCAGTGAGACAAAAAGTCTTCTGAACTTAGCTCACCCGAAAAAAATTGGCGCGCTTCATACAATAAACTTTGCGCATTTTCTATCCCAATTTCCTTGAGTATAAAAATACCGATTGGGGAACTGATTTCATCACACCCTAATTCAAGACTACGCTTTTGCTTCAATAGAGAAAGAAGCTCTTCATCAATCTTCGTAGAAAGAGGACTCTCAAAGCTTGCTGCGAGCATACTATTTTGCGCTAATTCAGCCCTTAGTATTTCACTTGGCTGTTCTTTAAAATTTCTCGAAGATAGGGCCTCGAGCACAGCACAGGATAAAAGCTTGACACCTAAGTAGGCGCAGCCAATCTCTAAATTTCTATTTATAGAATAAATTAAGTACGCATATTTTTCATCCGAAGGCTCATTTTTATATTTTCTAATCACGCTCTCTGCCTTCAATGCACTCAGAAATATCTCCATTTTTTGTAGGGCTGCGCGATAAGTGCTAATAGTACAAATACTGAGCGGCCATAAATCATGATTTGTCTCTGGTATCAACTTCCAGGTGTCGTCTAAGAAGCATCCGGGGCTCTCGCTAGCAAAACCAATAACATCCCTATTCGCTAAACGCACACCTCTTTCCACTATCTTTTGAATATCATCGTCTATCCAACTGAATTCAAAAACCTGATTTATTTTTTTTAACTTTTCATATTGCTGTTCAGAACAAGATATTCCTTCATGATCCGATTCTCTAAAAGGAATGGTAGCTTCTATGCAAGATATGATTTGAGACAGAATCGGTAAAGGCAAACTATCTTCCAATGCCTTAGCAGCAAATAAAGCGCTTAAGAACTCATTTTGCCCCTCTGTTGAAATTAGACGCTGACCTAAATCAAAGCCAAATGTCATAAGACATAATTTCAATGAAGCATCATTCAACAATTTAGAATTATTAGTGATAAAAATCTGCTTATCTGACACGCTCATAAAAGAAGCTATATAGCTAAGCAAGCCACTATGAATATCCTTGTCAACTTGTACATAAATAGAGTCATGAAAAAGTGCTGAGATAACCTCAATGTCATCGCTGTCTAAACCTACTTGGAAAATATGATCTGGGGTATGAAACAACCTCCACTGGCCTGACATCGATCCAACAATCAGATTAGATATTTTTTGAGTCTTTTCACGGGCAGCGACCACCCCCAAACCCTCCAAGGCCCCTTCCAGAAAATCTAGACATTTTTGCTGATCAGCCTGAATACTCATAAATCTCAACTTTCACTGACGGGTTTGGCGACAACAAATCAACTGAAGGTCTAAATTAAAGACTTCAATACCGCAAGCAGCGCCTTCATACGGGTGCAATGATGCAATTAGATTATAAGCAAAGAATAGCGATGCAAGCCATTGTTTTTATTCGAAAAACCACGCATAGAGTAATATAGATAAAATCCGAGAAAAATGAAATAGGTAACTTGTATGGCTCAAAAACCAGAAAAAAGAATTCAGGCTCTACCGAAGATGGCAGTCATCGCACTTGTTGCCTTGAATGTGGCATTGATGGGAGTTATTTACTACGAATCAAATAGCCTTTGGGGCTGGACAGCCGGCGACCTTTCGGATGGTGAACCTCCGAATGAATTTGATTACCTCGCAATTGTTCAGCTGATCCTTTTTGCCCTAACGATTGATCAATTAGTACGGCGTGCAGCAATTAATTTTAATCAATTATCTGAACAAAGACATATTCCCAGACTGATCATGCAAGTAGCATCCGTTCTCATATACGGATTCGTTGCTTTTGTTGGCTTCATACTTCTCTACGATCAACATTTTACTAACCTGATTGCTGCTACCAGTGGAATAGGAATTGGCGCCCTTCTGATCTTTAAAGACAGTATTGCTCAGGTTATGGGTAGTTTGCAACTGCAAACGGATAAGCTTGTCCATAGTGGCGACTATTTGCAAGTCACTGAGGAGGGTAAGACCCAAACATACCAAGTGATGGATATGGCACAAAGATACATCACTTTGCGCTTAATTGATGATGACTATCTTCGAATCATCCCAAACACGAAATTTCTTGGGCTTCACTATGTCAATATTTCTAAACAGGAGCACAAGCGAGGCGTAAGACGTTGCTTTTCAGCGGAGTTATTTGCGGACGGGAAAGAAGATAAGGTGGTGGAGATTTTTTCCTACGCCCTACAGAAAGTCACCGCCAACAAAGAAAGGTACATGGATTATTACTTTTGTACTGCTGGATATGTCAAAGAGGGGGCAATTGAATACAAGTTTGAATACGAGTGTAGACCAGATCTTTATACCAATGAAACTAATAGTGAAATCTTACTAACAGCTCTCCGTTTTTTAAAAGCGGCCTGCCTTAGGATGGGGGAAGGCAATCATGATAATCAGCTATTAGAAGATATTGATAATACAAAACGGCTTTTAAATTTATATGATCAGAGCGTTCTTCTCCCGTTAAAAAAGACAGAAGTAGTTGAGATTGCAAAAAATATTAAAACGATTTATGCCCGTCCAGGCACGCATCTCATTAAAAAAGATGCTGTCGAAGACAGTATGTTTTTGATCTCAGAAGGCGTGCTTGAAGTTAGTGTTTTAAATAAAGAGGGCAAGCCAGCAGTTGTTGCGACCTTATGGCCAGGTGATTGTGTTGGCGAGATGTCCCTTCTAACTGGTGCGCCCAGATCAGCCGATGTTTACGTAAAGCATAGGGCAATCCTAGTAGAAATTAAAAAAGAGGATATAGCGCCAATATTAAAAACGAATGAAGAGATTATTGAGCGTATGTCCAATCTATTAGCCGAGCGTATGGCTCGTAATGAAAAATTCTTAAATGAGGATGAAAAGAATAAAAAAATAGATCAAAACAAAAAAAATCTAGCTAGAGCAATAATGGCTTTTTTCTTCAAATAAGAAAAAATCAACTTAGGCGCTAGAAACGAAAGCCACTATCTATTCGAAATTGAGAAATACTTTCCTCAATTTGTCAGCTTACTGTTCAGTAAAAAATATCCTTTGAGATTTTGGCCTGGATCAAAATACTATTTTGACTTGGCGAGTCTTTTAAGGAGTCATTCCTTTGTTAAAAAAAGGGACGTCTAAATGCCTCCTAATAGTTACGCAAATACCCATTTCACGTACCGGAGGACTAAATTAAAGATGGCGATATGGGCTGAAAAAGTATAAAATTCATTCCCGATGTAAGAAATCTGGGGTCGACATGGTTTCGACGTGGATTACAAAGCATCAAGGGCATACCGAGGACCCGTTATCTCGTAAATCAATGGGAATGTAATAACTGC
>JBAXVK010000021.1:0-27055 GCA_037129175.1 Polynucleobacter sp. | reverse complement strand
ATGTTCCTGGGCACATATAGCAAGTTGGCTGAGGGTCGGTAGGATTCACTTTTGGTTGGGCCGCTAGCGAAGTATAAATAAAAAACGAGGCGATGCCATATAGGTATCTCATTCTCTCTCCAGATTTTTTAGTTACTTTTTTAAATAGCTTACTCTCAAATATCGGCTCAGATATTCAATTGTCGGGTTATCCCTTAGAGTAGTTACT
This sequence comes from Polynucleobacter sp., assembly GCA_037129175.1. Lineage (GTDB taxonomy): Bacteria > Pseudomonadota > Gammaproteobacteria > Burkholderiales > Burkholderiaceae > Polynucleobacter. Next base: position 26,847 of record JBAXVK010000021.1, on the reverse strand, counting down.
GAGTTGCTTAATGTTTCATGTTGCTGTCGCAATTCATTTTGATAGCACCTAAAAAAGTGGAAGATAAATACGAATGATTGATGTGAGTCCCTCGTCTAATGCCAGCGTTTATCGTAATTAAGAGAGGTTCGGTGCTCCTCGTAAACTTAATTAAATATTAATTCCCTATATCCCATTAAGAAATAGGATCAAATTTTGGAGATTAATCCAATAGAGTTTAAGATTCAGTTATTCTGTTTGCTTAATCTTTCCTAAGGCCATTATGCTCAGGTACTTTTGGGGAGCCAGGCGTTGAGCAGGCAATCTAAATTTTGTAAATGCAACAATGCTTTATTAAAGTTCTTTTTGGGTAAATCATGAATAAAACTATCTTAACTTGTGCAGTGACAGGCAATCTCACTAAACCTGAGATGACCCCCTACCTACCAATTACCCCAGCTCAGATTGCAGAATCTTGCTTAGGCGCAGCTGAGGCGGGGGCTGCAGTGGTACATATTCATGTGCGAGATCCTGATACGGGTAAGCCATCCATGGATTTAAACCATTACGCGGAAGTGATGCGTTTAATCAAAGCTAAAAATCAAGAGCTCATTATTAATTTAACTACGGGTCCTGGCGGCAGGTATATTCCGAGCGAAGATGATCCCAAGGTATTTGCGCCAGGTACCACTTTGTGCCATCCGCTGAAAAGGGTAGAACACGTTGCCCAGTTAAAGCCGGATATTTGCTCTTTAGATTTAAATACCATGAACTCAGGTGGCGATGTCGTAATGAATACGCCATCTAACGTGCGTAAGATGGCGAAGGTGATTCGGGATTCAGGAGTCATGCCTGAATTGGAAATCTTTGATACTGGCGATCTCAATTTGGCTAAAGATTTATTACAGGATGGAACGATTGATGGCCCCGGGCTTTTCACCTTTGTGATGGGCGTGAAGTATGGCTTAAATACTGATCCTGCTACTTTGTTATACATGCGTGATCAGCTACCTCAGAGTGCAAATTGGGCTGCTTTTGGTATTAGTCGCGCGGAGTATCCAATTGTTGCTCAAGCTTGGTTATACGGTGGTCATGTGCGGGTTGGCATGGAAGACAATATCTACCTCAGTAAGGGCGTGCTTTGCAAAACCAATGCTGAGTTAGTTCTTAAAGCAAAGGCTTTAATCGAAAGCATGGGTGGCGAGTTAGCCTCTTCACGTGAAGCACGTGCGATGCTAGGTTTAAGATCTGCGCAGTAAATGACTCTGTGGTTTACTCGCGTGGGATCTTTGCCTGCACGGCGACGTCTTCCCATTTTTTCTTTTCAGCTGCCACAAATAGATCGGTATTAGCTGGGGTATCACCAATTCCCCAGCCACCTAAATCTTTCCATTTCGCTTTGGTTTCAGGCGAATTTAAAACTTTTTTCAGTGCAGCATAAATCTTGTCAACTACAGGCTGAGGTGTTTTAGCTGGCACAAACAGACCAAACCAGGCAATGACTTCAAAGTTTGGGTAGCCCGCTTCTTGCATGGTGGGCACATCTGGTAGATCAGGGTTGCGGGTTTTACTGGTAACCGCTAAGGCACGAAGTTTTCCACTACGAATATGTTCCATTGAACTTGGTAAGTTATCAACCATCATGGTTACTTGCCCAGCTAATAAGTCAATCAGGGCAGGGCCTGCGCCTTTATAAGGTACATGCACAATATCAATTCCAGCCATGTTTTTAAATAATTCACCCGACATGTGAATAGACTGTCCTCTACCAGAGGATGCGAATGAGTATTTACCGGGATTTGCCTTAGCCATCGCTACAAACTCAGCTACGGTCTTGGCGGGGAAGGCTGAGTTCACCACCATTACATTGGGGGTAGCTAAAACCACGCTAATGGCTCGCATGTCTTCTGATTTATATGGCAAGCTTTTGTACAAAGCATAGTTAATAGCATTGGTGCCAATATTACCCATCGCCATGGTGTAGCCATCTGCTGGACTAGCAATTAATGCTTGCAGGGCAATAATTCCGGCAGCTCCCGCTTTATTTTCAACTAATACTGATTGCCCTAGTTCTCTTCCGAGCTGATCTGCAAGTGCTCGAGATGCAATATCGGTAGTTCCTCCAGGAGCAGCCGTAACAATAATTTTAAGGGGCTTGGATGGAAATACATCAGCTGCTTGGGAAAATGTTGTCAAGGCAATCAGGCTGAAAAGAATGCTGGCGAATGTTTTTAAACTGGCTTGATAGCGCACGGTAGCCCCCTTGAAAGTGGAAGTGAATTTACCAAATCATTATAGGGTTGGCAGCATTGCTTTAATAGAGGATGATTCATTGGTAAAAGCCCTAGGTTTTGAGCATAAATCGGCTGAAAAGAGCCCTCTGTAACAAGACATTACAAATCCTGGAAATTCGTACCAGAGTGGAGCTCTGAGCTTGTAGGATCAAGATTCACAAAAGATCACCTAGGTTATGATTTCTGTAGTCGCTCAGGTAAGATGTTTTTAAATCAGCTAAGCTTGATTTCAATAGGGCAAAAAATGCAATTTGATTTTCACTCAACACACTCCATCATCGTAGAGCGGGGTGGGTCTGCTAATTTAGCTAAACGCATTGTTGAGCGTGGTGGTAAATCCGCACTCATTGTGACTGATCCCGGCGTCTTGTCAGCTGGATTATTAAATAAGGCACTTCCTCAGTTCAAGGAGCTTGGACTTTCTCTGCAAGTTTTTTCAGATGTAGAGGCTGATCCACCAGTTTCTGTGATTGATAGCGCTGTAAAGCTTGCGCAGGAATGTAAAGCAGATTTCATTGTTGGATTTGGTGGCGGTAGCTCAATGGATGTTGCCAAGCTGGTAGCGCTCTTAGCATCTGGAAAAGAGAAATTAGGCGATGTCTATGGCATTGGCATGGCTAAGGGCCCACGACTACCTCTCATCTTAGTTCCCACCACAGCAGGAACGGGCTCTGAGGTCACCACTATTTCTATAGTCACAGTTAGTGAGAGCGAAAAGAAAGGCGTTGTATCTCCTAAGCTCTTGCCCGATGTTGCATTGCTAGATGCTGAACTGACCTTAGGCTTGCCGTCACACGTTACAGCAGCAACGGGCATTGATGCAATGGTGCATGCGATTGAAGCCTTTACTACTAAGCGCTTAAAAAACCCAATTTCTGATTGCTTAGCAAAAGAGGCGCTCAGATTATTAGCTGGCAATCTTCATGCGGCAGTAAATGCTGGTAATGACATCGTGGTCCGTGAGAATATGCTCCTAGGTGCTTGCCTGGCCGGTATGGCATTTACGAACGCGCCAGTAGCAGGAGTACATGCATTAGCCTATCCGATTGGAGCTCGATTTTATGTCTCTCATGGGCTATCCAATTCTTTAATGTTAGGCCCTGTGATGCGCTTTAATATTGCACAAGCGCATGCAATGTATGCGCAGCTTGGACAAATCATCAAGCCCGGATTACAAGGCTCTACTGCAGAGCAAGCTGCCCAGCTAGCAGATTATTTGGGTAGTCTAGCTGGTGACTTGGGGCTGCCAAAACGATTACTAGAAGTCGGTATTACCTCAGATGATGTTGACCAATTAGCAAGAGATGCCATGCTCCAAACCCGCTTGCTACAAAACAGTCCCCGTGAAATTACTTTAGCTGATGCTACTGCTCTTTATAAAGAAGCCTTATGAGTAAAAAATCCTCCCTACCCACTCGTGCAGATTTTGTGGCGTTTGAAGAAGTCCATTCGAGATGGAATGACAATGATGTGTATGGACATATTAATAATGCTGTGTACTATTCATTTTTTGATACAGCAGTCAATCGCTATTTAATTGAGCACAATGTATTAGATATCCATCATGATCAAGAAATAGGCTTGGTAGTTGAAACCCAATGCCAATACTTTGCACCAATTGTTTATCCTGATTTAATTCAGGTGGGATTAAGAATTGTTCATTTAGGAAAAAGCAGCATTCGTTACGAGGTTGCCATCTTCAAAAATAATGAGGATGTTGCCTGCGCACTCGGGTACTTTGTGCATGTGTACGTCAATCGATTGAGCAATACATCCACGCCAATTCCACAAAACGTCCGAGTAGCATTACAAGAGCTTGTCAAAGTCAGTTGAATTCGCTGCCGATTTTGTATTCTTACCGAAGGTGTCCCTATGCCATGAGGGCGCGGATGGCATTGCAATATGCTGGCGTTCAAGTTGAGCATAGAGAAATTGAGCTCAGAAATAAGCCACAATCGATGTTGCAGGCATCACCCAAAGGCACTGTTCCAGTTTTATGTATAGATGGGCTTGTTCTGGATCAAAGCATCGATATCATGCAATGGGTACTAAGGGTCTCTGATCCAGATGGTTGGGCCGTGTTGGATGAGAGTGTTGCTCAGGCTTGGATTAAGAAAAATGATGAGCTCTTCAAGGGTTTATTAGATCAATACAAATATCCCAATCGACATTCCGAATTAGATCAAGCGGCAGTTTTGGTAGACGCCATAGAGCTGATGCTAAAACCGATGGAAGCTGCACTGGAATCAAGCCAATATTTACTCGGCGACAAAATGACATGGGTGGATGTGGCCATTTTTCCATTTATTCGACAGTTCATGATGGTTGATCAGCAAAGATTCGAAGCATTGCCATTCCCTCATATTCAAAGGTGGTTGCGCCAACATATTGAGTCTGAGCTATTTATTGCAGTGATGGCTAAACATCCCACCTGGAGGGGCTGAATTAGCACATGAGATTTTTGCATCTTTAGCCCACTAAATGCTTAGAATATGGGAAAGTTTTAGAAAAGCAGGCATCCATACAATCAATTGATTCATTCTTAACCTTAGGAGTTTTATATGAAGCGCCTTTTTTTAGTATTGTTAGCTAGTATCTTGAGCCTTGGAATCATTGCCTGCTCCAAGGGAACAAATTCAAAAGAGATTAAGGTGGCAGTATCGCCATCTTCACCCCCAATGCTATTTGATCAAAATGGCCAGAGTGTTGGTGCCGATATGGATATTTTTCAAGGCTATTGTCAGGCTCGTGGTTGCACTCTAAAAGTGACTGCATATGATTGGCAGGGGATGCTTGGAGCAGTATCAAGTGGTCAAGCTGATGTTGCTTTTTCTGGCATCTCCATTACCGATAAGCGCAAAGAGGCAATGGATTTTTCTAAGCCGTATTACGATAATTCTTGGCATTTAGTAAGTCTGAAAAGCAAAAATATTCAGATTACAGACTTAAACCAGCTTAAGAAATACTCCATTGGCTATCCACGCGGCATGGCTTATGATGATTTGATCAAAAACGAGCTCGAGCCCAAGGGTTATTACTCTTTAAGCAAGGTCAAGCTTTACCCTTCTTATGCTGAAGTGGTAACAGACCTGCAGAATGGCAATATTGATTTAGCCTTCATTGAAGAGCCTGTCCTCTTGAACTACCAAAATAAGCTCAAGCTGCCGCTACAAAGTACTTATGTATTTAGCGGTAATGATCAATTAGGATTTGCCTTTGCTAAGGGTTCAAAGTTACGCGATGATTTTGATAAATATCTCGTTGAACTGGGCCCTGAAAAAATTAAAGCCATCTTAGATAAATGGATGAATTAAGCTTTCGGCAAATTTAGCCATGGATCTTCTAGATATTCTGTTGCAGCTAGGAAAAGGTATTGTCTATACCGTCGTAGTCACTCTGGTTTGTAGTATGACTGGCCTTGTGGTTGGTCTACTGCTCTCTAGTTTGCATAGATTGTCAATCAAAAGTATTTCTTTTTTAATCGATATCTATACCTATGTCTTTCGAGGTGTGCCAGTACTAGTTCTGCTATTTATGGTGTACTTTGGCCTGCCTGGCATCGGTATTAAACCACCGCCATTGTTGGCGATGGCTCTGAGTCTAGGTTTAGTTGCTGGCGCCTATTTAACCGAGGTATTTCGTGGGGCGTTTAATTCAGTTGACCCTGCAGAAATTATTGCCGCACAGGCCATGGGCATGAGTCGCATTAAAGTGCTCAGATATATTGAAATTCCTCAGATGCTCCGTTTTGCTATCCCTGGTATGGTCAATGAATTTACTTCTGTCTTAAAGTACTCACCGTTTGCCTATACCGTTGGCATCCCAGAGATTACTAAGGAGGCGATGACTTTGACTGCTACTACCCTAAAGGGAGTTGAGATCTATCTTGCAGTTGGAATTTTGTATTTTGCAATTTATCGAATTTTATTGATAGGCGTTCAACTCATTCAAAAGCATTATGAAATTCCGAATATGCAAGAGGCTGCAGTATGACAGTTATCACCATTCAGGATCTTGCTAAAAACTTTGGCGATCAAGTAGTGCTCTCTGGGGTTAATTTAGAGCTAGCCCAAGGGGAAGTCAAAGTTTTAATGGGTTCTTCTGGCAGTGGTAAATCTACTTTATTGAGATGCCTTAATAGATTGGTGGAGCCTACATCTGGATCGATTCAGTTTCAAGGAAAAGAAATTCTAGGCCCAGATGTAGATGTTAGGAAACTGCGCAAACAGATTGGATTTGTATTTCAGCAATTTGCTTTGTATAGCCATCTGACTGTTTTAGAAAATGTCACATTAGCCTTACGCAAATTAGAAGGTATGGGGCTCAAAGAGGCAAATGAGAAAGCGCTATATGAATTGTCTCAATTTGAGATGACACCTCACCAAAGTAAATATCCTTCTCAATTATCAGGCGGTCAAAAGCAGCGCGTTGCTATTGCAAGGGCTTTGGCGATGGATCCCGCCGTTCTCTTATTAGATGAGCCAACCTCAGCATTAGATCCAGTAATGTCACGAGATGTGGGTGATATGATTAATCGCTTACATCACAATGGAATCACCATGATTTGCGTGACACATGATTTGGGTTTAGCCAGCGTCATTTCTGACAGGGTGCTTTTTCTAGATAGGGGCGTGATTCGGGCAGATGAGCGCATTGATGTCCTAGCGAATGATCATTCTGATCCAGAGTTGCAAGCCTTCTTCGGCAAGAGAGAGGCTGTCTGATGGGTTCTTGGAGTTCCTTCGAGCGCGACCTGCTGCAGCAAATACCGCTGATACTGGCCGGGCTTGTGAATACTCTGCAATTGGCGGTCATTATTAGCATCACTGGATTTTTATTAGGTATTTTTGTTTTCTATTTAACAACCAGTAAAAACAAACTTGTACGCAATGCAATTAATGCTTATATTTCGTTCTTTATTGGCATGCCGCTGATCGTGCTCTTATTTTTGATGTACTACGGACTTCCTCAGTGGGGAATCCGTTTAAACCCATTTACGGTTGCTGTGATTGGGTTTACTTTAAATGTGGCTGCCTACAATGCTGCCTATCTAAAGACTGCATTTAATGGTTTGGATATGAGTCAGATTGAGGCAGCGACAGCGCAAGGCTTTCGGCCCGCACAAATATTTCGTTTGATTACCTTGCCACAGGTATTGCGTTCCTCTGTGCCGGCACTCACAAATCAAGTGATTGCCAATCTCAAAGATAGTTCCGTCACGTTTTTAATCCAGTACACAGAGTTTTTTGCCAGGATGCAAGAGCTAGCTGCTACTAATTTCCAGTTTTTTAAAGCCTATCTTCTTGCCGCATTGGTATATTTAGCACTAGTTTCGGTGATTGTATTGCTTGCCAGAAGTATCGAAAAACGATTGCTAATACCAAGCACCTGAACCTGTATTCTTATTTATAATTATTGCTTTTGGTAAAAGACGCTGATGGATGCTAAAACAGAATTACACCCTGGCTTATTAGCATTACTTTTCTCTTTGGCGGCAGCATTCCCCTTAGCTGCAAAAGCAGAAACGTCTGCTCAGGCAGGGCAATATTTAGCTACAGCCGGCGATTGCACTTCTTGCCATACTGCACCTGGCGGAAAACCCTTTGCTGGTGGACTCAAAATGGCCAATCAGTTTGGGTATTTACTAACGCCAAACATTACACCAGATGTCGCCACAGGTATTGGCGCATATAGCAAAGATGATTTTTTTCGTGTGCTACATAATGGGGTAAATAAAAAAGACCAAGATCTCTATCCTTTTATGCCTTATGTTGCCTATACCAAAGTGACTAGAGAAGATTCGGATAAGATTTATGATTATTTGAGAACGGTTCCAGCTGTTTCTAACCCGATTGAAGTCAATCATTTAGATTTCCCATTCAATATTCGTAGCAGCATGATTGTGTGGCGAGAATTGTTTTTCAAAGTGGGTTCCTATAAACCAGATCCCACTCAATCTGATGTTTGGAATCGTGGTGCATATTTAGTAGAGGGTCTGGGGCACTGTAGCGCTTGTCATTCCCCCCGTAACTTAATGGGAGCGATTGAAAATTCTAAGGCCTATACAGGCTCTGTGATTGATGGCTGGTACGCTCTGAATCTCACCTCAAATCCACTGACAGGTCTTGGAAAGTGGTCAGCCCAAGATATTGCAACTTATCTTAAAACGGGTTCTTATAAGGGTAAGACAACTGTATTGGGCCCGATGGAAGAAGTCGTGCACAACAGCACTGGAAAATTGACTGATACCGATTTATTGGCAATGGCTACTTATCTCAAATCCATACCCGCTAACTCAAGCTTATCGAATGATCGTAAAAAAGTGGATGCAAGCTATCTTGCTGGCAGTAAACTGTATATTGAGAACTGTAGTGGCTGTCATCAGTCCTCCGGCAGGGGTATTACGGGTGTTATTCCACCTTTAGCAGGTAACCCCGTAGTCATAGCGGCTCAGCCTAACGATATTATTAAGGTGATGATTCGTGGCATCCAGCGGCGAGATGGTTATATTGCGATGCCAGCATTTGCCTCTAGATTGAATGATCAAGAGATTTTGGATCTTGCTAATTACGTCAGATCTAGTTGGGGAAATGCTGCTAACCCAAATGCCACTCTATCTTTAGTAAAAAATATTCGGGTTAATCCAGGAATTTAAGCAAACCTTTGCTCTGAGTTTCATCCAGTGAATTAACGCCATTCAAGCTAATGAGAAAAGCCACCTGAGGGTGGATTTCTATTACTAGTAGGTCGAGCAAGATTAGCTTAATTTTTTATATTAAGCTTAGAAGGCTTGGCGGGACTGATGTCAGCATGAGAAACGATTTGCCAACCTGAAGAGTTGTTTTGCCATACATCAAGGCGCCCAGGCGGCTTATTAGACTGTTCAACTCCATAAACAGCTTCATTTGCGATGGTGGTGATATAAGAAATAACTAAAACATTATCGGACTGTAGTACTTTGAAATCACTCAAAGCATATTTTCCCAAGGTTAAGTTTTTAACTATTGAAATAAATTTTTCACGACCAACTATTCCTGAGCTTCCAATACTTTGAAAGCTTGGTGAGATAACCTTTTCTACCGCGTTCATATTTTTAGATTGCATATTCTCCCACCATAAGCGGGTGAGTTTTTCCCCTTGCATTTGAGAGCTCTCTTTTTGTTGGGCTAAGACTAAATTTGAGGTCAGCAATCCAATAACAGCAATCAAGCAACTAAATAGAATCTTGAGAAATGAATTTTTCATTATTACTACTCCTCGTGTATCCCAGTATGAGATCGATTAGAAAGAATATTCTTTCAACTAAAATCTTACTCTCTTATCTAGGGTTTTAAACCGCCATATAACTTCATGCCGATCAATTCAAAATAAGCAGCCCACATCCTCAATTCAAGCCCCCACTATTACTAGTGAAGGTTTGTACTATTGGTAGCTTGGGCGATTGATGGAAAGCACGCTAGAATCGGCCATCAGCTAAATATTATTTTTCATGTATGTCTAATCAACTCTATATTTCTTCTCCAGTAAATGCCTTGGTGCAAGGTATCTTGCGAGAAGATGAAACGCTCAAAGAAATCCTTGGGCATGGTGACTTTGGCTTAGGCACATTCAATGATCTTGATGGGGAGATGGTCCTGGTCGATGGTATTTTTTATCAACTTAAGTCAGATGGTTCAGTAATCATTTCTGAAACATCCAATAGCACACCTTATGCTTGTGTAACTCATTTTGTATCAAACCAGTCAATACACTTAAACGAGCTATCCAGTTTTAAAGATTTGCAAAATAGCATATCTAAGGCAATGCTCTCGCCCAACTTGATTTATGCAATTCGACTTGAGGGATTATTTTCAACTGTTCGGGTTAGATCTGTTCCAAAGCAAGATACTTATCGACCCTTAGTTGAGGTCGCGGGTGAACAGGTTGAATTTAGCTTTAATTCAATACATGGAGAGCTAGTTGGTTTTTGGACACCCGATTTTATGGGTTCAGTAACCGTGCCAGGGTTTCATTTACACTTTCTGAGTACAGATAAATCTCATGGCGGCCATCTATTGGACTGTTCCCTTGATTCTAGAACCCTATGGCTGCAACCCATTGATCAGCTCGTATTGGATTTGCCACATAGCATCGAGTACTTAAAGGCTGACCTAAGAAAAGATACGCTTGCAGACCTTAATAAGGCTGAGCATTAGCTTCTTCGCTTGATACCTATGCGTATTTAATCATTTAAATGATCCTTATTGAGGGTAAGCGCTTGCTATGTCATTTAAACGACATTGCTAATGATTTTTAGTATTATCAAGTTCATGGAAGTCGCCAATCAAATCTTTTTTACTGTTTTCGGTCTAATTACCTTAGCTATCGTGCTTAGTTCAATTCCGCAATTTCAGTCTTCGAGGGAAGACTGGCCTAGTATCTATTGGCCATTAAGTACCAGCTTTTATGCTATTAGTGCCTTAAGTTTTGGTTTTGCCTTATTGGTCAATAAGTTTCTCCTAACGATAGGCAATACTTCATTATTGATGTCGTCTATAGCCCTCATTTGTTTGTATCGGTCTTGGAGCGGAAAACCGTTTAACAAAATACAAACCCTATTAATTTGGCTACTACCTCTGGGAATTGCGATCCTTTATGAGCCGTTAAGAACAGCGCCAAATACATTCCATCAACGCGTTGCTTTGATCACTCTTACTCAAGAAGTACTCATAGCCTGGCAATTATTGGAATTAATAAAATTTTATAAAAAAGAGGGCTCAAGGATTGTTGCTTGGCTTGCCTTGATAACTTTATTCACGCTGATGGGCAATGTTTTAAGGACCTATCAGATTTTGACTGGAGACGGACCAAAAAATATTTTCCTTTACACCGAAGAACCTTTTGGTTTGGCTCTGCGATGGCTTACTTATGCCACTAACATTATTGCCTTTGTCGCATTGGGTGTCTTTTATCTGCAAAAACAGATCAGCAAAGAAAATAAAATTGCCTATGCTTTAAGAAGTTCCAAAGATGAGAATATAAAAATTTCTGAGCTCTTAAAAGAGAAGGAGCGCTTGATCTATGGCCTGATGAAAGCGAACAAAACATCAGCTACTGGCGCCTTATCAGCATCGATTGCTCACGAGCTCAATCAACCCCTGGGAGCATCAAACCTGAATATCCAGTTTCTCAAAATGAAATTAGAAAAAGGGGTCATCAGTCCTGAATTCGGTAAAGAGATTTTAGATTCTTTAGAGGAAGATAATAAGAGAGCGGCAACGATTGTCAAATCTTTAAGGTCAATCTTTACTGACGGTGAAGTGAATACGCAAGAGGCTCAATTGGGCGATTTGATATCAAAAGTTCTAAATATTGTTAAGCCAGAACTCAAGAGTAAGAATATTCAAATTCAGTTACGAGTTGATGATGACTTGGTAATTAAGGTCAATCCAGCAGAAATTGAACAACTCATATTAAATTTGCTCAATAACGCGATCCAGGCTTTGGCTAACTCAGGAACACTTCAGCGTCGCATTGCTATAGAGGCTATGAAAGCTGGCAACTCAGTTCAATTCAGTATTTCTGATAATGGTACAGGCGTACCTGTGGACTTCAAATCCCACCTCTTTGAGCTGTTGAGTACTACCAAGCAGACTGGCATGGGGCTTGGTTTGTGGCTTTGTAAGCATATTATTACTAGATATGGTGGTTCGATCTATTACGAAGATGCTATTGGTGGTGGCGCTAGGTTTGTGATTGAATTCCCCCCCCCACTAATTGGCTCTACAGCTAATTGACTGGGGCCCTGATGGGGCAGACTATAGAAACCTATATATCGTAGGGTTCTTATGAACTTAGCAGAAATACAATCCTTTAGGAAAATTGGTAGACGTCTTCGTAAAGCGCGAGAGATGCAGTGCCTTACTTTGCCTGCGATTTCTGGTGCCTGTGGATTAGCGATTTATGAATTGGTTCGAATTAAAAATGGCGAATTACTAGGATTTAAACAAGTATCACAAGATACTTTAAGTAACGCTGAGGTTTATGCCAAAGCCTTAGATATTGAGTTAGATAGCTTAGATAGACATTCTGAAGTTACAAAAATAAATGCTCAAAACGATGATGTCTTTATCCCAATCTTTTTAATAAAAAATAATTAGTACGGCTTTCCTGCTCCTGCAGGTTTAACCACTTTTCGTGAAAACTTAAGGTGGTTTTTTATTGCTAAAACTCTTAATCACTATATTTTTGAACTCGCGCCCAAGGGATTTAAAGACGCAAGAATTGTGTTTTTACAGTATCTAAGAAATGAGCCTAAACTCAGCTGGTCTGTGTTTGATGCATTTAAGTTGTTTTTAAGATGGAATGCTGTTTAAGTGCCGATTAACCTAACTTAGACGTATCTAACTAGTCAATATACAATTTATATTACTAAAATTTGACTGTTGGAGGCTGAACTGATGATGACCCCTGAAGAGATTGCAAGACTCATTCCGGCAGAAAAAGCACAATTTCGCTCACCAATCCCAACCCAGGCAATTTCAAGTGACGAGTTTTTTCCTGAGTCACAGACTGCTAAGCAAAAAGAATTCGAGAGCCGCGTCAAAGACATTGGTACAAAGCTTGCTAAGCATCAAGGTATACCTCGCCGCCGGTTTTTTCAAAGTGCTGCTGGGATGGCAGCCGCTTTTCTTGCAATGAATGACACTTTTGGTCCGCTCTATAGCGTTAGTCATGCAGAGGCAGCAACACCAGAGATGGCCAATGACAGAGCTGCTGGATTAAAAAATCAGTTCATTATGGATATGCACACCCATTTTCTACGTGACGATACTCGGCTTGAAGGTTTTGTTAGATCCCGTGAAGCCGTAGGTAAGGCCTCATGGAATCCTACATTAGTCAATAAGCCACAAACTTTGGATGACTTGAAGTTTGCCAATTACTTTAAAGAGATCTATTTAGATAGTGATACTAAAGTAGCATTGATTTCTGGTTCTGGATCTGAGGATCCTCGCGATTGGTTTTTAACTAATGAAATGAAAGCGCAAGCACGCCAAACAGTGAATCAAGAGTCCGGCACTAAAAGAATGTTCTCGCATGCCATTTTTATGCCAGGAATGCCAGGCTGGCTAGAAAAGGCCGAAGCCGATTATGAAAATTTAAAGCCAGATTCGTTTAAGGGTTACACCATTGGTGATAACACCAATAAGCAGCTTTCTAAGCACCCCTGGCGTCTTGATGATGAAAAATTGCTATATCCATTCTATGAGAAGTTAGCTAAATGGAGCAAGACTAAGCCAAGCTTAGCGAATGTTTGTGTGCACAAAGGCCTCTATCCACCGTCCGTCACGCAGCAATATCCCCACTTATTGGCTTATGCGAATGTAGATGATGTTGCTAAGGCTGCTAAAGATTGGCCTCAACTCAACTTCGTGATCTATCACTCTGCTTTTCGTTATACAGGCGGAACTTGGGATATCGGTTGGGAGCAATTTAGACAAACTGGCCGGATTGATTGGGTAACTGATTTAGCCCAGATCCCACAAAAAACCGGCGTTAATAATGTTTACGGAGATTTAGGACAAATTTTTGCTCAAAGCACGATTTCTGAGCCAAGACTATGTGCCGCGATGTTGGGTCAGCTCATTCAAGGTCTAGGAGCAGATCATGTTGTCTGGGGTACTGATGCCATTTGGACGGGCTCTCCCCAATGGCAAATTGAAGCCTTGCGCAGATTAGAGATTCCTGAGGATATGCAGAAAAAATATGGTTTTAATCCTTTAGGGGCTGCAGATGGACCAGTAAAGCGTGCAATTTTTGGTGAAAATTCTGCGCGGCTTTATAACTTCACTGCTGCACAACGAGCAGGCTTAGCGAACGATAAGATCACCGTGGCAAAAATTCATTATGACGAGTTTGGGGATGGTAGAACAAATTTAAGATATGGGTATATGCAAGCTTAAGTTTGTTCGGGAGGATCGGTGGATCAGGCCAGATTGGCTGCGCTGAAACTTTTTTTCTAACTCCCGGCAAGGAGTTAACAAACACTATTTTTTGATGAGATCTACCGTTATCTAAGATAAAGTTTATCATATTTATAAAAGATACAGTGATGGAGCAATATATGGTAAATCAACCAATGACAACTATTCCTGAATTTCTTATCCGACGCTTTCATGAGGTAGGGGTAGACGAGGGCTTTGGGATAGTAGGTGATTTTGCTCTGAAGTTGTTTGATCGCCTATCTCATTTTGGCTTTCCCATTTTGGTTACCGCCGATGAGCAGGGTAGTGCATTTGCAGCAGAGGCATATGCAAGATTGCGTGGTTTTGGGGTTTGTGCAGTGACCTACTCTGTTGGTGGATTTAAAGTTGTTAATGCAACTGCTGGCGCATGGGCGGAGAATGTTCCTCTTTTAATATTGAGTGGATCTCCTGGTCTTGCCGAAAGAAAAGGCGATCCTCTGATTCACCATAAAGTTAAAAACTTTGAAACCCAGCTCGAGGTTTTCAAAGACATTACTATTGCTCAGGCTGTGTTATCCAATCCTTTAACAATTACTCAAGAAATTGATCGAGTTCTCAGTGAGATGATCGCCCATCAACGTCCAGGTTATCTTGAAATTCCTAGAGATATGGTTGATGTGCCAGTGCTTGATCGTATTGAGAGCCTCTCTATTAACTTACCTAAGGTCCATGAAAAACGCTTAGAACTCGCTGTTGCTGAGGCTTTATCTTTATTAGAGGCCGTTGGTGATGCAGTTTCTATTGCAGGTGTCATGGCAGTGCGTCGCAGACTTGGGCCTGAGCTCTTAGCCTTTACTGAAAACTTTAATATTCCAATGGCCACAACCTCTCTTTCCAAAGGAGTAATACCTGAAACACATCCTTTGGCTTTAGGTGTTTATATGGGTGCAGTTAGTGCTCAGTCTGTCATTGACCAAGTTGAAAGTGCGAAGCCGCTGATTTCATTTGGAGTGCTGTTTGGAGATTTAGTCATGGGAGGATTTACAGATCACTTAGATCGGGGGCAGGTGATTGAGTGTACAGATACCCATGTCAATATTGGTTTTCATACTTATCATGATGTTCCTCTTTGGGCATTCTTACCGGCCTTGATTAAGGCTGGCAAGGAAAAGGGGTACAAAGAATCCGGACACGTTACTCATCGAAAAGTAAATTTTGTAGCAAAGGCAGAGAAAACTCTTGTTGTTGAAAGAGTGATGGAATGTATTGCAGGTTTTATGGATGACAAAACTAGGTTAATAGTAGATCCGGGTGACTGTCTGTTCGGGTCAGTAGATTTACCAGTTCATTGCCTTACTTTGGCAAGTGCCTATTACGCCACAATGGGATACGCTGTGCCTGCTGCTTTAGGAGCGGCGATAGCGGATCCAAGTATTAGGCCAATAGTATTGGTTGGAGATGGCGCCTTTTTAATGACAGGTTTAGAAGTGCTAAGCGCAGCTCATCATGGGGTTCATCCGATTGTGATTGTGGTAGATAACAAAGGCTATGGCACTCAGAGACCAATGATTGATGGACCGTTTAATGATATTCCTTCGCTACGAGCAGAAGAGCTTCCTAAAGCTTTTGGTCGTGGTGTTGGTATCTTGTGTGAGACAGAGGAAGAATTATTTAAAGCGTTGTCTCAAGCAAGCTCAACTGATGAGCTATTTATTATTCGTGCCTGCGTTCCTCCTGGAACGTACAGTCCTGGGCTAATGCGCTTAACCAATGCGCTCAAAACACGGGTCTAGTGTTTCTGAATAGAAACAAAACCCCCACTATTACTAGTGAGGGTTCGTTTGATACTGGTGGGTTGGGCCAGATTGACTTCGTCGAAACTTCGTTTTTAAGCTCGCGACCAACGGTACTTAGGTGGTAAGTTGGCGCTGTTTAATAAGCTCAGTAGCAGGGATCTGAACAATCTTGCCATCAACTGTAGTCACGATTGCCGTATTAGTTTGGATTGCCAAGTCGATTGCCGCTTGACCAGCTCGTTGCATAGCATAGTAAGATCCAGCAATATCAGGATCAGACGAATTACGTATCTCTTTGTTTAGAGTGGGCGCAGAGTACTCTTTTGAAGGATTATTTTTTTCCATAAGCCGCATCATGATCTGGCTCAATCAATAAGACCCTTTAAAAGTAGCCTTCTCTAAAGCCAATCCCACGAATCGACTTACTCACTCGAAACGAATAAAGTGCTTCAATCCCTTTGGGCGCCTGGATACTATGAATCTTTTCCCATTTCAAACCCTTGTCACGATAGACTTGGTTCCAGGTTAATTGCGTGATTTTTTCAAATGTAGAAATTACTTTTTCTTGTTCAATGAGTTCTAGGCTATTCCAAGTGGAATGAAAGGTTGGGCTATTGAGATCCAGTTCAACTAATAACTCAGGCTTTACATTTCGCGCCATGAGCTTTAGCCATTTTTAATTTAGAGAGATCGGTTGCTTTTGCAGGTGTTTTTTGTGCCCAAGCTAAGGCAGCTGTTAAATTCTTTTTAACCGCAGGTGTATGCATCCAATTTTCATTGTCTGGAATAACAGTGGCAGTGCGAATAACCCAAACTCCAGGCTCTGGGTTTTCAACTAAAACCTGACGACCCGCATGCTCTTTGCCAAGTGAGATTTGCCCACTGGATCCAATGGATTTAATAACCTGATGATCTATGACTGCGCCCATGGTGTTCTCCTATATTCATGCTGCATGATTGCATTATAGCATGATTTTTATGAAACAACACTGATTAGGGCGATGAACCCGAGGATTGAATTGGGTGGTTGGTCTTAAATTTCAACGAATCATTAGTCTCATGGTCCAATTGAATATACGGCTGTTTAATCGCTAAATGGAATATTTACTTCTATGAAGCTATTACTTGCCGACTGATTAATTGCGTCAATGATTTTGGATACATTCGGTTTAATTCTTGGCCAACTGGTAGTGCTGACTACCACAATTGAAATCTTTCTTTGGATGAGATTTTGTTGATAGCGAAGATTGGTATCGGTTGTAATAAAAACCTCAAAACCATTTGATTCCGCTGCACTTAAGAGTTCACCATTTTTTAGGGTTGACCACCCCAGTTCATAAGCGGTAGAGACGTCATGAGTAGGTAAAAATTCTTTTAAGGGCGCAGGTGTTCCCTGATCGAATAATATTTTCACGCAGCAGTAAGTGAATTCTTGGCTGCAAAATCTAAAACAGCACGAGCTTGCTCAAGTTTGATTCCTGGGAAGATTTCAATAAATTCTTTGATCGTAATTCCATCTTCTAAATTTTCAAAGAGGGCAGCGATAGGTACGCGGGATCCGGAAAATACCAAAGCTCCGCTAACGCGCTCTGGAGCGCTTTCTACAGCAGAGCAGTTTGACCAATTAATCATGGTTAGATATTAGCATTTTGATGTTTTAAAGTCATTAGTTCAAAGTATCCATATCGGAAAGTGGTTTTTATACGCCTTTAGTCTGGTTTTTAGAGCGTCAGTGCTAAAGTCCGTTGCTCTGAATTATTCACTTCTGTAATAGAAAAAGCCCTTGAACATGCATTCAAGGGCTTTATTTTTGGTGGGTCGGGCGAGATTCGAACTCGCGACCAACGGATTAAAAGAGCTGTTTTAACGCCGACAGATTCAATTTAACACAGAAATTCTCTGTTTGATGAACTTAAGGATTTGTTATCCAATAGCATGGAATGGAGATGTTTTGGCTATTAAGATGCACGTCACCCCTTCTGCCAAGTCAATAGGTATTACAAGGGTTTATGGCAGCACAACAGCCTTGTTACCAAAATCGTTACCAAAGCCATCCTACGGGTGGGTTTTATTTCGTGCTTAGGCTAGTTTATCCACGTCGAAAGTTAGTTTTCAAAAACTTGAATTACCTGAGGCTTAAGTGAGCCTAAGGCGGGGGGGTTGACGATCCTTTACTAAAATTAAACTAATAATCACTCTAAATTTCAGTATCTAGAACTATTTTGCATAAAAAAGGTAGACGTAGATATAGATTTAATCGATTCTTGCTCTTTTAAACAGATGTCCAAATAAACAGATGTCCAAATAGACAGCCATGATTTCTAGCAAAGCCCTTATTGATGAAACATCAATATCCCGCGCAACTTTAAATAACTACATTCAGCTTGGTATTTTGCCTAAGCCACTTGTACAGTCAATCGCCTCGGATTTGGACGAGGGAGGGGCTCGTATATTGGGGTATTTTCCAGATGATGCCCCTGAAAGAGTAAGAGCTGTCCAGGTCCTCAAGGGCCGTGGCCTATCTATTGCTCAGGTTGCGGAACGGTTAGCTCAAACAGATTCATTGCTAGACGTAAAGGAAATGGATGAGGGTGCTAGTACCGGGATACGTATTAAAGAAAATGAGAGGCAAGTTAAGGCTGCGCACCACCAAGCGAGTAAGGGTCTTCAGAATCTCTCAATCTCTGTTGATAATTTAACCCATCCAGCCTATATGTTTAATTACAACTTTGAATTGAGTTGGTTAAATGAGAGCGCTCGTAAGGAAGTATTTGGATTTGAGTCACCTCCAGATAAGGGGGCTGAACGAAATTTATGCTCTTTGATATCTCAAGCTAGAGGATCTCTAGATTCTCAACAAAGTATTGCTTTATTGACCTTGCTAATGAAATTTTTTAAATCAAATATGGGTCATGACGCTTTGATGAAAATTATTGAGCAAGGTGCCATAGATTTATTAGACTATTTAGATGTGATTAATTCCGATGAAGTTAATCAAGAGGGCGTTATCAATGAGGCTCAATTCTCAGCAAAGAATTCCCTTGGAGAAATTACACGTTACCGAATTTTTGCCGTCTATTTTCGAGAAGGCGTATTGATAGTACATTTTCCTGAGGCGGAGGAGAGAAATGATCTTTTAAACTTTTTGTCGCATCGTGACCGGGTAATTCAATCGTTATTGAGTCAGCGTTTACCAGTACTTACTTCCTTGGCTGTCTTAGTGGCTGATTTGCAAAATTCAGTCAACATCTGTTCTGAACTTCCACCAGATGAGTATTTTGCTCTGATAAACCAGATTTGGGCGGCAATGGGTAAGATTTTATCGAAGTATGCAGGCACCCATGGTAAGCATATGGGCGATGGGGTTGTTTATTACTTTTTTCCCAAAAATGAAAGTAACTATCTATTTAATGCAGTCATTTGTTCAGTCGAATTGCGTTCAGCTATGCGAGAAATTAGTGCGCAATGGCAGTTAAAGAAAAACTGGACAAGAGAGTTGCAGTTAAATATTGGATTGCATGAGGGGCAGGAGTGGTTAGGTGGCTTCCAGTCTGCCAATCATATTGAATTCGTAGCACTTGGTAATACGATCAATGAGGCGACTAGATTAAGTGACTTTGCAAGGTTAGGAAGAATATGGGCAACCAAAAGTCTTGTGAGTAAGCTTAGCGCAGAAGAGCGTAATCTTTTAGACTTTGGGGTAATGATCAAAAGTGCAGAAAATGGCGACCGATTTTTATCATCTACGTACTCACAGATTCAATCCTTGGCCGACCTAAACCAAGGTCAATATGAGAAGATTCGTGATATTGGACAATTAGCGATTACTCAAATACGGGATGTCAGAAGGGTAGTATCCACAAAATATTAGGATACTAGAGGCGTCTCATATCCTGGGATTTTGCTAAGGTCGACCAAATCTATTTGACTGCTATCCATGAATATATGAGCATATTCCTCATATACTTTGCTCCACATAAAAATATTAAATAAATCTGGATCGATGTGATTATTCAATTTCATTTTCCCCAAAATGAAAAGGGACTCGCTTAGGCTCTTTCCCTTTTTGTAGGGCCGATCTTTAGCCGTTAAAGCTTCAAAGATATCGGCTATTGCCATGCAGCGGGCAGGTATTGACATTTCATCACGTGTTAATCCTTTGGGGTAACCTTTTCCATCCATTCGCTCATGGTGAGCCCCTGCGTATTCAGTGACATTCATTAGATGCTTGGGCCATTTTAATTTTTCTAGCATACTAATCGAGACTTCAATATGCCGATTGATAATTTTTCGTTCAGATGCATTTAGAGTTCCAGATTTAATAGTCAAATTAAGAACCTCATCTTCACTTAAAAGCTGTCGCTTTGATCCCGAGAAATCTTGCCAGGTATATTTTGAAGCGATATCATGAATTCGCTTTAAATCTGATTCAATCATAGATTCAACACCAATATTACAGTGGCATAAGAAATTAAAATCAGCAATTAAACACTCTTGCTCTTGTTGCGCATCAAAGTCAGTGATTACTTTATTTGCAAGTTGGATTTGAATATCACGCATCAATATTTCAATTCTCAATTCAATTAACTGTATCCGATCAAAAATGGTTTCAAGCTTAGTTGCTTTATCTACAACATGCACTGGGGTTGTAATTTTCCCGCAATCGTGTAGAAGGCTAGCCATTTTTAGTTCTTTTCGATTGGCATCAGATAATGAGTAATCGCTAAATGGACCAACTTGGCATTGAGTTACCGCATCCGCAATCATCATAGTTAGTGCTGGTACGCGCTCACAATGCCCTCCGGTATGTGGAGACTTGTCATCAATCGCATGGTTGATGAGGCTGATAAAGGATTCAAATAGGTCCTCTAGCTGAATTACAAGGGTGCGATTAGTTATGGAAATTGCTGCTTGAGAACTTAGCGCCTCAATGATGACTTGAGATCTCTGTGAGAAAGGGATAATTTCCCCAGTCAATGAGTTAGATGTATTCATTAGTCGCAAAATCCCTGTAGTTTCAGATTCATGATTCTTCATGGGTACATACAAGAAGGATTCTGACTTATAGCTATTCTTAAAATCAAATTCGAATGTTTCAGAAAAATCAAAATTCATTGCGTCGCGTGCATTTGGTATATTAACAGTCTCCTTTTTGTGGAATGCATAAGTGACTGCATGTCTCAGATCTGGAATTCTCTTATCAGTAAAAAGGGGAATGGATCTATTACTTATTCTATTGGAGTCGTTGCCAGCTAAAGTATTTTCTTTACTTTTTGTATAGACGATTTCAGTAGTAAGAGTATTGTCATTCGTTACTTTATATATCCTACCCTCATCGGCTCCCGTTATCTCCATTGCAGCAACTAAAATATTTTCTAGAATTCGCGTAAGATCTATTTCGCTGCTCAGGGACGAGCTAATTCTGAGCAGTTTATTAATTAAGATGCCGCTATTAAAGTATTTGCTTTCTATAGTCATTTTCTATCAAGTGCTATCAAATGAAACAAATTAGATAGTACTTGCGTTTAAATATATTGCGCGCAAGAAAGCTCTTTAAAAGTGTCTTTTGCATTTTTAGGATTTAATTTGCATTTATTGGATAGCCTGTAAAAATTCCAAACACCAAAATCTAATAAAATCATCATGGCAATAGCTATTCATGAAACTTTTAGTGTGTAAAAATAGTGCAATCCATAAGTAGACCCATGCATTCAATAACTAATCTTAGTTCTGCAGGCATCTCCCTTGACTTAAACTACCAGGGGATCACCCCTTCGCAATGGAGTTTACTATTAGAAAATGCATCGCAGGCCAAAATAGCGCAGCGAGTTGCTGCCATGTTTGCTGGTGAAATTTTAAATAAAAGCGAAGCTCGCCCGGCATTGCATACGGCACTTCGTAATCTGTCTAATACACCAGTTTATGTTAATGCCCAAGACATCATGCCTGAGGTTAGGATGGTTTGGGAGAAAATGCGTATCCTATGCGATGAATGCGATGGTATTACCGATCTCATCCATATTGGTATCGGCGGCTCAGTTTTCGGTCCTGAACTGGTTGTGAGGGCTTTGGAAAACTTACCAAAGACTAAAAGTAGAGGGATGCGTGTTCACTTTGCAGCCAATATTGATGCTGAAGAGTTATCACGCATCTTTAGATTGGCAAACCCTTTGACTACCAAAGTCATCATTGTTTCCAAAACTTTTTCCACAACAGAAACCATGATGAATGCTATGGCAGTCAAAAATTGGCTCCAAATTAATGGATGTAGTGTTGAGCATATCGAGAAGTGCCTTATTGCAGTTACTGCCAATATAAAAAAAGCAAATGATTTTGGGATTGTGAAAGAGAACATTTTTCCATTTTGGGATTGGGTTGGGGGGCGGTTTTCTGTTTGGTCTGCAGTAGGGCTCTGCATTGCTTTGCAATACGGTTTTGATGCATTTATGGAATTCTTAAAGGGGGCTCATTCTATTGATAAGGATTTTCGAAATATTCCCCAAGAGAGCAATTTGCCGATTTTGATGGCGCTTGCACTGACTTATCAACAAAGAAAGCATGGAGTAGAGGCCTACGCTTTGATTCCCTATGCCAATGCGCTCAGCTTACTGCCACTCTGGTTGCAGCAACTGGAAATGGAGAGCCATGGCAAGCGGGTGGGTCACCATGGTGACTCCATTACTTATTCATCACCAGTTGTTTTTGGGAGCGTAGGCAGCAATGCACAACATTCTTACTTCCAGCTACTTCATCAAGGTAAGCAAATTATTCCCGTAGATTTCGTCGCGGTCATCGAGCCCATGAGCAATATCCCTGAGGCTGAAATGCATCACCGGGTTTTAATGGCCAATTGTTTAGCCCAAGCCCAAGCGCTTGCACTGGGAAAGGCCTCTGATATGCCCAATGAAGTCTATCTTGGTGGCAAGCCAAGTAATCTGATCCTACTTTCAAAGTTAGATGCCTATCATCTTGGTGCACTGCTTGCGCTGTATGAGAGTCGTGCGGTTGTTTTGGGAATCTTATGGGGTATTAATAGCTTTGATCAGCCTGGAGTTGAGCTGGGTAAACAGCTGGCGATACCTATTGATCAAGCGCTTCAGCAGCCTGCCCCTGTGGAGTGTGGCTTGATTGACCAAATTACAAGTCAGAGAATTCAGTATCTTAAAGGCATGACTCCCTCTCTTTAAATAATAAAACTAAGAATAAACGGGTTTTAATGTTCAGATATAAATGCAATATTTATTACACAGGATTTACACATGACCAGCAATAATTTAATGCTAATCACTAAGGCTGTATTTCCAGTAGCTGGATTGGGAACACGCTTTTTACCAGCCACTAAAGCCAGTCCTAAGGAAATGCTGAATGTGGTTGATAAACCATTGATTCAATATGCGGTAGAAGAGGCGATTGCATCTGGTATAACTGAACTCATTTTTATTACTGGTAGAAATAAGCGCTCTATTGAGGATCATTTTGATAAAGCGTATGAACTTGAGGCTGAGCTAGAGGCAAAAAATAAAAAAGTGCTCTTAAATATTGTCAGAAACATTAAGCCAAGTCATGTGAACTGCATCTACGTTCGGCAATCAGAGGCGCTTGGTTTGGGACATGCTGTTTTGTGCGCTGAAAAATTAATTGGCAATGAAACGTTTGCCGTCATTTTGGCAGATGATCTGTTGACTGCTAGCCAACCGGTACTATCTCAAATGATTGAGGCTCATAAAAAATACCACGCATCTATTGTGGCCGTAGAAAAAATATGGTCTGAAAAGAGCTCATCTTATGGCGTTGTTGCCGGCACAGAGAAAGGTAACGGCTTACATCTACTATCAGGAATAGTCGAAAAACCACAGCCCAAGGATGCACCCTCTAATTTAGGAGTAGTAGGGCGTTATATCTTATCGCCGCATATTTTTAACCATATTCGCCAAATTAATGTTGGTTCTGGTGGTGAGTATCAGTTAACAGATGCCATTCAATCTCTCTTGCAGGAAGAGGATGTCTTGGCCTACGAATTCGATGGAATACGTTATGACTGTGGCGATAAATTCGGCTTTTTAAAAGCCACAGTACAAGTGGCAATGCAGCACCCAGAGTTTGGGGATGACTTTAATAAGTATTTAGCTAGTTTGAGGCAGGAGGATGTGACTTAGTAAGCGCCTTCTAAAACATTACCAATGGAGTTGGAAAGAGAAGGTTTTCCGGACCAGCCAGCAGAGAAGATGCTACCTTTCTGATGGCCGCTAATATCTTTAGTGGCTATATAAGCATGTACTTTCTTCGCGCCGCTAGATATAGTCAATAGGTCTCCGCGGCTGCTGACCCGTACTGCTTGGCAGAATCGCGATAGAGCGTCTTCATCCCAGCTCCCACTAGTGTACATAGCATCTTTGAACGATTTTTGAATGTGCTCCAAATAGCCGTCGATAGAGTTTCGCAGAGTAATGTCAGTTCTTTTATTGTTAGCATGTTCCATGGAATAAGCTCCCTTAAATTAATATTTCTATTTTATTACAACATTACCCCATCAAAACTTTTAAGTAAATTATTTTTTAGATGCCTCAAATAGATTAAATAATTTTTTCATTTTTTTTAGTCTATTTGCGTTTTCTAGACACAAATCTGCGCAATTAATTAGAGCAATGTTATGAAAAATAGTATGTATAAAGAAAAATAATTTGCACTAATCTAACAGCACCTAAACCAGTTGCGTTTTAAGTAATGTAATTGCATTTTAAAGATATCAATCAGATAAATACTTTATATAGATAGAATTCTTGAAGATAAAATATTTCATATAAAGAGTTCCGGAGAGCGGGTGTCGTAAGTTACAAGCAATCAAACGTTAAATTTACGGTTACTGGTGGAGTTGTCAAAGCTGATCCTGAGAACGAAGAGCTATTCCCCTGATAAAGAATTAAATCCGATGAAGTTTGAATTATCAAATGTAAATAATATAATCTAAATACCCCTGTACTCACAGACTGATTTTTCATCTATATTACGGATTTATTCAGGCTGCACATCTGGCTTTTCTATGCAAAATATTCAGGTATGCAATCAACCCGAGGGTATTATTTAGTCTTAACAGATCACTTTATGTTTTGTCTTATTGATAGACGCTTATTTTGAGTGCCTTAGAATGGCTTCTGAATAAGATTTAGCAATCTTCAATTGCCCAGACCCCATTAAATGACATTCATCAGGGGTTCTATCTTCACTGTCAAGAAGTTTGTCAGAATTAACCCCAAGAAATATCTTTTTATTGTCAATCAATAAGTTCTGCGCTGTTGAAATGGGGTTATTGTCAACCCAGTTTGGGCCACATTTGCTTGAGATGGATATGAATATCGGAGCACGAATCTTTTTCGATAGCAATGCATTGTAGAGCGAATAAAAAGAATTAACATAAGCTGGAGTAGTTGTACTTTCTAGATAGTCGCTCTCACCTTGTTGCCAGATAATATGGGTAATTTTATAAGTACTACTGAGTTGATCTATTGTTTTGGAGACCATTGCATGGAGATCTCCTTTTACTTGCCACCGATTAATGGCAGTACCGCCAATCCCAGTTGAAATAATAATGACGGTTTTGTATTTTTTAGATTCAATTAATAAGTCAGCAAGTGGGGTTATAAATTCACCATTTTCTCCTGTTGCCCCCAAGAGTGGAGAATTGGCAGCATAGCATTTTCCATTAAAGTAATTAATCGCCGATTGGGGATATTTTGTGCTGAACTTTTCTGATGACTCATTTGTAGAAAGTGATTGCCCCATCACTAAAATTACAGCAGTAGATTTATTTTGAATAGGACATGCTACCTCCACCTTTCCATTGATAGAGGTAAGCCTTCCAAAGGAATCGAACTCTGTAGCAGTGGCGGGTAAGTTATATATCGATAAAGAAATTAAAACGTAGAGTAGACTTCTATTCAAAATCGCTCGGCTATTTTGAATATTCAAGTCGGTGCGGATCCTTGTAGTATTTTCATATCATTAGTACGACCCATTTCAATGACGCGCTCTGGTATTTCCCAAATAATAAGTTTTGGAGGGGTGCTCTTAAATGCTGGGCTATTAAAGTAGGCTCTTGCCGCACCTGAAAAATCACCTCCATCAAGAGCAAAATTCCCTATTTGGGTATTTAACTGCATCTCTAAGTAAGGGATGAATTGTGAAGTTCTAGAAAACGACGTTCCAATCAAGGTAATATTAGGTAAATTTGCATCTCCAAACAAGTCATTTGATGCTATTGGAGCTTTACTAGGTGACATGGGCATGGACTTGAAGGTACTCATTTTCGCTGCCTCGGGCATAGGCTGAAGACTTTTAGGTAGCCAATCAATTCCTGCTAATTTGACTAAGTCGCCTGGACGGGTTTGATTCGCTTCACTAGTAATCTGGGTTGTTTTTGCCGGAGATGGTGTGAATTTAAAGAATTGAATTTTCTGAGCCACTGCTTTTGCAGCCACTTCAGCTCCTTGCTCATTCCAATGGGTATCAGTGCGCAAAAAGGGTGTGCTACCGTCTTGCTTGGCTTGATTGAGCCCATCGGTTAGATTAATGACATTAATTTTATTGAGGCTCAGTTTTTTTTCAAAATCTGCCACTCTAGTAGTAAATACTTTCGCTCGATGTTGCGATCCTAAAAACTCATGCTCAATACGAGACTTGTCAGGGACTAGTACTATGAGAAGTTCAATTCTTTGACTTGCTAGTTGATGCTCAACATCAATAATTTCTTTAGCCCGTAGATCGGAGTTGGATAATCGATTTGGGTGAACAACTAACTCATCATTTAAAAATAGCCAGTCATTTTTTCCTTCGCGA
>JBAXVK010000020.1:0-33276 GCA_037129175.1 Polynucleobacter sp. | reverse complement strand
TGAGTTCATTTAATGCATTGCCTTTGTTCGACCATGCTTCATGATAATCGGGCTTAAGACTTAATGCCTTATCGAAGTGAGCAATAGCCTCGTCATAACGCTTGAGTTCATTTAATGCATTGCCTTTGTTCGACCATGCTTCATGATAATCGGGCTTTATGCTCAGCGCTGTATCAAAAAAATTCGCAGCAGACTCGAACTTTTTAAATTCTTTTTCTATAAGACCCAAATTCAGATATGCTTCGCTATTAGCATTCTCAATCAGAATGGCTTTTTGCGCAGCAGCCCTAGCCTCAGTATATTTTTTTAATTTTAATTGTGTTGCTGATAAATTTGTTAAGGTGGAAGCCCTATCGGGCATAAGCTCAAGCGATTGCTTAAACTTGTATTCTGCTTGAGAAAAGTCTTCGGCCTCTAAAAAAGCGCAGCCCTCTAAAAAATATTCTTTTGCTAATTCAAAGTTATGCATAGTTGTTGTATTTAACACTGAAATCTAAAGAAGGAGATCTCCACTAGAATATTTATATATTGCCTCATTCTAATCTGCGTCGAAAATGCGAAGAAATTCGTGGAAGATATGGTCAAAGCTGTGTAATAAGAGGCTAATTTAGCCATACACAACCGCCTACGGGCAGTTTTTTATTGCGCTAAGATATGCTCAAAGAAGTCTAAATATACTGGGGCAATATGTACAACAAACAACTATTACTTACCTCTATTTTCTGCATCTGCAACATGTTATGGATTGGATCAGCTAACGCTCAAGCCAACTACCCGAATCGCACCATTCAGACGATCATGCCCCTACAAGCAGGCAGCGGTGTGGATATCTTGATGCGCCCCATCGCACAGCGCATGAGTGAAAACCTAGGTCAAGCGGTCACAATCGAAAATATTCCGGGAGGGGCAGGCTTAATTGGTACTGCCAAGGTAGCGCAGAGCCCAGCTGATGGTTATGTCTTAGGTGCATTTAATGACAGCATTCTAACTATGCTTCCCAATCTTTATAAAAAGATTGATTACGATCCTGTGCAAAGCTTTACCCCAATTTCTGAAGTAGCTGCCATTACTTTTGTTCTGGTAGCTAATCCATCCTTTTCTGGAAATACTGCAGCTGACTTAGTGCGTATTGCCAAAGAAAAACCTGGGAAGATTGATTACGCCTCTGGTGGTAATGGTTCGCCACAGCACATCGGTATGGAAATATTTCGTCAGTACACGGGCGCTCCCATTGTCCACATCCCTTATCGTGGCGCAGCTGCTGCTGTTACCGATGTCATGGCAGGACAAGTACCCGTCATGATTAGCGCACTCTCTGTAGTGCTTCCACACATCAGGGCTGGAAAGCTCAAAGTCTTAGGCGTTGCTAGTAAGACCCGCTCACCACTGTTACCAAACTCTCCAACGATTGGCGAGAGTGTTAAGGGTTATGAGTTCTCAACCTGGGGTGCACTCTTAGCACCCAAAGGCACATCTCCAGCAATCATTGAAAAGCTCAATGATTCATTAGCGACCGCTCTCAAGGATCAAAAGTTACGTGAACAACTGATACAACAAGGATTTGAATTTGTTCCACTTGGTCCAGATCATTTAAAAGAGATGATTGCGCAAGGTCTAGTGAAAATGAAGAAAGTCATCAAGGATGGCGGTATTCAGCCGGATTAGAACCTACTTCATAAACCGTCTCATCGCATAATAAAAAACGCCTGGTCTTTTGAACCAGGCGTTTTAGTTTCTACAGCAAGAGGCTGGAGAGGTGAGGCAATTACATCATGCCGCCCATACCACCCATGCCGCCCATGCCGCCCATATCAGGCATACCGCCGCCAGCTGAGTCATCTTTTGGGGCTTCGCAGATTGCACAATCAGTCGTCAACAATAAAGCTGCGACAGAAGCTGCGTTTACTAATGCAGTT
Source organism: Polynucleobacter sp. (assembly GCA_037129175.1). GTDB lineage: Bacteria > Pseudomonadota > Gammaproteobacteria > Burkholderiales > Burkholderiaceae > Polynucleobacter. The sequence continues at coordinate 31,360 of JBAXVK010000020.1, read as the reverse complement.
TTAGTCACCTTAGTTGGATCAATCACGCCTTGAGCTACTAGGTCGCCGTATTCGCCAGTAGCAGCGTTGTAACCGTTATTGCCCTTGCTAGCCAATACCGCATTAACAACTACGCTTGCTTCATCACCAGCGTTAGAGACGATGATGCGAAGTGGCTCTTCCATAGCGCGTAACACGATGCTGATACCAGCGTCTTGATCGGCGTTATCGCCTTTCAAGCCCTTGATACCCTGCATTGCACGAATCAACGCGACGCCGCCACCAGGAACAATACCTTCTTCAACAGCAGCACGGGTTGCGTGTAATGCGTCGTCAACGCGAGCTTTCTTTTCTTTCATTTCAACTTCAGTAGCAGCACCAACACGAATCACCGCAACACCACCGGCCAACTTAGCCACACGCTCTTGCAATTTTTCTTTATCGTAGTCGCTAGTCGCTTCGTCGATTTGAACGCGAATGTTCTTTACGCGCGCTTCGATTGCTTTAGCATCGCCAGCACCGTCAATGATGATAGTGTTTTCTTTGCCGATTTCGATACGCTTCGCTTGACCTAAATGCTCGAGAGTTGTTTTCTCTAAAGTAAGGCCAATTTCTTCAGCGATTACTGTACCGCCAGTCAAAATTGCGATGTCTTCCAACATTGCTTTACGACGATCGCCAAAGCCTGGAGCCTTAACAGCACAAGTCTTGATAATGCCGCGGATATTGTTCACAACCAAAGTTGCCAAGGCTTCGCCTTCAACATCTTCTGCAATGATCAGCAATGGACGACCAGACTTCGCTACTTGCTCGAGTACTGGGAGTAAGTCACGAATATTGCTTACTTTCTTATCAAACAAGAGAACATATGGGCTTTCTAATATAGCCACTTGTTTCTCGGGTTGATTAATAAAGTATGGCGAGAGATAGCCGCGATCAAATTGCATACCTTCAACCACTTCAAGCTCATCTTCCAAAGACTTGCCATCTTCAACAGTGATCACACCCTCTTTACCGACTTTTTCCATCGCTTCAGCAATTCGCTGACCAATGCTGTAGTCGCTATTCGCTGAAATGGAACCAACTTGAGCGATTTCTTTAGTGGTTGTGCAAGGCTTGCTGATTTTCTTGAGTTCTTCAAGAGCAGCAGTTACCGCTTTATCAATACCGCGCTTGAGATCCATTGGGTTGTGGCCTGAAACTACATATTTCATACCTTCACGGACGATGGACTGAGCCAATACAGTAGCGGTAGTAGTGCCATCACCAGCGATATCAGCGGTTTTAGAAGCAACCTCCTTCACCATCTGTGCGCCCATATTTTGTAGCTTGTCTTTGAGTTCGATTTCTTTTGCTACAGATACGCCATCTTTAGTAATGGTTGGGCCACCAAATGAGCGCTCCATTACGACATTACGACCTTTTGGTCCTAATGTTGTTTTTACTGCGTTCGCGAGAATATTGACGCCTTCTACCATCTTGGTGCGGGCGATATCTCCAAATACAACGTCTTTTGCTGCCATGATTGAATTCCTCTCTTAAATACTGAAATTACTTCTGCACAACAGCCATGATGTCTTCTTCGCGCATGACGAGAAGCTCATCGCCGTCGACCTTGACTGTTTGGCCTGCATATTTACCAAACAACACGCGATCGCCAATTTTGACGTCTGGTGCATTCAATTTGCCGCTGTCATCGCGCTTGCCTGGGCCTACTGCCAAAATTTCGCCTTGATCTGGCTTTTCTGCAGCAGCATCAGGAATGATGATTCCGGAAGCAGTTTTTGATTCTTGATCTAAACGCTTGATGATTACGCGATCATGTAAGGGACGCAAATTCATCTCTTCTCCTATGTTAGTAAGTGTTAACTAATTAAATTTCTATAAAAATCAATGCTTTATAATCTCTTCACACGAAAACTAAGGTAGATTTAATTAAAAATCAGCCATTTTTAGCACTCGTGTGTAGGGAGTGCTGATTATATAGGTGCAAATCACGAGATTTCAAGGGTAAAGGCCATAAATTAATAGGGATTTAGGCCCTATTTATAATTTGGACAGGCTGGTAAGTCTTTTCCTACAGATAAATCAGCCTTAAGCCCTTACCGCTCCAATCCGTCCTGCCTAGACTGGACAGTCACCGATTGGAGATTGCTGATGAGCCCGAAATCCCGGCTGTACACACTTGTAAAGGCATGGAAGAACAAACCCTTCCAAGAAGTACGCGACGCCTGTGGCGCACCCTGGCTTGGCATTAGTAGCCAGGCTCTAGAAGAACACCAATCCTGGTCCAAGCGACAAGCGATTAGCCATGAACCCATTTTTAACTGCAAGGGAACAAAACTGACCGGCTCTTTATTTAGACCATTACTGACGGCCTCTGATATGCAATTACTGCGTTTATTCATGGAGGGCTTAGATACGATTTCTTACTGGCATCGTAGCGGTCGCTTTATTCCCGGCATTCTGACAGTGCCAACACATGCAATAGCCTCGAGTGCTTATATCGATGCTTTGAGTGATCTGATTCTGAACTCAAGACTGCCAGTAGGTCTTATTGCATTGGGAGTTCCATCACTTCCCGAACTGGATATTGCCGATGCTTACAAGGAGGGCTTGTTGCGGATGCGAAGACTAGGTGTCTTGCTCCACTTCATGAGTTTCTCAGGAAGCATAGAACAACTGCACTGGATTTCTGAAATGCAAATGGAAGGGATTCACATCGATATGAGTCAGCTTCGTAATAAGACGATATCGGCTAGCATGATTACCCAACTAAGACAGTCGCCCTATTCATCCACACAAATTTATGCAAGTAATGTCAGCCTTGTAAAAGACCTAGAGCACGTAGCTGCCCTCCAAATAGATCATTGCTACGGTGGTTTGATGATGTCGCCACTCAGTCGCCATCAGATGCTTCATATTAATGATAGCCGTATTGCTAAGGCTATTTTTTCGCTGCACCCTCATCCACAACCAAACCAAAATGGAGACAAGTAATGAGAAAACGCGTGATGTTGGTAGATGACCATCCGGCTATGCTGATGGCTCTTAAAAGTATGTTGCAAGATCAGTTGTTATTTGAAATAGCAGGACAAGCGCAGAATGGGGAAGAATGTCTTCGGTCTATGAAAGAGGTAAATCCCAATATGGTGATTCTAGATCTCGATATGCCTAAGACCGATGGCTTTGATGTCATTCGGCGCATTGGCTTGATGTATCCAGATGTCAGGGTTCTAGTCTTATCTAGTATGGATGAGGCTGTATACGGTGGTAGAGTTCGATCACTCGGCGGACACGGCTTTGTCAATAAAACTGCTGGGGCTGATGTGATCTTAGCTGCCTGTGTTGCTATCTCACAGGGTTATAACTTTTTCACTCATGGAAAAAACGGCAATAGCTCATTAAGTGACAACGATAAATTAGCGCTGATTTCTGATCGCGAGTTACAAGTCATGAAGTACCTTGGAAAAGGGAATACCAATCAGCAAATTTCAGACATACTTCATATCAGCAATAAGACTGTGGCAACTTATAAGACTAGAGTTTTTGACAAGCTTGGCATCAATAATATTGCTGACTTAATCTTATTTTGCCGAATGAATAAGATTATCGAAAGCTAAAAGAAGCATGTATCGGTTCATCGTCTGTGTGTCACTGCTCATTTGCCCGTTCTTAAATAAGGCAAATGGAACGGTTTATGCCAATACTCTCAGCCCAGCAGAACAGCGATGGATCGATCAACATCCCATAGTGAACTTCAGCATTCATGAGAAATATGCACCTTATTTAGAGGTTGAGAAAAATAATAAGAATTCTGGGGTCTTTTACGGTCTCCTAAAAAAACTTGGAGAATTTACGGGGCAAGAATTTTCACCGAAGTGGAGAAAGACTGAGCAAGAAGCGCTGCATCAACTAGCGAGTGGTGAAGTCGATTTCATTATTGATCCACCAGCCCTAAATGATGAATACCTCAGGTTTGGCTCTTTATCAGAGGTAATTTTTTGGGGGCATGATGCGATTCTGACGACAGAGCCTAAAAATATTAAATCCATTTCACCCGCTAATATTGCCTACTTTGATCGCGGCTTTGAAAGCCCGCCAATACCCCGTCATTCTCAAGCCAGCCTCTCTTCCCATGCCGAGAAACTCATTTTCGATTTACTCAAGAATGATATTGAGGCCTTGGTAATGCCCGTTCGACTGGCCCATCAGCTAATCCAGAAGTTCGATAAGCCAGAGCTTCGAGTTGATGGCCTATACAGCCGAGAGCCTTTTGAATATCGCTGGATTATTTCACATGAAGATAGCCCCCTACATAATCTCTTAAGTCATTTTTTAAACGAGCTAGACCCCATTGAGTCAGGCCGATTATTTGCACTTGGAGATTTCAACTCTAAAACAAATAAAAACTCTCCTTGGAGCACTCTTCCTTGGCTATCGACCTTGGCTATATTGATGCTTAGCAGTCTCTTATTACGGCGGGTACAAAAAAGGCAATCTCTTCAGAAAGCAGAAGCAGCAAGCTTAATTGCATCGAAAGATTTAGCCGAAAAAGCGAACGCTGCTAAATCTGCCTTTCTTGCGACCATGAGTCATGAAATTCGCACTCCGATGAATGCCATCTTGGGGGTGCAAGAGTTACTGCTGAGTAGTCGGCAATTTCCGGAAGACGAAAAATCATTATTGAAGAGTGCCCATTCCTCAGCTCAATCATTACTTGGCATTCTGAATCAAGTACTAGACCTATCAAAAATTGAGGCTGGCAAGCTTACCTTAAATATAGAACCTTGCTGCCTCAATACTCTGATTGATGATATTCATTCTGCATTCTCAACCATGGCAAATCAGCAGAATCTAATCTTGCATACTTCTAAAGATCCCCGAATTGCTGCTGTCTTAATGATTGATACCTTAAGACTGCGTCAAATTCTGCAAAACTTACTAAGTAATGCAATTAAATTTACCAATCACGGTGAGATCTATTTCTCAATTAGCGTTTTAGCAGATGATCATGCGGGACAACTGGTTGAATTTAGAGTCATCGATACTGGAATTGGCATGGGTTCTGAGGAAATTAAGCTTGCTCTTCAAGCTTTCGAACAAGTTTCAGGTAAAACAGATCAGCAAAATGGTACTGGTTTAGGGCTCACCATTACTAATCACTTAGTGACTTCTATGAACAGCCAGCTTTATTTTGAAAGTGCGCCCGGCTTTGGTAGCAATATTCATTTTTGTGTGGCGCTCCCCAGAACTAGTATTGCTGCATCCAAAAATAATCTTGCAGATGAAGCCTCATTCCCCCGAAAGCTATTTTCTAAGCAGGCTCAGAAGGAAAATCGTCTACTTCAGGCATTGGTGGTTGAAGATCACCCTGCGAGTCGCCAAATTCTTTCCTTGCAATTACAAGCCCTAGGCCTTGAGGTGCAGGTTTGCGAAAGCGCAAATACAGCACTTGAACTGTTATCCAAGAAACATTTCGACCTTATGCTGACCGATCAATCTATTCCGGGCATGCAGGGATCAGAATTAGCAAAACATGTTCGCTCTTTAGGTCATCATCAGATTGTCATCATTGGCATTACTGCAGATATTTATGCCTTAGATTCTCGACACCAATTTCTTGCTGCTGGTATGAATGGGGTGCTTATCAAACCTTTAAACTTAATGACATTAGAGAACGAGCTAACCCGTTATTTCACTTCTCAGGAAATAATTGATGATAGAGATGTAGTAGATATGCCTGGAGAATACTCATTTGAGCTCTTTTCCAATCTCTTGAAAAAAAATCCAGGTCATATTCTGATCATATTGGAAGAAATTAAAAAGGTTCATATAGAAACCCTTGCCATTATTGCAACTAAAAATATTGATGAAGCTACCTTAGCAAGCATGATTCATAAGATCAAAGGAGGCGCCCAACTTCTAAGCGCTCAGCACTTTGTGCAATGCTGTGACAGCTTAGCAATAGCCGGCCCCTTGCCGGACAGAGTAAGTGCATTCATTCGATTACTGGAAGAGCAAAATCAGATCATTGAGTGCTATATAGCAAAGCATGCCAGCCATTAATTAAGGACTTGGCCTTGCCTTCTAGCTTACTGGGTTTATCCTATTGGGAATGCAGCGGCCTACACCTCATCTCGGTTCTCTAATGCTAACCGTCCTCTGGACTGGGATTTGCCTTTTTGCATTATCAGCAAAAGCTGAGGAAGTACGTATACCCCTACCGCAGGCAGTTGTGAGTAGCTTAGAGCGCAATCAAATTCCAAAAGATACTGTGAGTATTTCAGTAATAGAGATTGGAAGCGATCGACTAGGAAAAAATACTTCAAAAAATATCTTAGATTGGCGAGCCGCCGAAGGTATGAACCCAGCATCAACTATGAAGCTGCTAACAACACTCGCAGGTTTAGATATTCTAGGGCCGCAATATCGCTGGCGAACTAATATCTACACCGATGGTGTGATTCGTCAGGGTGTTCTCAAAGGAAATTTATATTTACAGGGTACAGGCGATCCAAAACTGATTCCAGAAGAGCTGGCTAAGCTGATGAAGTCCTTGAAAGGACTTGGCATTCAAAAGATTGATGGCAACTTATTGTTTGATCGAAGCGCTTATGCGCCTAGCGTCATGGAGCACAATACTATCGATGGTGAGGCCCTACGTGCATACAATGTGCCACCCGATCCATTGCTGTATGCATTCCGAACTCTCTCATTTCAGTTGGGTAAATCACGTACCGCCGAGTTTATCGACATTAGCTATACGCCAGTGCTTTCGCAACTCAAAATCGATAATCAAATGCAGCTAATTGATCGATCCTGTGATAACTGGAAAAGTGATATTCGTTTTAATTTAGATCCTGAGGGCGTGACTAAAACAGATCAATTGGTGGTAGCACAGTTTTCAGGAGCGTTTCCTAGTGCCTGTAAAGGTGTTAATTACAATGTCGTTGCCCTGGATGCCAACACTTTTCTGACGCAAGGCTTTGCTGCTGCCTGGGAACTATCAGGTGGCACATGGGCAAAAGCACCTATTGGGAAAAATGGGAATGTACCTCTTGCTGCACGAATTCTTCTGCAGTTTGAAGGCATCAATCTTGCCGATGATGTGATTGATATTAACAAGTATTCAAATAATGTCATGGCACGCCAACTTCTTTTGACATTAGCACTAGAAAAAATGGGTAAGCCCGCCACTACTTCTAATGGAGAATTAGTGATTCAGGGTTGGCTCAAGCAAAATGGCTTAGATTTTCCTGGCTTGGTGATTGAAAACGGTTCAGGCCTATCACGTAATGAGGCTATTTCAGCAGAGCAAATGAATCAACTTTTATTTACTGCACGTAATTTGCCAGTTGGGGAGGCTTTTTATAATAGTCTACCGATTGCCGGCACTGATGGCACGATGAGAAACCGTCTGATGACACAACTGCGTAAATTTTTACATCTTAAGAAAAAGCCTGAGGCCAGGATTAAGACAGGTTCACTTGCTGATGTACGCGCTATCTCAGGCTATGTAATGAGTAAATCAGGAAAGCTATATGCAGTGACTTCATTTATCAATCACCCAAACGCTTGGAGAGGTTTAGAGGCGCATGATCAATTGCTATCCTGGCTGCTTGAAGATGGTCCAGAGCCAAAACACGCACGCTGAAGTCGATCTCTAACGCCATCCCATTCTTCACCAGGGGGCGGCTCAGGAAATAAAATTAAATCCCAACCTTGTTGATCTAAATCGCGCAATGAACGATAAAGGCGATTAGCAAATCCACCGCTGTCACTTGGTACTTCTACTTCCTCAAAATGAACAGATGGATGACCATCCTCACTCAAAGAAGATTCTGAATCCCAAACTGCAACTGCCACGCGGGACTTCGTGTCCGGAAATTCGCTGAGTGCATCTAAAACGCGGCCGGGTGCATAGAGCCGCAAAGGGGTATTTGGTGCGTAATGCGCCCTTAGGCTTCCTGAAACTCTTGGCAATGCAAGCTCATAGCGCTCATGCTTTGTCTCGCCAGCTTGGTGTACCTTAATGCCAGTCTTAGCAAAGATCTCTTTTGGAGTTATTACGCCTGGACGTAGCAAAACAGCTTTATCCTCAGAAGACATGTCAATAATGGTTGATTCAATACCGAGTTCACAATCACCACCATCCAAGATCATGAGATCAAGAACATCTTCAAATTCATTGCGCACATCAGAAGCACTAGTCGGGGATACTTTGCCAAAACGATTAGCAGATGGTGCGACAACACCGCTCTTAAATTTCCTCAATAGCTCCTGAGCCATCGGATGAGCAGGTGCTCGAATAGCCACAGTATCTTGACCACCAGTTAACTCATTGAGAACACTCTTATCTTTTTTAAAGACTAAGGTTAGAGGGCCAGGCCAAAAGGTATTCACTAGCTTTAGCGCATCTTCGGACACATCTCTAGCCCAAGGCGCTAATAATGGTGCCCAATCTACTTGAGTTTGATCAAATTTATCAGGCGCAGCTAAATGCACAATCAGTGGATGATTCGCTGGTCTACCTTTGGTGCTGAAGATTTTGTTGATGGCCTCTGGGTTTCTTGCATCTGCTCCTAGTCCGTATACAGTCTCTGTCGGGAATGCGACTAAACCACCATCACGTAAGGTCTGTACTGCTTCATTGATCACTGCAGAAGAATCCAGTGGCGTACTATCGGTGGACATTTCTAGGGCTCGATGCCTAATTCAGTAGCTACAGCAGCACAATTTTGGCGAGCTTCATTCAATGCTTCACCTAAGCAGTTGATATGACCCATCTTTCTCCCGATGCGAGGAGTAGATTTACCATAGAGATGCAACTTTGCGTCAGGATGTGCAAGCACTTTATTCCAGGCGGGTTCTCTTGCCTTATCTTCACTACCCTCAAACCAAAGATCGCCTAATAAATTTAACATCGAAACTGGTGCTAATTGGCGCGTATCTCCTAAAGGCAAACAAGCCATTGCTCTTACTTGCTGCTCAAATTGACTACAGACACAAGCATCCATGGTGTAGTGTCCGGAGTTATGTGGACGCGGTGCGATTTCATTGGCAACAATATCGCCATTCTTGAGAACAAAAAACTCAATACAGAGAACACCAACATAATCGATCTTCCGAATGAGCGCTTTCGCTGCATCAATAATCTTTTTCTCTTGCGCGGGCTTTAGCGATGGAGCTGGTACGGTAGAAGTATGCAAAATACCAGCACGATGAATATTTTGCGACACGGGATATGCTACAACCGCATCATCATGGCCGCGGACCACTAAAGCAGAAACCTCAAAATCTAATTCCATACGCTTTTCGAGTACACATGGCACACGCCCAAAATGATCCCATGCAGCAATCAAACCTTTGGCATCGTCAATAGTTACTTGACCTTTTCCGTCATAACCCATGCGAGCAGTCTTCAAGATTCCAGGAAAAAGATCTACGGGAACATGTGTAATATCAGCATCATGTTCAATAACAAAATAGGGTACAGGGCCAATATTAGTTTCAGACTTCCAGGTAGCTAGGAATTTTTTCTCAGCAATCCGATTTTGCGCCAGAGAAACGCAACTACTGCGAGGTGCTACAAAAACCCCCAGAGATTCTAGGTCGTCTAAAGTTTGTGCAGGTACATTTTCAAATTCAGTACTGACAGCTTTACATAATGCTGCCATTTCTTTTAGGGCATTTGAGTTGGTGTAATCCGCTTGAATGAATTTTTCTGCAATAGAGCCAGCAGGACTATCAGAGTCAGGATCTAAAACACAAACTTTATATCCCATCGCTTGTGCAGCCTGAGTGAACATACGCCCCAGTTGACCGCCACCCAATATTCCTAAATACGAACCCGGCAAAATGGGTTCCATACGATCTGCCATGTAATTAATATCCTGGCAAATTCATAGAGCGCGCAGTATCAGATTGCTTTGCTCGAAACTCTGTGAGGCGTTTAGCAAGATCTGCATCATGCAACGCGAGACTTGCAATGACATGCAGGGCAGCATTAGCTGCGCCAGCCTCACCAATCGCAAAAGTAGCAACTGGAACACCTTTTGGCATTTGCACGATGGAATATAAAGAATCCTCACCACGCAAGTATTTACTAGCAACCGGAACACCATAAACTGGAACAATGGTTTTAGAAGCAAGCATACCGGGTAAGTGAGCTGCGCCACCTGCACCAGCAATGATGGCCTGCAAGCCATTGGCTTGAGCATCTTCTGCATACTGAAACATATCGTCTGGCATGCGATGCGCTGAGAGCACTTTAGCCTCGTGAGCGATGTCAAATTGCTCAAGCATCTGAGCGGCGTGCTGCATAGTGTCCCAATCTGAATTGGAGCCCATCACTATTCCGACTATTGGCTTCTTGCTCATCTACCTCTCCAAATGCCCTAAATATTTACTGAGTACCCTATTATCCCTGAGTTAAACGATTCAGGGCTTCACGATACTTTTGGGCTGTCTTTTCGATAATATCTGCTGGTAATTGCGGCGCAGGAGCAGTCTTAGGCCATAACTTGCCATTTACTTGGGCGGTTTCTAGCCAATCGCGTACAAATTGCTTGTCATAAGATGGTGGGTTTGAGCCGACATAATAGGTTTCTGATGGCCAGAAGCGGGAAGAATCTGCAGTAAGGATCTCATCCATCAAAACCAATTGGCCAGAATCATCCAAGCCAAACTCAAACTTAGTGTCGGCAATAATAATTCCGCGAGTTGCAGCATATTCAGATGCTTCTTTATAAAGACGAATACTCACTTCGCGGATTTGATTTGCTAATTTCTCGCCAATGAGCTCAACCACTTTCTCAAATGAGATATTTTCATCATGCTGACCAACTTCTGCTTTAGCGGCAGGTGTAAAAATCGGCTCAGGTAATTTTTGAGCATTCTCTAAGCCAGTAGGCAATTTAATTCCGCAAACCTTACCACTTTCTTTATAGTCTTTCCAGCCACTACCAGCCAAATAACCGCGTACCACTGCCTCTACCAAAATTGGTTTTAAGCGCTTAGCGACTACGGCACGGCCCTTTACTTGAGAAATTTCATCAGAAGTCACAACACCAGCAGGATCAATTCCAGTTAAATGATTTGGGATGACTGAAGCTAATTTATCAAACCAAAAATTAGCCATCTGATTGAGTACGATGCCCTTCTCAGGAATAGGCTCACCCATTACTACATCAAATGCAGATAAGCGATCCGTAGTAATCATCAATAATTTGTCATCACCCAAAGCATAGACATCACGCACCTTACCTTTAGATAGTAAAGGTAATGATTTAATGGAGGTGGCATACAAAGCTGGCATCTTTAGTTCACTTTACGATCTGAGTGAGTTTGCCGCTCTTATAGAGTTCAGCCATTTTTTCTAGGGGAATAGGCTTAATTTTGGATGCCTGACCAGCAGACCCAAAAGCCTGAAAGCGAGCAATACAAATCTTCTTAGCAGCTTCACGTGCTGGCTTCAGATAGTCACGGGGATCAAATTTACTTGGATTTTCAATGAGGTAACGGCGGACAGCGCCAGTCATTGCTAAACGGATGTCCGTATCAATATTGATCTTACGCACACCATTCTTAATACCTTCTTGAATTTCCTCAACAGGCACACCGTAAGTTTCTTTCATATCGCCACCAAACTCACGAATCTCTGCAAGTAATTCCTGTGGAACACTGGAAGAACCATGCATTACCAAGTGAGTGTTCGGAATACGCATATGAATTTCTCTAATGCGGTCAATCGCCAAAATATCGCCAGTCGGCTTCTTGGTAAATTTATAAGCACCGTGGCTAGTACCAATTGCAATCGCTAAAGCATCACACTGGGTTGCTTTAACAAAGTCAGCAGCTTGCTCAACATCGGTTAATAATTGCTCACGAGTCATCTTGCCATCAGCGCCATGACCATCTTCTTTGTCGCCCTGCATCGTTTCTAAAGAGCCTAGGACCCCAAGCTCAGCCTCCACAGTAACGCCAATGGAGTGAGAAAACTTCACCACTTCCTGGGAGACCGCTAAGTTGTAGTCGTAACTCGCAACGGTTTTACCATCAGCTTCAAGCGAGCCATCCATCATCACGCTAGTAAAGCCACTCTTAATCGCCGCCATACAAACAGCTGGACTTTGACCATGGTCTTGATGCATTACAACCGGAATATGGGGATATGCTTCGACAGCAGCAGAGATCAAGTGACGTAGAAATGCTTCGCCAGCATATTTACGCGCACCAGCTGATGCCTGCATAATGACCGGCGAGTCAGCCTCGTTAGCTGCTTCCATAATCGCCGTGACCTGTTCAAGGTTATTAACGTTAAATGCCGGCAAGCCATAGCCGTTTTCAGCGGCATGATCCAAGAGTTGTCGTAAAGATACTAAAGCCATGATGTTCTCTTAATAGATATAGATAAATGGTTAATCAATGCACAAGTTACTTCACGTGAACAATTTTGAGAGTATTCGTACCACCGGGTTCACCCATTGGCTCACCCGAAGTCAAGACTACGGTATCACCCTTTTTAACTGCACCAGCCTTTTTTAAACAAGCTTCTACTTCTTGCAAGGCAGTATCGCGGTCCTTGCTGTAATCCAAGCCAATTGGCGTGACATTTCGATAAGTACTTAAGGCTCTTTGGGTCGCAATCTTTGAAGTCAATGCAAAGATAGGCACATGAATATTATGACGACTCATCCAAATTGGAGTTGAGCCAGAGTCTGTCAGAGCAGCAATCGCATTTGCATGCAAATGATGCGCAGTAAATAAAGCGCCTAAAGCAATCGTTTGATCAATACGGGTAAAAGTTTGATCTAAAAAATCGGCATCTAATTTCACTGGATCTGATTTCTCGGCCTCGACACAAATCTCTGCCATTGCTTTAATCGTTTGCACTGGATATGAGCCAGCAGCAGATTCTGCGGAAAGCATTACGGCGTCTGTACCATCTAATACGGCATTGGCTACGTCACTGACTTCAGCACGCGTAGGCACTGGAGCATTAATCATAGACTCCATCATTTGCGTTGCAGTAATCGTAAATTTATCAGCCTTACGCGCCCAAGCAATCATGCGCTTTTGTAATGCGGGGACTGCAGCGTTACCAACCTCAATAGCCAGGTCACCGCGGGCAACCATAATTCCATCACTTTGCGCAATAATGCTTTTTAGTGCCTTAGGCTCAATAGCTTCAGCACGCTCGACTTTAGCAATGGTTCTTACTTTGCCAACGCCATATTTAGCACTAGCGGCATCCGCCAACTTACGGGCATACGCCATATCAGCGCCATCTTTTGGAAAGCTAATTGCCAAGAAATCAACGCCCATGGCAATTGCAGCGTCCAAATCTGCAATGTCTTTTTCAGTGAGCGCTGGTGCTGTCAAACCACCACCCGCACGATTAATGCCTTTATTATTGGAAAGTGGGCCGCCTTGCTCCACGAGCGTAAAAATTTCTCCGCCCTTAACACTCTCAACGCGCAGTACAACCAAGCCATCATTTAATAAGAGGCGGTCACCAGGCTTCACATCATTAGGTAACTCTTTATAGTCAAGTCCTACACGCACTTGATCACCAAGCTCGCAAGTGACATCCAGAATAAACTTTTCGCCCTCTTTGAGAAGAATTTTGCTGTTTGCAAATTTACCCACACGAATCTTAGGACCCTGCAGATCGGCCATGATGCCAACCTCTTTACCAACTTCCGCAGAAATACTTCTGACTAAATCATGACGCGCTTTATGATCTGCTACAGTCCCGTGTGAGAAGTTCATGCGCACCACATCAACACCTGCGCGAATCATATCGCGTAGTACCTCAGGCTTTTCAGATGCTGGTCCTAGAGTTGCAATAATTTTTGTGGCACGTAGCATATTTAGTCTTTCGCTCTTTCGGCTAGTACTGCAAAGGCTGGCAAAGTTTTACCTTCTAGAAATTCTAAGAAAGCGCCACCGCCAGTTGAAATGTAATCCACTTGATTCTCAATACCGTATTTGGCAATCGCTGCCAATGTATCGCCACCACCAGCAATCGAGAATGCAGGTGAATGCGCAATTGCTGCGGCTAGCATTTTTGTGCCTCCGCCAAATTGATCAATTTCGAATACGCCTAATGGGCCATTCCAAACAATCGTACCTGCATGCGCAAGCATTGTGGAAAGACGAGCAGCAGTCTTAGGACCAATATCCAAAATCATGTCATCCTCGGCAACTTGATCTGCAGGTACACGATTTGCACGGGCTAAGGGAGAGAGTTCATTCGCAACTACGACGTCCTCAGGAATGGGCACATGCGCACCACGTTTTTCCATGAGCTCCATAATTTCTCTAGCTTCGTTCACTAGGTCTGGCTCAGCAAGCGACTTACCAATTGGTAAGCCTTTGGCAAGCATGAAGGTATTTGCAATGCCGCCGCCAACAATCAGCTCATCAACCTTCTCAGACAGAGCCTTCAGAATAGTAAGCTTAGAGGAAACTTTAGAGCCGGCAACGATCGCTATTAGTGGTCGCTTTGGGTTTGCTAATGCACGACTTAATGCATCTAACTCAGCCGCCATTAATGGGCCAGCACAAGCAACCGGTGCAAACTTGGCAACACCATTGGTAGTTGCTTCAGCGCGATGTGCAGTCCCAAATGCATCGTTCACATAAACATCACATAGAGCAGCAATCTTTTTAGCTAGCTCATCAGTATTCTTTTTCTCGCCCACATTTAAGCGGCAGTTTTCCAAGAGAACCACTTCGCCCGGAAGCACCTGAAATCCTCCATTAACCCAATCACTAATCAGTGGAACTTTGCGATGAAGCAAAGTAGCAATGCGATCAGCTATCGGGGCTAAGCTATCTTCAGATTTAAATTGACCTTCGGTAGGCCTTCCCAAGTGAGAGGTCACCATCACTGCAGCGCCAGCGTCCAGACACATTTGCACCGCAGGCATCGAAGCCCGAATACGAGTATCTTCAGTAATATTGCCTGCTTCGTCTTGGGGCACATTGAGATCAGCGCGGATTAGAACCCGCTTTCCCTTGAGTTGGCCAGATTGGGCTAATTCACTTAAACGTTTAACTTTAAATAAGGGTTCCGGCATGGGATTGGGCAAATGTGGTGGTTTATTGGGAATACTCCATTCTAAATCGTCTAGCCCAAATACCCCAAAGGATCTCGGGCAACGTAGTCCCCTGCCTGCTCTACAATACGGACTTAGACGCATTTTGGGTCTAGGGCCATAAACCCTCCCTCGGCGCACCGATTAACTAGATACAAAAAGGTAGAGAAAATGTCGATGTCTGACCGCGATGGCTTTATTTGGTCCGATGGGAAGCTAGTTCCCTGGCGTGAGGCCAATATTCATGTCCTAACCCACAGTCTGCACTACGGGATGGGCGTCTTTGAGGGTATCCGAGCCTACAAAACCCCCCAAGGCACAGCAATTTTCCGCCTCCCAGAGCATGTAAAACGGCTCTTTAATGGCACTAAGATTTTTCAAATGAACATGCCCTACAGCCCAGAAGTCATCACCAAGGCAATTGTTGATGTAGTTAACAGCAATAAGCTTGAGGCTTGCTACATTCGCCCAATTATTTTTATTGGCTCCGAAAAACTGGGTATTTCCCCTAAAGGCAACACTATTCATACCGCAATTGCTGCTTGGGAATGGGGCGCTTATTTAGGTGAAGATGGACTAAACAGAGGTATTCGAGTCAAGACCTCCTCATTTACTCGTCACTTTGTGAACTCTTCACTCGTGCGCGCTAAGGCTTCTGGCTATTACATCAATTCGATTTTGGCTAATCAAGAAGTTACCGCCAATGGATATGACGAAGCTTTATTGCTCGATACCGAGGGTTATGTTTCAGAAGGTTCTGGTGAAAATATTTTTATAGTGTGTGATGGCATCGTCTACACACCAGATTTAGCTTCATGCTTAGATGGCATTACTCGCGATTCCATTATCGACATCGTAAAAGACCTCGGACTCGAGTTGCGTGAAAAACGCATTACCCGTGATGAGATCTACTCTGCAGATGAAGCCTTCTTTACTGGCACCGCTGCTGAAGTAACTCCGATTCGTGAGCTTGATGACCGCACCATTGGTGATGGCAAGCGTGGTCCAATCACTGAAAAAATTCAAAAGACGTATTTTGATGCGGTTTATGGCAGAAACGATCAATACAAATCCTGGCTCACTTACGTCAAGTAATCGGGAAGACGAATATGACTCAAGCTCAAGTTGTGATGGTGGATGGTAAAGACCTGCCATTGCATTGCCCCACCAATCAAACTCCAGCCTGGAACTCTCATCCACGGGTTTTTTTGGACATTACCAAAACCGGGGAAGCGAAGTGCCCATATTGTGGCGCTGAGTACAATCTCATTCCTGGCACTGAGCCGCACGGACACTGAGCCTTATCAGCGCCTGACCATGGGGCGCTGACTCGGGATACAACCCATGCAAAAGATTCTGATCATTGCTCCAAACTGGATCGGGGATGCCGTAACGACGCAACCTTTGCTAGCTAATCTCAAAGTACTTTATCCGGATTCTAAAATAGATGTCCTTGCCAGTAATTGGGTATCGCCCATCTATCGTGCGTGCTCCGAAGTACATGAAGTCATTGAGGCGAAATTTGAGCACAAAAAACTGCAATGGAGCTTACGTAAGCAATTAGCCAAAGAGATTGAGGCTAAAAACTACCAAGCGTGTTTTGTATTGCCGAATAGTTTTAAATCTGCCCTCATCCCCTGGTTAGCTAACATTCCTTTTCGGGTTGGTTACCGTGGCGAGTTACGTTTTGGTCTGATTAATTTAGCTCTAGATAACCCTAGCAAAATCAATCGCCCAAAAATGGTGGAGCACTATCTAGCATTAGGCCAACTTCTAAAAGATGATAACTTTCCATTACCTGCCGAGCCGATCCCTAGACTACATGTTTCCAGTTCTGCAAAGCAATCGGTAGAGCGCAAATTACAAAACAATAATATTCATCCTGATTCTATTTATATATTCTGCCCAGGCGCAGAATATGGGCCTTCCAAAAGGTGGCCTACTGAGCACTTTGCAGTTTTGGCACAGAATCTCATAACGCAAAATTTAAATAATCAGATCATCCTTTTAGGCAGCAAAAGTGATCATGCTCTTGCCCAAGAAATCACCTCTCAGGCGAAGCAAGCTGGCAACATTCACAACTGGTGTGGCGATACCTCCCTAGATGAGGCCATTGCCTTAATTGGAATGAGTAAGGCAGTCATCAGCAACGATTCGGGTCTGATGCATGTTGCAGCAGCACTCCAAATCCCTCAGGTTGCTATCTTTGGCTCTAGTGATCCCGCTCATACTCCCCCTTTATCCGACAGAGCCAAGATTATCTGGCTAAATATGGCTTGTAGCCCATGCCACAAAAGAGTGTGCCCTTTGGGTCATTTACGGTGCCTAAAAGATATCCTGCCGGAGCAAGTATTGGCTACACTCAATACATTGAAATAATTACTCGGAAAAGTAAGTCATGACCAAACTTGCAAGGCTCTTTCACAATGCTGATGAAGTCGTAGATGCTTGGCGAGAGGCACTACGTAATCGTGATGTCAAAGGCGCTTTGGATATTTGGCTTGATGATGACTCCATCACTTGCGTTCTTCCTGAGGGACATCGTCTCAGCGGTCATGTCGAAATTCGTAAAGGCTTAGAGAGACTTTTATCTAAACAACCCCTATTTTTGGAACCCATTGCCTGCATCAGCCACTCCATCCCAGGTGCAGCGATTTACGATACTACGGAAGCAGTGCATCTAAGACCCGACCAAATTGAGGCTGAGTTTTTCCTGAATATCACTCTAGTGCTCTTGCAAGATAGTCAAGGCTGGCGCATTGCTCATCTGCATGCGAGTCGCTCTACCGAAGAAACTTTTGACGCCCCCTCTACACCACACGGCTTGCATTAAATATTGCTATGGATGAGCAAGTATTACGGTCGCTCATCAAGTGGCCTAATGTACCTGATTGTTTTGGTTGGCTTGCTTTAGATCGTCGTGGTCAATGGCGCATGCGTGATGCGTTCGCACAGCAAAATAAACTGCCTGGGCAAGTAATTACTCATCTAGCTTTAAATGAATTCATCTCCAGAAACTATGTTTGCGATCATTTGGGTAGATACTTTTTTCAGAATGGGCCGCAGCGCGTATTCATCACACTCGATGCCACACCCTGGATAGCCCGCATTACCCCGAGTACCAAAGGCATTCAATTTATCACTCAATGCTATAGCTCAATAGAGCCAAGCAGTGCATTAAGCGATGAAAAAGGTAATATTTACATTGTAGGAAAAGTGAATCAGCTCATTTATAAACAAGAAAATCAATTTTTCAAAGAAAAGTATCTGACCGTAGCACTTTTACATGATCACGACTTAGATCATTTTTCCCAATTAGCCAAGTTACGTGAAGAGGCATGTAGCTTTAGTGGATCCTGGACTTGGGAAGGCAAGCAATTGCCTTTGGATCCAATCCATTCAGGAGAGATTGCCCCTCGCTTCAAGTTCATTGCAATTCCGAGCGATCAATCCTGCTCCTAACCGGGCATTTTTTTCTGCTCTTTTAGCTCATCTTGATACTGTCTTTGCATTTCACGTAAACGGGCATCAATACTAGAGCCTTGATAGTAGTCAGAGCCGTTTGCAGAGCGAGCAATCTTCAATTGCTCAATTGCTGATGGCCAAGCGCCCTCAAGAGCATATTTTTCTCCAAGTGCGTAATGACGCATCGGCACATTATTACCCTGATCGTAGGCTTTTGATAGCAAACTCCACCAAACAATTTCATTAGGCTGCAAGCGAGTACGAACTTTTAGCCAAGTAATCGCATCAGTTGTTCGGCCGAGGGCTAAATATGCATTAATTATTGCAGCTCCAGCGGCATAAGACTGAGGGTAAGCGCGGAAGGTAGCTTGCGCAATCTGCAGTGCTTCATCACTCTTACCTTTAGCCAAAGCCAATTCAGATGTAGTGATATCCAAAGATAAACTTTGTCGCGCAATCGGCGAGCCTGGAGCACTCGCAGCTTGCGCTAAGTTGCGAGCTTGCAGTAAGTAAGACTCTGCTTGATCTACCTTGCCCTGACGCTGAGCAATCAGAGCTAAGCCATAAAAACCTTCCATTTGCTTGCCAGCCTGAGGCTGCTTACTCAAGCTGTCAAAGGTATTTTTAAGATCGTACAAAGCACTTGAAGTTCCTGACTGTTCCATACGTGCTCTCGCTTTTATGAAATAAAACTCGACTGAGGTTGGCACATTGCGTGTAGCAACTCTCCTTGCCCTATCTTGCATATCAGCGATGCGATCTATCGTTAAAGGGTGGGTTCGTACATAAGCAGGGACGCCCTTGTCCATAACTCCTGTAGCTCTTTGTAGGCGCTGGAAAAAGCCTGGGGCACCGTTTACGTCATATCCACTAGCCTCTAAAATCTGAAAGCCAACCCGGTCAGCTTCACGCTCTGCATCTCTGGAATAGGAGAGTTGATTGTCAATCGCCAATGCTTGACCTCCCTGCATTAGACCGCTGGCTGCAGATGGATTACGAGCCATGGCTAAAGCACCTAGTACCATACCCGCAATGGCAATCATAGTATTAGTAGTCTGTTTATCCATTTGACGAGCAAGATGACGCTGCAGAACATGTCCAGTTTCATGGCCCATTACGGAGGCAACCTCTGAATCTGTTTCAGCGCTCACCAGCAATCCCGTATGAAATCCAATAAATCCACCTGGTAAAGCAAATGCATTAATGCTGCTGTCTTTCACTGCAAATACTTCAAAGTTATATGCGCCACTTCCTTGTTCATTAGCACCTCCAAGTTGCAATTGTTTAGCAGCCTGCAGTAAGCGACGTTCCATTTGATTTAGGAAATCATAGATTGGTAAATCATTCGAATAATCTGGATCAGGACGAATCTGACGCATGATCATCTCGCCATACTTGCGCTCGTCAATTCGACTCAGAGAGTCCCCGCCAGGATCACCCATATCAGGCAAAATAATGTTGGGCTGGCTTTGTAAGGCATTACGATTAGGTAATTTAGAAGATTTAGCCTCCGGGGACTGCATAGCCCTACCAATATTTTGGACCGCCGCTGAGTTACCATCTACTGAAACATCCCCAACAGGGGTAGCAGCGTAAGCAGGTGTAATGCCTGAACATGACAAGGCCAACAGCAGCTGAACAGCCAACAAGCGCTGCAAAAACGAGGTTTTTCTAACGGGTTTTATTTCCTGCATCCCTATATGGTAAAACTTATCCTATGAACAAACTAACTCATTTTGATGAAAGTGGCCAAGCCCATATGGTAAATGTGGGTGATAAAGCCTCCACGCACAGAATTGCTATTGCTACCGGCAAGATCAGCATGCTGCCTGAGACCTTCCAAATGGTTGAGGCTGGAAACCATAAAAAGGGGGATGTACTAGGCATTGCCAGAATTGCAGGCATACAGGCATCAAAGAAAACTGCCGATCTTATTCCACTCTGCCATCCACTAGCCTTAAGTCATGTGAGTCTTGAGTTTCAAGCAAATTCAAAAGACAACAGTATCACTTGCCAAGTCAGAGCAGAAACAACGGGGCCAACTGGTGTAGAAATGGAAGCTCTCACCGCAGTCCAAGTAGCCCTACTCACAATCTACGATATGTGCAAAGCAGTTGACCGTGGCATGGTCATGGGTGATGTCAAGCTACTTGAGAAAAGTGGTGGTAAGTCTGGCACCTGGGCTGCAGAGAAGTAAACGCTAACCAGCAAAACAACAACAAGAGAATAAAAATGCTCTTGGCCTAATCCTGCTCCACCAAGGAGAGGTAAATGATGGGTAGAAGATTTCACCAAGTGCCTCGCGGCACTGAAAACTCTACCTAAGTAATAGATATATGGTCTGGTGATAAATCTGCCTGATATCTCTCATACATTTTGATGTAAGCAGCCTCCAGATTTTTAGTAAATAAGGGGGTATCAAATAAGGGAGTGGTCAATCGGTTTCTGGCTAGCTTCAATTTAATATCTGTAAGCTTTTGGGGGTTCATTGCTAATTCAATTGCTAAGGCTTCATATTCTTCTTGAGTATTTGTAATCAGCTCAGGTAAACCAATTGCATTTAGTAGGCTTGCTGCCATCCGGCTAGCAAAAGACTGCCCTATTAGTGTAAGAACTGGTAATCCAACCCATAAAGCGTCACTAGCAGTTGTTCCAGCGTTATAGGGGGCTGTATCTAAAAATAAATCGCAGACTCGATAACGAGCTAAATATTCATCAGCAGGAAGATTTTTACCAAACACCAATCTTGCACGGTTAATACCTCTCGCTTCGGCCTCTTTTTTAAGATTTTCCTCGACTAATTTATTCTCAGCATATAAAAAAAGAACGCTACCCTCTACAGCTTTTAATATCCGCATCCAGCTATCAAAAGTGATGGGTAATATTTTATAACTATTGTTAAAGCAACAAAAAATAAAACCTGTTTCTGGAAGCCCTAGTTCCTCTCTTGTAAATTGTTTTTCAGAGATAGTACGCTCTCTATCGTTTACCTGATAGCTTGGTAAAGAGACAATTTTCTCAGAGTAGTAGGGCTCAGAGCCATCGGGGATAATAGTTTTATCTGCGAGAATATAATTGACAAACTCAGCGCCCATAGTTCCCAAATACCCAAGGTAGCTCACTTGTATTGGGGCCGCCCGATAAGCAAGTAGGCCTGGTCGACTATCAGAGGTGTAACCACCTAAATCTACTGCAATATCTATTTGTAAATTTCTGGATAGCTCTGCAATCTCCAAGTCAGACATATCACTCACATCAATAAATTGATTGAAGGCCTGACTTAAACGTAAACGCATGGGACTTTTATCGTCCACCCCGAAAGAAAAAGCAATAATCTCAAATTTATTCTTGTCATGAAGTTCATAAAGCTCTGCAGTCAAGAATGAGACGGCATGATGTCTAAAGTCGGCAGAAAAGTAGCCAATTCGTATTTTTTCTTTTTTAGCATACTTAGGAATGAGGCCTAAAGTGAGATTTAATGGGTACTTATCTTGAACATAAAGCTCAGAACACTTTTTGTGTAAAAAAGCATCGTCATTCATAGCCAAAAGCATAAAAGGGTTTACGGCTTTCTCTTCAGTCATCACTTTTTGAGAAATATTTTTGAGATCTTCTGCTAAACCTGACCAACTACATATTTGCATTTTTCCATAAATCCAATTTCCATAGACCCAATCAATATTAGGCTTTAGTCTAATGGCCTTATCGAAGTGGACAATGGCCTCGTCATAACGTTTAAGTTCATACAGAGCACTACCTTTGTTAGACCAGCCCTCGGCATAGTCAGACTTTAGGCTAATGGCTTTATCGAAGTGGGCAATCGCCTCGTCATAGCGTTTAAGTTCATACAGAGCGCTACCTTTGTTAGACCAGCCCTCAGCATAATCAGGCTTTAGGCTAATGGCTTTATCGTAGTGAGCAATGGCCTCGTCATACCGCTTAAGTTCATGCAGGGTCACCCCTTTATTAGACCAAGCTTTGTGATAGTCAGACTTCAAACTTACCACTTTATCGTAGTGAGCAATGGCCTCGTCATACCGCTTAAGTTCATGCAGGGTCACCCCTTTATTAGACCAAGCTTCATGATAGTCAGGCTTCAAACTTAGCGCTTTATCGAAGTGGACAATGGCTTCGTCATAGCGTTTGAGTTCATGCAGAGCGCTACCTTTGTTAGACCAAGCTTCGTGATAGTCAGGCTTCAAACTTAGCGCTTTATCGAAGTGGACAATGGCCTCGTCATAGCGTTTGAGTTCATGCAGAGCGCTACCTTTATTCGACCACGCCTCGTGATAGTCAGGCTTTAAACTGAGTGCTTTATCGTATTGAGCAATAGCATCGTCATACCGCTTAAGCGCTTTCAAGGCAATGCCTTTATTAGACCAAGCCTCAGCCAAATTAGGATTTATTGATAAAGCCTGCTCAGCGAAAGCTATAGCCTCTTCATATCGCTTAAGCTCTTTCAGGGTTGCGCCTTTATTTAATGAAGCCTCCGCATAATCAGGCTTCAAACTTAGCGCATTGCCATACCAAACTAAGGCATCCTCATAGCGACCCAAATTAGACGCAGTTTTTCCATAACTAAGCCAAGCTTCTGGATTATTCGGGGCTAAAGCAACGGCTTTTTTATGATGCATAAGAGCATCTTTATCGTTTCCTGAGTCTGCAAGAGCTTTTGCTAAGTTGTACTGTATTGAGGCATCATCAGGGTGAATTCGAGCCGCTCTAGCTAAATATTCAGCGGCTTCTCTGTAGTTAGATTGTGAGGCCTTAATTAAGCCAAGGATATGTAGCGCTGGAAGATTTTTTGAATCAACCTGTAAAACTCTTTTTAAAATTGAATCAGCGCTGTCAAAATTTCCGCTCTGAAAGGCTTGGATGGCTTGTTGAAGCATTAATTGAAGTTGGGGATTCATAGAGCGGTATTTTATAGCTACAACACGTATTCATAAATTTGATCGCAAATTGAATGAACGACTGTCGCTTGTTGACCGTTGTATGACCGTCAAACCCCTTGAGCTGCCCAGTTTTGAATTACTGAAATGGGGTTGCAAGCATTCCTTCGGAAAATTACAAGAAAATTCCAGGTTATTGGTACTGCCCTTACCGATAAAAATGGATGTTGCCTTCCATAAAACCCCCATAGCCTCTCGATCGAGGTTGCGATAATCCTGTCCAACTGTTGTCCAAGTAAACCAAAGGATTTGGTTCAGTTTTAAAGTTTTTAGTTTTACCGGCGCAGAAATGGAAGCCCTCACCGCAGTCCAAATAGCCCTACTCACAATCTACGATATGTGCAAAGCAGTTGACCGTGGCATGGTTATGGGTGATATCAAACTACTCGAGAAGAGTGGTGGGAAGTCTGAGGGATGGAAAGCTATATAAATTTAACCGCCCTAAGGCGGCCAAATAATTACGCTAGTTTATTACTAAACTCTTATTTACTTATCCTACACTCAGATGGTAGTAACTGAGATAGTAAGTTTGTTTCTGTGGATCTGCATGACCAGCCGCCAGACCAAGTTGACCCCTCTGGTTTTGATAAATCAATGGGTTTAGGAGCATTAGCATCTGGATCATTTGTAGGAATGAGGTGCAATGTGTTCTTACCTTCCGGGGCTACGCTCACCTGATAGTCAATCGCAATAGCTCCTGATGGTGTAATTTCTATTAACTTGACGCTACGGGTTGGTCCAAAGGTAAATGATCCGTTTGTAGCTTCATCCATGGGAATAGTGCCGCGACTTGCAAATGCCTCTGTAACAGCAAGCTTTGCGCTGGAGGATAAATTCATACCCTCAACCACACGACTACGGGCAATGTAATCTTGATACTGAGGGACTGCTACAGCCACCAAGATGCCAATGATGGCCACTACAACCATAACTTCAATTAAGGTGAACCCTGCCTCTTGGCTTTTACTTTGATTCTGAATTTCTTTACTTAAGTTTTGCATATCTTCTGACTCCTGAGGTGAAATGCCTCATCATCCAGTCTATACCTCTTCTTCTCAAGAACACTACGCGTAAAAAAGCCGGCTTTAGAGGCCGGCTTTTACTGATTTAAGTGAAAGTAAATTAGGCTTTAGCCTTTTTAGCATTCTTTTTCTTAAGATATGTTCCTAATAGAATCACAATAGCAACCCCGAGGCCTTCAAAGATCATGTGAGCATCTTCAAATGCAGCCTGCATTGATTCTTTAATTGCTGGATCCTCAACTAGCATCCCACCAGCCAAAAGGCCCAATAAACCAGCACCTAAAGTGATAATGACTGGAAAACGATCCATTACTTTGAGGAGCATAGTGCTACCAAAAATGATCAAGGGAATAGAAAGCCCAAGGCCAATAATGAGTAAAGCTAAGCGAGTTTCTTCTGGGCCCTTTTGTGCAGCAGCAGCAACAGCAAGAACATTATCCAAACTCATTACTAAGTCAGCTATCAAGATCGTACGAATAGCGCCCCAGATATTCGAATGACCTTTCATCTCTTCTTCTTCACCGCTATCTGCCAGTAGTTGAACGCCGATATAGATCAGTAAAATAGCGCCAATAATCTTAAGGTATGGGAAGGCGAGCAACTGCACAGCTGTCACCGTTAATACAACACGCAAAATAATTGCAGCAGCACTTCCCCAGAAAATCGCCTTCTTTTGCTGATGTGGTGGAAGATTACGTGATGCTAATGCAATTACCACTGCGTTATCGCCTGATAACAGAATATTGGCTACGATGATTGATAGAAGTGCCGCCCAAAAGGTGGCATCTGAAAATGCTGAAAAATCCATATTATCTCCCTACGTTTTTATGTTTTAACTACTTGTTCTGAATTGTTAATTACAACATAGCTTTTAGCAAAGCTGCCATTTCTGATGGATTCTTTGTTACTGTGAAGCCACACTCTTCCATGACGGCAAGTTTTGCATCAGCAGTATCTGCTCCACCAGAGATCAATGCGCCAGCATGGCCCATCCGCTTTCCAGGAGGTGCTGTTACACCAGCAATAAAGCCTACAACCGGCTTTTTCATATTCGCCTTACACCAACGAGCAGCTTCTGCTTCATCTGGGCCACCGATTTCACCAATCATGATGACCGCATCAGTTTCTGGGTCTTCGTTAAACATTCTCATGATGTCGATGTGCTTCAAACCATTGATTGGATCGCCACCAATACCAACCGCGGTAGATTGTCCCAAACCAATTGCCGTCAATTGGCCAACAGCTTCATAAGTCAAGGTTCCAGAACGACTAACAACACCAATACGACCCTTCTTATGAATATGACCAGGCATGATGCCAATCTTAATTTCATCAGGAGTAATAATTCCTGGACAGTTAGGGCCCAGCAATAAAGTCTTCTTACCGCCCTTAGCTTCTTTAGCTTTCATCTTGTTACGTACTTCTAGCATATCACGCACAGGAATACCTTCGGTGATACAGATCACAAAATCAAGATCAGCTTCAACCGCTTCCCAAATCGCAGCAGCAGCACCTGGAGGTGGAACATAAATAACTGAAGTTGTTGCGCCAGTTTGCGCAGCAGCTTCTTTAACAGTTCCATAAATTGGAATATTAAAAATAGACTCGCCAGCTTTTTTAGGATTCACACCAGCAACAAAGCAATTTTTGCCGTTTGCGTACTCTTGACACTTTTCAGTATGGAACTGACCAGTCTTACCAGTAATACCCTGAGTAATGACCCTAGTGTTTTTATTAATCAAAATAGACATATTGAAATTCCTGAATTATTTATTTTTGGCAACAGCAGCAACTACCTTGGTAGCAGCCTCGGCCATTGAATCGGCGCTAATGATTGGTAAACCAGAGTCCACAAGAATCTTCCTGCCCAACTCTTCATTTGTGCCCTTCATGCGCACAACTAGTGGCACTGTCAGGCTTACAGCCTTACATGCTGTCACCACACCATCAGCGATCACGTCGCAACGCATAATGCCGCCAAAGATGTTCACTAAAATCGCTTCAACACTTTTATTCTTCAGCATGATCTTGAAGGCTTCAGTGACCTTTTCAGCTGTCGCACCACCACCAACATCTAAGAAGTTGGCTGGCTCACCGCCGAATAACTTAATAGTGTCCATGGTTGCCATGGCCAAACCAGCGCCGTTTACTAAGCAACCAATATTGCCATCCAAAGAGATATAAGCTAGGTCAAATTTAGAAGCCTCAATCTCAGCAGGATCTTCTTCATCAATATCGCGGTAAGCAACGATTTCTGGATGAC
Source organism: Polynucleobacter sp. (assembly GCA_037129175.1). Lineage (GTDB taxonomy): Bacteria > Pseudomonadota > Gammaproteobacteria > Burkholderiales > Burkholderiaceae > Polynucleobacter. Next base: position 4,572 of record JBAXVK010000020.1, on the reverse strand, counting down.
GGAACAATGCGTTTGGATCAAAGTTAAATTTAGCGTCAAGTGCCTTGATCTTTCCATTGCCCTCAAGGATTAGTGGGTTAATCTCTACCAAGGATGCATCTGTATCCCAATAGGTCTTATATAAATTCTTGAATACGTCGCGCGCCATTGGAATAGAAGCTTCTGGAACACCAATGCCTTTTGCAACAATGTCGCAGTCAGCATCTGTCAAGCCAATTAATGGATCAACAAATACTTTGATAATTTTTTCTGGATGCGATTCAGCAACCTCTTCAATATCCATGCCGCCTTCGCTCGAAGCCATGATCACATTCTTTTGTGTGCCACGGTCTGTAACGATACTGAAGTAGTACTCTTTTTTGATATCTGCGCCATCTTCAATTAGGAGGCGATTAACTTTTTGACCTCCTGGTCCTGTCTGATGAGTCTTGAGCTGCATGCCCAAAATTTCAGAGGCGTATTTTTTTACGTCGTCCAAGCTTCTTGCTAACTTCACACCACCACCTTTACCGCGACCACCTGCATGAATCTGCGCCTTGACAACCCATACTGGGCCACCCAGCTTTTCAGCAGCTTTCATTGCCTCATCTACGCTGAATGCAGGAATGCCGTTTGGAACAGGCACATTAAATTGGCGCAAAAGTTCTTTGCCTTGGTACTCGTGAATTTTCATAATTACTCCGAAACGGTATCTTTTTAGTAAGTGATGAGGATTAGTTAAACCGATACTGCCTTGATCCCATACTTACTCTAGAAATAGCGAAATTAGCCAAATTTGAATAAATGCGAAGGGCTTGACCGACTCCATAAGTCTATCATGCTGCAACGCGGCAATTGCCTGTTACCGATCCGTAATTGCCCTAATCAGGCTTTTGCCCACCGATCACCTTTCCAACGACATCGGAGCTAAAACCCTTAGATGCCAAGAAGCGATATTGCCTGGCACGCTCCCTCTGATCCTGAGCTACTAAGCCATACTTTCGGTTCCAAAGCTCATAAGCGCGCTGATATTCAGTCTCCCGCAAGGAATGCAGGAGAGCCGCTGACTGAGCCCCGTCAACCCCTGCCCTTTGGAGCTCATTGGCAATTTTGCGCGTCCCATAGCGATCACTTTGCTTTCGAACCAATGCCTCAGCAAAACGCTCGTCTGAAAGCCAGCCCCTAGCTTCAAAGTCATCTAGTACAGCTGTAATTTGTACTGCGGTGGATTCTGAGCTTTCATCGGCCTGCTCGCCCCCTAGCTTGGCCCATCTAGCCTCTGACTCTGCCAGCTTTGCTGCCAAGCCTTTGCGACTGTATTCTCGGAGCGATAAAAGACGCAAAGCCCGAGCTTTGAGACTCGGGCTTTGTTTAGTGCTTTCTTTGCTTTTACTGGCTAGCCCTGACATCGAACTATTCAACTTCCTCTTCTTCGCTCAGCACATCAGTTACTACGGCTGAACCAGACTTAACACCTAACTTTGCACGAATCTTTGCTTCGATGTCTTTAGCAATCTCTGGATTCTCTTTCAAGAATTCGCGAACATTGTCTTTGCCTTGCCCAATACGGTCACCGTTATAGCTATACCAAGAACCCGATTTTTCAACGATATCGGCTTCAACGCCCATATCAATGATTTCACCTTCTCTTGATATACCAGCGCCATACATGATGTCAAAAATAGCTTCGCGGAATGGTGGGGAAACCTTGTTCTTCACAACCTTCACGCGGGTTTCATTGCCAACAATTTCATCGCCTTTTTTGATGCTGCCAATGCGGCGAATATCCAAACGCATAGATGCATAGAACTTCAGTGCATTACCGCCAGTAGTGGTTTCTGGGGAACCAAACATCACGCCAATCTTCATCCGAATTTGATTAATAAAGATCACTGTTGTATTGGTACGCTTAATGGCACCAGTCAACTTACGTAAAGCCTGACTCATCAAGCGGGCTTGCAAGCCTGGCAAGGAATCACCCATATCGCCTTCAATCTCAGCTCTCGGAACCAAAGCAGCAACTGAGTCAATCACAATCAAATCAATCGAGCCTGAGCGCACTAATGCATCAGCAATTTCTAAAGCTTGTTCACCAGTGTCTGGTTGAGAAATCAACAGATTATTTACATCAACACCAAGACGTGATGCGTACTGTACATCTAATGCATGCTCTGCATCGATAAATGCACAAGTACCGCCAAGCTTTTGCATTTCTGCAATGGCATGCAAAGTTAAAGTCGTCTTACCAGATGACTCTGGCCCATACACTTCGATCACACGACCACGTGCAATACCACCAACTCCTAAAGCAATATCAAGGCCAAGTGAACCGCTTGATACCACCTGAACATCTTGACTGATTTCAGCGTCGCCCAATCTCATGATCGAGCCCTTGCCAAATTGCTTCTCAATTTGTGCCAAAGCGGCTGTTAGTGCTTTTTGTTTGTCTCCGCTCATTCCCTCAAATTCTGAGGAGGCTGATTTTCTTTTTTCATCTAAGGCCATGTTTTATTCCTTTTCGCTTTATGTTGGGCTTTTTCCCGAAGTTTTATCTACTGTTTCACAACTTAGAAGTTACTGTATATAAAAACAGTAGTATTTGCAAGCGACTTTTTAAAGGAATTTACAGATTTTTTACTAGGCTAGGTTTGATAGAGGTGCGGTCCCAATAGAAAAAGAGGGGCATCGCTACTGCCCAGACCACGCTAATGAGGCCTAAACCAAGGATTTGGGACTCAGAGCCCCAGTTTGCTGCCCCCATCCGAATTCCAGCCTCATAGGACAAAGGGCCGCAAATAGCCCCCAAAACTACCCCTAGGACAGACTTACCCTTTAGCCAAGATAAGGAGCCATTCAGGGTGCTGGCTACTAAAAGCCAGAGCGCCCACATCCATGCTGGTGATACATAAGGAGAGGGCCAGGCACCCTTAAAGTCGAGGAAACCTAAATACATTAGGAGACTATCAGTCAAAATCCCAAAAGATAGGACCTTGAGCAGTAAGCTGAGCTCCAGCTTTGGGGTCTGAGAGCGCCAAATATGAAAAGCAATATATGCCAGACTACCGATTACCGCCCAGAGGGCATGCTGATGTGCGGCGCCCAGAATACAAGCAAACCAGCCTGCCTGAAAAAGAACAAAGTTCCAAAATTTAGCCATAAGACGATTCTAGCCAACCTAAGAAAAAAGCCACTGCCGATGGGCAATGGCTTTTAGATTTGGTGGCGATTCAGGGATTCGAACCCCGGACCTGTGGATTATGATTCCATCGCTCTAACCAACTGAGCTAAATCGCCGAAGGTGTGATTGTAGCAAATCTGCCCTATTCTGTAATGGCCCAGCCTAGAAACCGTAATATAGGGTCATGAGAAAACAGCTCCCAAAATTCCTGATTTTGACCATTTTCAGTAGTTTTTTGGCCTTGAGTGCATCTGCAGCGCAAATCTTCATCACCAACTACCCTTCGGAAGCCAATGCCAAGGTCTTTGTTACCAAATATCAGTCCGAGGCTAATTGCATTGTGTATGAAACCCAATACTCTAGTGACAATGAGCCAGGAGTCTGGTTCTATACCAAGTACAAAAGCGATGCTCGCGCAGTGATTCACTACACCCAATACAAATCCGATGCTGACTTGATCGTCTATTACACAAAATACAAAAGTGATGCTCGCTGTCGCTATTAACTGAATTTTTATTTATGAAACTACTTTCGATTTCCACGGGTAAAGTTGTGCCACTGTTTGGTAATCATCACCCAGACTACAAATCGGTTGCTTCAGCAATCCATAAAAAGAGTATTAGCAATTTAGAAAACCCCCTACCCGTTGAGATTCATCCTCTTGGCGTCAAAGGCGATGAGCAGGCCAATTTGAGTGTGCATGGTGGGATTGAAAAAGCAATCTATGTTTATCCGGCAGAGCATTACGCTTTTTGGAATGAGCTACTGACGCGTGAAACTAAAAAAGTAGTTGATCTACAGCATGGGGCCTTTGGTGAAAATTTTACGATTGAAGGCTTGTTAGAAACAGAAGTGTTTATCGGCGACGTATTGCGCATCGGCGATCTTGAGTTTTCAGTAGTAAAGCTGCGCGAGCCTTGCTTTAAGTTCAATGCCAAGATGGGATACAAGGGCGCGGCAAAGGCGATGTTGCAGTCAGGGTTTTCTGGGTGGTATCTCCGAGTGAATCAAACTGGCCTCCTCGCTGCAGGCGCAGCTATCACATTAACTCCGGGTGCTCGAGAAACCTCAATTGCTACGCAAAATCAAAACTTGCTGGGACGTCGTCACCAACAAGATTTATGGGAATAAAAAACCCGACCATTTCTGGTCGGGTTTTTTATTTGATTCAATGAAGACTTAATTTAGTAAGTTAACTTTTCATCATCTCGTGCGTAAATATCTACATCTTTAGTTTCTTTAATAAACAGTGTACCGATTACCAATGTCATCGCAGCGATGATGATTGGGTACCAGAGACCGTAGTAAATATTACCGTTTTGCGCTACCAAGGCAAAGGAGATCGTTGGCAACAAGCCGCCGAACCAACCGTTACCAATATGGTATGGCAATGACATCGAGGTGTAACGAATGCG
>JBAXVK010000002.1:0-180563 GCA_037129175.1 Polynucleobacter sp. | reverse complement strand
GTCATATTCAGATTACTAATACCTAGGCTGAGCGGTAAATCAAAGATGATGGCAATGGCTGCAATCGCTGGAATGGAAAGTCCAATACTGGCTAAGCCAGAGCCAAGAGCTAAGTTCAAACTACTCTGTAAGCGATTTGCTCTAGCTGCGCGCAATGCGGCAAAGCCTTCTGGCAAAAGGACGAGCAGGGCAATGGCAATACCCACAATGGTCTTAGGAGCGCCCGCAGCTTCAACGCCTGCCTCAATGGCAGGGCTAAGTAATTCTGCAAGTCCAACGACGACGATCAGGGACAGAACGAGTAGCCCTCCACTCACTGCAGTTTTGAGGTTGCTGGGCTTATGCGCATGAAAATTCACATCGGTTTTCTGATCTACAGCTTTAGGTAAGTAATAGTCACGATGGCTCACGGTTTGAAAAAAGAGAAAAGCAATATACAAAGCAAAAGAAGCGATACCAGCAAAAGCGAGTTGGCTTTTTGTAAAATCAGGACCTGGAGTGCTGACAGTCATATTGGGCATGATCAAAATAAAGGTGGCTAAGGCAGTGAGGACTGCGAGCGCTGAGTTGGTCCCTTCATTGCGAAAGCTCATTTCATGATGCTTAAGACCACCAATAAAAATGCACAGGCCAATCACACCGTTCATGACAATCATCACGGTAGCAAACACCGCATCTCTGGCAATAAATTGTGAGCCCTCATGCCCTGTGAGCATCATCGAGATGATGAGTGAAACCTCAATAACCGTGACGCAGATGGCGAGCACTAATGAACCAAAGGGCTCCCCTGTTTTATGGGCAATGACTTCTGCATGATGCACAGCAGCCAGAACTCCACCAATTAAGGTAATGCTCATCAGGATGATGAACCAGGTTTGACTCAGGAGAGTGGTCATAAGTACGCCGCTTGGTAGGAATAGTAATTAAGGTTAAGCTTACGACAGTTTAGAAAATTATCTACAAGATCTGACATATATGAAAGCAATTATCCTGTTTGGCCACGGGGCCCGCGATATTCGGTGGCGCGAGCCTTTTGATACGCTGGTCTCCTTATGGCGTGCCCAGCATGCTGGGATCCCAGTAGAACTCGCTTTCTTAGAAATGATGCAGCCAAGCTTGGAAGAGGCTGTGAGGAGTTTAAGTCTTCAGGGAGCCACCCAAATTACCGTAGTGCCTGTATTTTTTGGTCAGGGCGGTCATTTAAGGAATGATTTTCCGGTCCTGCTGAAAGAGTGCCAAATAAAGTTTCCGCAGATTACTTTAAGTGCGACGAGCGCTGTGGGTGAGGATTTGGCTGTCTTGCAAGCGATTGTTGATTTTGGGCTGAAAAATATTTAAGGTGTTAATCCCCGCAACTATTCAGGTATGAGGTATAATAACATACCTGTGTTACGATGAGGAATGAGCAAAAAAGCGAAGTTAAAAACTGAAAGCTTGTTGGAACGTGAAACCTTTCATCCAAATGCAAATAATGGCGGCGGTATCTTGAGTTATGAAGTTTGGGGCTATATTGAGGGAGGTAAGACTATCGTGACACGATATAACTTGGCCTACATCAATAGGTTAATTTACCAAAAAGATAATGGCAGGGTGCTAGGGTTTGATAATGCACATAACTATCATCATAGACACTTCATGGGTAAAGTTACTCCCATAGAGTTTGTGAGTTATGAGCAAACACTGGAGCGTTTTGGAAGCGAGTGGCAGAAGATTGTTAAGGGGCTTAAAAAGGGTAAGAAATGACTAAAGTGATTATTCGTACAGATAAGGTGGAGGGATTTTTTGATCGCGCTCGGAAAGCCGCTCAAAAAGCAGACCGCGGGGAATCATTTAAAAAGTCGGCAACATTCTCTTTTGAAGATCCACGCCAGATGTTTATGGTTCTCTCAGAAGCACGTAGGCGATTGATGCTTGAGGTTATGGATGAGCCTAAATCCATTTCGCAGCTGACAGTTAAATTGCATCGTGATCGGGCTGCCATTACTAAAGATATTGGACTGCTTGAGAAATTAGGGTTACTTGTTTCACACAAGCAATCAAATCCTGGTCATGGCATAGAGAAGGTCGTAATAACAGTTGCACCCAAAATTGAAATGATTGCTACCTTAGGCTGAAGAGCGCTATGCCATTTTTCTAATGGAAGAATCAGTTTTAGTATTGGTATGATTAATGAGTTCTTTCATGCCTAAATTTCTTAGAGCCTCCCCAACCATAATTAGTGCTGGTGAGCTGCTATCAAACCAAGAGTCTGCTTTACCTAAAGCGAGTTCGCCCAAAGTACTAGACCACTGACGTTCGCGCTTGGTACTCACTGCTTCTAAAATGTGTGCTGGAGTATTCGCATGATGATTACGTTGTTCATCTATTAATTGCTTGGCAATCTTGGCGGCATCTTTACGTCCCATGTAGTACACCAAGGTATCTGCACTAGGGTTGCTAATAGGTTGTCCTTCATTGCCATTTTCTGTTGCTTGCGCCAGAGTAATAAAAGCCACACTACGTGAGACCCCACGCAAGGTTAAGGATTGCCCAATACTCGCCGCACCAGCTAATGCTGCAGTGATTCCGGGAACAACTTCTACTTCAACCCCTGCTTTAGATAAGGACTGAATTTCTTCATCGGCTCTACCAAAGAGCATAGGGTCACCACCCTTAAGCCGGACGATGGTTTTGTATTGTTTAGCTGCATCAACCAAGCGCTTATTAATAAAGTACTGTACTGAAGATAGTTTGCCGCAGCGCTTACCAACTGGCACTTTGATTGCTTGTGGGCACAGATCGAGCATCTCTGGCTCCACTAGCGCATCATGAAACACAATATCTGCTTTGGCTAAGAGCTTGGCACCACGTACGGTAATCAGATCAGCGGCCCCAGGGCCAGCGCCAACTAAATAGACTTTTCCGTGAGAAGAATTGTTTGTCATGACTGTGTATCAGCTATGCGTTGGTTGTGCATTAACTAAGCATGCTTCCGATTGCGCGCTTTGTAGTAAAGTTCTTTGGCCACGCCAACTGTTTTGAGTGCTTACTGTAAATAAATCAAATTGTTTTAGGGCAACATCCGTCTTTTGATCTGGGCGTAATGCAAAACTATTAAAACCGACTCTTGCTCCTTGCAAGAGTTGATCGATTAGTACATCACCAATCGCCCGAATTTCTGTACCCCATTGGAAACGACTTCTTAGCAGCGCTGCAGTACTAAAACTTCTACCATCTCTAAAAATCGGGAAGTGTGCAGCCACTAATGGCCAAAGCGTTTTACCCTGTTCAATGAGGTCGGCATAATTGAGAATATCGTCATCCGCTGCAAACCAAACACCGATTTGGCCTAACTTGGCTTTCGCCTGAATCTCTGCTTCCTGATGTGCTTCAAGTTGACTGCGCCACCAAGTAAACGGCACCAGCACTTTTTTAAATTCACTGCGCTCTAAATCGGGGAGGGTAACATTCCCAGCTTCATCTTGGCTACTGCTCCAGATAAGCCACTCATTGGCCGATAGATGGGCTTGCTCCCCTTTTGGAAAGTGCAAGATTTGCTCATGGCTTGGAATTATATTGATGCTCATGCAGCGCTCCCACTGACTTCTGCCTTATCTTTATTCTTCTCGTTTTCATGTTTATTTTTATACGCAGCCTCCTTAAATGGAGTCACACCTAATCTGCGATAAGCCTCAATAAAGGATTCATCTACACTTCGCTCCTCACTGTAGGTATTGATAATCTTACTGATGACATCAGGGATTTCATCAGCGTAAAAAGAAGGGCCAATGACTTTGCCAATCGCAGCGGCATTGCCTTGCTCACCACCTAAAGTAATTTGATACCACTCCTCACCATCTTTATCGACACCGAGTACGCCAATATTGCCCACATGGTGATGGCCGCAAGAGTTAATGCAGCCTGAGATATTGAGGCTGATATCACCCAGATCAAATAAATAATCTAAGTCATCAAAGCGTTCCTGAATAGCTTTGGCTATTGGCAGAGATTTGGCATTGGCTAGTGAGCAAAAATCACCACCTGGACAAGCAATGATGTCAGTTAGTAAACCTATATTAGGTAGCGCTACATATTGCTGCTTAGCTGCCTGCCAAAGCTTGTAGAGTTGTGCTTGTTCGACGTCAGCTAGTACTAAATTTTGTTCGTGAGTAACGCGTAGTTCACCAAAAGAGTATTGATCTGCCAAATTGGCGATGGCATTCATCTGCGCAGTGGTGGCATCACCAGGGGCTACTGTGCCATGCGGTTTAAGCGACAGAATCACGCTGGCATATCCCGGCACTTGATGATCTTTGACATTACGCTCTAACCAACGTTGAAATCCCGCTTTATTTACCGCTGTATCTGCTGCTGGAGCAAGCTCTAGTACTTGCTGGGCAGAAAGCTTTTCTAAACTCTGATAAGCAGGCTTAGTAAAGTGTTTGGCCACCCGATCCCACTCTGCTTGCGTAAAATTGTCATTTCCATTTTGAAGATGTAGCCATTCACCTTCCACTTGGCGGGCAAACTCTTCTGAGCCCAATGCTTTGACCAAAATCTTGATGCGGGCTTTGTACAGATTATCTCTTCTGCCAAAGCGGTTATAGACACGCAGCAGGGCAGTAAGGTAACTAGGTAACAGTTGCCATGGCAAACCGGTTTTGATCAGTGATCCTAAGATGGGAGTGCGGCCCATACCGCCGCCAGCGTAGATGTCCGCTGTTAGTTCACCGTTGTTGATATTGGCATTCTTCTTAAGCTCAATACCGACGTCATGGCAGAGTAATACCGTGCGATCTTCTTTAGCACCATTGATTCCAAACTTAAACTTGCGCGGTAGATGTGCAAATTCAGGATGCAGTGTTGACCATTGGCGAAGTAATTCACAAACAGGACGTGGGTCAACATATTCATCGCTCGCTACTCCGGCAAAGGCATCGCTCGTAATATTGCGGATGCAGTTACCTGAAGTTTGAATAGCATGCATTTCTACTTTGGCAAGGTCAGCCAAAATATCAGGGGTGTCCTCTAGTGTGACCCAGTTGAACTGAATATTTTGACGGGTTGTGAAGTGACCATAGCCACGGTCATATTTTTCGGAGATATCAGCTAAGGTTCTGAGTTGCTGAGAACTTAATAGACCATAGGGTATGGCAACACGCAGCATATAAGCATGGCGCTGGTGGTAAAGACCATTTTGCAGACGTAGGGGACGAAACTCTTCTTCAGCTAAGGTGCCATTCAGACGCCTAAAAACTTGATCCCTAAATTGGGCAACCCTTTGATCTACTAGGGTTTGGTCAATGTGGTCATATTTATACATAGCCCACGATTGTCGGGGCTACTCAATATTCATCAAACTACTTAAAAGTCCGCTCTATATAACCTTTAGCTATATAGGTTAGAAAGTAAATTTAGACTTCAAAAGTCTGTTTCAATAGCTTTTAAGGGTACAGACCAAGGCAAGCCTCATAGAAAAAATAGAAAAATTTGGAGAGAACATGAAGAAATTACCGCTGATTGACCTATCTATCGCCCTGGGGGCTTGCTTGCTCCTAAGCTCCCCTCTGCGTGCAGCCGATACATCAAAAGCACCTTTGCCACTGAGCAACCCCCCTGGTCAAGGCTTCACCCAAGATGGCCTCAAAAGAATTGATGCTTTCTTTGCTGATCAAATCGCTGGCAATAATATGGCTGGTGCAGTATTGGCGGTGGCAAAAAATGGCAAGTTGGTAATTTACAAGCCATACGGCTATCTCGACAAAGCCAATAACAAGCCCATGACAACAGATGCCATTTTTAATTTGGCATCAATGACCAAGGTAATGGCAACTGTAGGCGGTCTTACTTTTTATGAGGAAGGTAAATTGCCCTTAAACGCACCAATCTCCAATTGGCTTCCGCAGTTTAAGGATATGAAAGTTGGGCAGATAGATTCAGATGGCAAGTTAAATTTGGTGCCAGCAAAAAATCCCATCACTATTCAAGATCTCATGCGTCATACCAATGGACTTACCTATGGAGGTCGTGGTGCGACCCCTGTGCATAAGTTTTATCCAGCAGGCTCGGCTCCGGCAGCAGTTCAATACAACGCGCAAGAATTTATTGACAAGTTAGCAGCTGCGCCTTTGCTCTATGAGCCTGGCACCACATGGGACTATGGTTTTGGTTTAGATGTTCTGGGGATTATTGAAGAGAAGATCGCTGGCAAACCTTTGGGCGCAGTATTGCAAGAACGCATTTGGAATAAGGTAGGAATGCCCAATACTACCTTTGATCTTGTAGAAAAAGATCGGCCACGCTTGGCGCAACCATTGTCAATGGACCCGCTCACTGGCAAGCCCCAGAAGGTTGATATTCATACACAAAAAGTGAAGTTTGATTGCGGTGGCTCATGTGCCTATTCAACAGCAGGTGACTACATTCGCTTTGGTCAAATGTTGCTCAATGGCGGAAGCCTTGAAGGTAAAAGAGTATTGGGTCCACAGACAGTCGCTTTTATGGCTTCAAATCACTTGAACAAAGATATTAAAAATAATGTTGGCGGCACTGAGCCAGGTCGCGTTGGGTATGGCTTTGGCTTGGGTGTGGCGGTGCGCATGGAGCGCGGTCTTTCAACTATCAACGGTAATGTTGGTGACTTTACTTGGAATGGCGCTTATGGCACTATTTTTTGGGCTGATCCAAAGGAGCAAATGGTAGTTGTCATGATGGGTGTAGCGCCAGGTGAAATCCGGAAGGTGCATCGTGAACAGCTCAATGCGGTAATTTACGGAGCGCTAGAGAAGTAATACTTAAAATACCAAAAATAATATCGTACCACTTTCTTAGAGTGGTTTTTTGGTTCTTTAAAATCAGCGCAACCACTAAAAAGGTTTCGCTGATTTTTTTTATTCAATATATCCCTTTATGGAGCTCGACATGACATAACTTATTAACAAGAATTAAAGGAATTTGTTATGTCACGAACATTTAGACGTAAAAATCAGCAACACGAGTATGTATGGGTTTTAAGAGACTGGGATTTATTTCTTAAAGGGGGTCCAAGTATTCGTCATGATCGACGCTCAATTGTTGGAAGAAAAGCAATTGCGATTTTTCATTCTGATAAAGAGATCACTATGGGGTCTTCTGCACCACGTTGGTATCGCAAGGTGTTTGATCGTCGGCGACGCAATAGAAATGATAGGGTGATGAGGCAATGGCTTAGCGACCATAGCTTTGATCCTGTCTTTGAAGCCAGCCATAAGCATGATGCTAATAGGTTTTGGTGGTAGTAGCCTTTATTTGCCTTAAAACAGGGATGTTGTTATTTCGCCTCTGTTTTAAGATCTAAGAATGTGATCTATTGTAATTTTACATATTTAAATGTATATTTAAATATGTACTTAATTGGATATTTTTATGGAAAATTTGCTGACTCCCCTTACTGCATCCCTCACAGAGTTGAGGGAGCCTAACAAGGTGATTGCCAAGGCTGGTAATCAGCCTGTTGCCATTCTTAATCGTAATGAAGCAATAGGTTACTTCGTTCCTAAAAGCGCGGTGGCAGATATTGAGTTGAAGCTCGCTTCAGATGATCAGTTAAAAGTATTTCTCAAAAACAAACTTCCAAAAATTGAGCATGTATTGGATTATCTAAAGGACAAGTAATCCATGTCTCAATTTGTTGTGGTTAATGTGGATCAGGTTTTAGCAATCCACGAGGTAGTTATTGGCGCTAATGAATTACAGGGTTTAGCTAAAAATAAGTCATTAGTAGCAACTCTTGAAAGAGTTCATAACAGATTGCAGTATGGTTTTATTTCAGACGCGTTTGACTTAGCTGCTTGTTATGCAACATTTATCGCTAAGGCACACTGTTTTCATGATGCTAATAAGCGAACTGCAGCAACTGTCTTGGCTTTTATTCTTGATTCGAATGGTATCAGTATTGATTTCAATGATTATGCCTTGGGCGACTGGATTATTGACGTTGCCTCTGACAAGAATACAGAACTCGATTTTGCGGCTTGGTTAAGAGCGCAGACTAAAGAAGATTAGATATTTACAGCCTAAATTCTCGATAGTGCCTATAGAGATTGGCAATCGATGCAAAACCGAGAATGACAATCAAGATTGCAAAGAGATAATCAATTGTCAGGTAGGTAAAGATTCCCCATTGCGTGAGGATGGCTAGGCCAATAAATGAGCCAATGGAGCCAAATGCGACTAGCTTGAAGTTGGGAATAAAAGCGCCCAAGGTGATAGCAATAAAGACGATGTAAAGATCGGACACCAATTGGTCTGCAGTTAGAAAAACCGTATTGGTCAATTGGGGATTGGTGAACTTACCTATAACAGCAATTCCAAGAATAGCTGCCAGTACAGCAAAGTTCAACTTTGCTTTAAGGAAGATGGTTTTGAGTTGATCGTTCATGTGACTTATTTTTTATTTCGTAGTACTTATGAAACCGCACTACCGCTAAAGACCAAGCTGATGCAAATCCATAGGAGTACAAAAGCGACCAGGATCGTAATGCCAATTTTCTTAAGAAAATATCCTAGACTATTCATATAGGCTTCATCATTGCGACCAAAATATTGATCAAAGCGTTTCCAGACGAGACGTCCCACTACGAGTGGCAGGATCATGGCAACAATGCCAAGAATGACGGTGAGCGTGTTATCCATAGTGTTTCATTTCTTTCTTACCGATTTTTTTATATCTTACTTAAGTGCCGACTGTACTAAATGCCGGAAAGTCATACAGGATACAGGGGTTATCAACTAAGATGGTCTTTCTAAGGGAGGAATCAGTTACCCAGCTACTGAAGAGCTCACATAGGTCTGCATCATGGGGCATCTGTTTTTTCACCATTACATGGGGCCAATCGCTACCCCAGATTAATCTTTGCGGGTTTGCGCGAATCACAGCATCATTGAATGGGCGCATGTCGGTATAGGGTAGATTACCATCGCAAATGCGGTAGGGCCCAGTCATCTTGACCCAGGCTTGTCCATTGCGCATGAGTTCTAGTAGTCCTTCAAAGCCTTTGTCAGCAATGCCCTGTGTTTCATGGGAATAGCCAAAATGACCAAATACTAAATCCACTGGAAAGTTTTCAAACACAGTAGCCAAATTTGGGTACTCGTTGACATGCATGAGTAATTCTAAATGCCAGCCAAAAGGTTTGATACGCTGTGCTAATGCTCTGAGAGTTTGAGTCGGTGATCCCGCCGACTTGTCAGCAAGATCAACAATATTGCAACGAATCCCACGCACTCCGGCTAAATGAAGTTCTTCTAAATAGCGATCACTCACATCAGTTAGTTGATTTGGAATAACTGCAACACCGCGAAATTGTTTTGGGTAGGCTTTGAGCGCAGCAAGCATTGCTCGATTGTCTGTGCCATACACACTAGGTTGTACTAGTACAGCGCGATCGATGCCCAGCATCTGTAATAGCGCTTGATAGTTCTCTAGAGTAGCATCCGGCGGCGTATAAATGCGCTCTTGCGCATAAGGAAAGAGACTAGCGGGGCCGCAGATATGAGCATGACAATCGACTGCCCCCGGTGGAAATTGGATCTGCGGTGATCGAATCTCTGGATCGGGGGCTTGGCACAGTGGTGCTGAAAGATCTTGTGTCAAGGCAAGCGCTAGTTTTTATTGAGGCTCGATATTGGCTTCTTTAGCAATCTTTTGATACTTGGCCATTTCTTCACGGACAAACTTAGCAAATTCTGCAGGGCTCATTGGGGTTGCTTTGATCCCTTTGGTTTCATAGGCAGTTTTGACTTCAGGATCTTGCATTGCTTGATTCATATCTTGATTAATCTTTTTCACAATTGTGGGTGGGGTTCCAGTAGGTGCCCACACGCCAAACCACAAACCAATCTCAAAGTTGGAATAACCTTGCTCTGCAACACTAGGAATATCTGGCACGGCTGCATTACGCGTTTTACTAGTGACCCCAAGCGCTCTTACTTTGCCGCCCTTGAGTTGGCCAATAGCAGTATCTAGTGGCGCCATATAGAAAGCAGTGCGACCAGACATCGTGTCAGAAATCGCTTCGGGTGAGCCTTTATAAGGCACATGAATCAGTTTGATCCCCATCACTTGATTAAAGTATTCAGCAGCCAAGTGGGTAGAGCTGCCAACGCCTGCAGAAGCAAAAGTAATTTCTCCAGGTTTGGATTTAGCAGCGATCACTAGATCCCGAATGGTTTGGTATGGGCCATCTGCTGCAGTAATCATCACATACGGAGTTTGTCCAAGAATAGCGACATCAATCAGACTCTTTAGTGGGTCATAAGGTAGTTTTTTATAAATGGCAGGATTGGCTGCATAAGATGCAGACTGTACTAGTAAGGTATAGCCATCTGGATCAGAATTGACAACGACTCCAGTACCAATGAGTCCACCAGCACCCGGACGATTTTCAATAATGACCGATTGCTTCCAGGTTTCTGTGAGGCTTTTTGCAACCACGCGACCTGCAATATCAGCACCTGAGCCGGTGGTTAAAGGGACTACCATTTTGACAGTGCGGTTAGGGTAGTTCTGTGCCTGAACCAGACTGACCCCAAAGCAGAAACTGAGAGCAAGGATGAGCTTGCCAAGAATGAGGCTATTGAGGGCAGGCTTTTCCTGTTTAGATGAGCTGAGCATCTGATCTCCTTGGTATTTTTATAGTGTTTGCTTGTTTCAACGGATAATCTAACATGCTCTTTGGAATAGATAAATAAAGATTAGTGGGAGTTCAAGATAAATGACGCAAATGCAAGATAAACAGACTATCCAGGTGAATGGCGTTGATGTGGCTTACCGATTTGATGGCCCCAAAGAGGGCCGCGTTCTCATGCTGGCAAATAGCTTGATGGCCAATGGCAGTATGTGGGATTGGAATGTGCCTGCCTTAGCAGATCGTTACCGCGTCCTGCGCTATGACAAACGAGGGCATGGGGGGTCTGAAGTAAGTCCTGGCCCTTATAGCATTGCGCAATTAGCAGATGATGCTATTGGATTATTAGACGCGCTTGGAATCGAGAAGGTGCATTTTATGGGACTGTCGATTGGCGGCATGATTGGTCAACAATTAGGTGCGCGCTATCCGGAGCGTATTTACTCTTTATCGCTGTGCAATACTGCTTCTGAAATGCCGCCCCGTAGTTTGTGGGAAGAGCGTTTTGAAATCGCTCGCACGCAAGGTATCGCCGGTTTAGTAGATGGCACTATTAAGCGTTGGTTTACTGCACCTTTTATTGAGCGTGCACCAAAAGATATAGAAAAAGTTCGTCAGATGATTTTAGGTACCAATGCTAATGGCTACATGGCTTGTGGTAGCGCAGTGCGAGATATGGCGCAAAGCACTATGTTGCTAAAGATCAAAACCGCCACTTTAGTGCTTTCAGGGCGCTATGATCCAGCCTGTACAGTAGAACAGGGCACCGTGCTCCACCGTTTGATTGATGGGTCTAAGATGGTGGTATTAGAAGATGCAGCCCATCTTTCTAATATTGAGCAAGCAGCAGCATTTAATCGTACAGTACGAGAATTTATTGACTCTGTTGATAATGCTTCGTAAGTAGTAGTGGTCATCTAAAGAATGATCATTTTAATTTTGAATGGCAGCACCTAACTCATAACGGAAAGCATCCAAATGACTGAACTCACTACTATCCAAATTAACGAAATGCGGAGTAAGGTACTAGGCGCGGCTGCCAAGATTCCTGGGGCCCTGATTGGCCTAGGTATTTTATTTATTGTGCTTGGCATGGTTGGCGTTGCAGGTCAGACACTCTTTTCATTTGTGTCTATTAATGTTCTAGGCATCTTTTTGTTTGCCGGTGGAGTTTTACAGGCCTTGCATGCTCTGAAGTCACAAGGCTGGAAGAGTGTGGGCGTGCAAATGTTGCTCGCTATTCTTTATATCGCTACTGCGATCTTTACTTGGTCTTTCCCAATCCCAGCGCTTGAGGCGATTACTTTATGGTTAGCAGCAATCTTTTTTGTCACTGGGGTATTGCGTTTGATTTCTGCATTCCAACATCGCCATTTCAGTGAATGGATCTGGTTAGTACTGTCCTCAGCAATATCCATCTTGATGGGGGTGCTTATTATGAATAGCTATCCAGCATCAAGCTTGTGGCTACCTGGTTTATTAATCGCGATTGAATTGCTTCTGCAGGGCTGGTCTTTACTTTTCTTGGGTCTTGCTGCACGCTCTCTGACGAAGTAATTTAAAAGAATCAGCCCAGAAAGTAATTCTGATGTCAATGAAAAAAACGGACCTGTACAAAAACTTAGCCCTGGTCACTGCACAGCGGATGAAAAATGCAGCTAAGACCCCTAAGTTAACAGCAGCCGATAAAGCTAAATCTAAAAAAGAGCTGGCAGAGGCAAACCCTTTGCTAGCTTCTTTGATGGGTAAGAAAAAAGCAAAGTAGTTTTCTTTGGTAACTATCAGCATGGGTTTTAGGTTAAGCAATTACACGGTATTTGTTGGATTGATCTTTCAAGTAGTAGTGGCTTGGGCGCAAATCGCACCTCCTCCCAATTACGATCAAAAGCTAAACGATATGGTGGTTAATGCTACTCGTTCTGGCACCCAGTTAGACCAAATGTCGCTCAATACCACCATTCTGACTAAAGAGGTGCTGGAGTCTTCACCTGATCAAACCATTGATCAGGTACTCAAGAATGTGCCAGGAGTTTTCTTAAACGATGTGCCTTATTACCAAAAGGATCCTACTGGTCAAAGTATCAACGTGCGGGGTCTAGGTTATGGGCGCACGCTAGTGCTGATCGATGGACTGCCCGCAAATGATGCTTTTTATGGGACCGTGCAATGGAATCTAGTTCCCATGTCCACGATTGAGTCAGTGGAGTTTGTGCGCGGCGGTGTCTCGAGTCTGTGGGGTAACTATGGCATGGGCGGTGTTATTAATATCAATACCAAGTCACCCAAGAATAGCTCCCAAGATGTCTCTGCAAGCATTGGCTCATTCGCCACTGGCAATGTGGCTGCCTCAAAAGATCTCATTGTTTCAGACAATATGCAAATGCGTTTTTCTGCAGATTACTTTTCAAGCGAGGGTTTCCAGAACTACGCTGCGATTTCTCCGGGATCCCCTAGCAATATCAAAAATGGCATGGGTACCGATGCCGTCAAGAATTCTAATATTCGACTACAAAATTACTTCAAGCCCACCCAAGATACCAATGCTTTTTTGAGGATGGGTTACAGCACCATGGCTGATTTGAGCAATAACTATGCCATTGCTCCTAATTTAATTCAATTGGCAGATGTGGCAGGTGGGTCTACTACTAATTTAGATACGAATAAAAAAGTGCAGGTGAATGTTTACTATCAAGCAACAAACTTTTATAAGCAAACTGCCAATAACCTGACTGCATCACCAAAGAATCCTTATATCAACGCAAATTACACCAATCCCTATTCAACGCTTGGCGCTTCGACACAATATACGCATGACCTAAAATCTGTTGGGATTGATCAATACATCCTTGGAGTTGATGCCCGCAATATCTCGGCATCCAATTTGACTAATAATCTCAGCTCAACGGGCAGTGGGGCAGTTACAAGTGTGAACTATGCTCAGGGGCAGCAAAACTTTTATGGCTTACTCGGCCAACTAAAATCAAGCGCAAGTACTATTCCTCTGGAAGCGACTCTGGGTGCAAGAGTAGATTTATGGAATAGTCAGACTCCAACGCTCTATAACGCGGGTGCTAATGGCGCCAATCCCACTTATCAAAATATCCCTAATCAAAGCAAGACTCAATTCAGTCCATCACTTGGTTTGCTCTATAAAGCCACTGGTAATTGGGATCTGAGAACTGCTGCTTACCAGGCTTTTCATGCGCCCAGCATGAACAATACTTTGCGTAGCTATGGCAACAGTACAACGGGTTATTCCATAGCAAATCCCAATCTAATGCCAGAAACCATGACGGGTTATGAGTTGGGCACGGACTATCGCTGGAAGAGTGGTTTTGCGCAACTAACTGGATTTAGTAACTATATTCAAAATGCCATCACGAGCTACAAAATCACTAATGCGAATTCAGCTTTTGCCACTAGTCTATGTAATGCTTCAGGTATTTCAGGTTGCAGTATGGGTACGGGTGGTTATACCAATGTCAGTTATTACACTAACCAACAAAATCTATTAAGCCGCGGTATTGAATTGCAGTATCACCATGATGTCAATGCACATTGGGCTTTGGATGGCGGCTATTCCTATACTCGTACTGTACTGACATGGAGTGCAACCACTGACCCAGTCAACACTCAAGTCGGCGGTGTGCCGATGAATATGGCTAATGCAGGCGTGACTTATTACCCCGTTCCACAGGCAAGCCTGACAACTACAGTTCGTTATGTAGGAAATTCTTGGATGGCAACTGGTTCTTTGCCAGTGCCGGCATATGCCGTTGTAGGCCTCAAGGCGAACTACCAAGTAACGCCACAAGCCTCGGTCTTTGCCTCAGTAGTGAACTTATTCAACCGCCAATATGTCACCTTTAATATTGCTTCTCAGGCATCTGCCTATCAGGCTGGGATGCCGCAGGCAATTTCCGTGGGGGCAAGAATTGTGTTTTGAGTGTTTAATATGGTGCACTGCAGTACTTTGATCGGTTTAGAATGAAATACGAAAAATGCAATTGCATTGGTTCATTAATTATTTAAATAAAAAATAGAAACACATGGGAGAACAATAATGAAGATCAAAAAAATTCATACACTGTTGTTGAGTGCTGGAATAGCAATGGCCACGCTCGCCAATGCGCAAGCACCGGCACCGACTCCTGGCCCGGCCGGGGTCCCACCAACATGGGCGCAAGGAAGAACTGCAGATGGCATGAATCCTGCTCTGGTACCTAACCCATCACCGCTTGTAGCTAAACCAGTGAATGAACTTTTGATTGATAAGCTCAAAGTTCCAGCAGGTTTCAAAGTAGAGCTATGGGCATCTGGTATGCCAAATGCCCGCTCCCTGACAGAATCCCCTAGTGGAACTATTTTTGTTGGTACACGCTTTGCTGGTAATGTCTACGCAGTAGTGAGTAAAGATGGCAAGCGTGAAGTTAAAACCATTGCTAAAGGCTTGCATCGTCCTAATGGCGTAGCCTTTGCTAATGGCTCACTCTATGTAGCCGAACTCTCGCGCATTATTCGTTACGACAATATTGAGCAGAATTTAGATAACCCGCCAACACCAGTAGTGGTCTTTGATGCTCTGCCGAAAGATGAACCCCATGGTTGGAAATATTTGAAGTTGAGTCCAGATGGACAATACTTGTATTTCCAGATTGGTACGCCAGCTAATATCGTAGTGCCACCGTCTACGCATGCAACGATTAATCGTTTAAATCTCAAGACTAATACTATTGAGACAGTGGCAACTGGTGTACGCAATAGCGTTGGCATGGATTTCCAACCCGTCACTAAGGATTTATGGTTTACCAATATGGGCCGAGATTGGGCTGGTGAAGATTTGCCTAATGACACCTTAAATCGGTTGACTCGTCCTAAAGGCATGAACTTCGGCTATCCCCATTGCCATCAAGGTGACTGGCTTGACCCAGAGTTTGGCAAGGGCCGTTCGTGCGATGAATTTGATAAACCAGTATTGAAATTGGGCGCACACGTTTCACCTTTAGGTATGCGGTTTTATACTGGCTCACAATTTCCAGCTGAGTACAAAGGTAATATTTTCATTGCTGAATATGGATCATGGAATCGTACTAAGAAAGCGGGTTATCAAGTGGTGCGCGTAGTACTAGACGCTAAAAATAACCCAGTGAAGCTAGAACCTTTTGTTACTGGCTGGCT
Source organism: Polynucleobacter sp. (assembly GCA_037129175.1). GTDB lineage: Bacteria > Pseudomonadota > Gammaproteobacteria > Burkholderiales > Burkholderiaceae > Polynucleobacter. The sequence goes on along the minus strand of JBAXVK010000002.1, from coordinate 164,739 downwards.
GCAAGGCGAAGATTATTGGGGTCGTCCGGCCGATGTACAGGTCATCAAAGACGGTTCACTTTTAATCTCTGATGGTGAAGCAGGAGCAATTTATAGAGTGTCTTACGGAAAATAATGTTTTGTAGAAATCTAAAGGCCATCCTTGTGATGGCCTTTATCAATATCTGCGGCCTCATTTCATTGCAAGCCCTCGCAGCTCCAGATGCCGCATCAGGTAAAGCGAAGTCGCAAACATGTTTTGCTTGTCATGGGGTTGATGGCATTGGCAGTTCGCCAAATATTCCCCATATTGCAGCACAACCCCCTTTATCTATTTTTTACCAGTTAGTGATGTTTCGAGAAGGCATGCGTAAAGGCGGTGGCATGGAAGTTTTTGCTAAACCACTCAGTGATGAAGATATCCGTGATATTGCGGCTTATTTTTCTGCATTACCACCACCACCAGCTAAGGCGGGCGATGCCACTAAGGTCGCTGCAGGCTTAAAACTTACACAGCAAAGCTACTGTAACTCCTGTCATGCTCCCCAATTACAGGGGCAAAAGCAAGTACCTCGATTAGCTGGCCAATCGATAGAATATTCTGTTGTGCAATTACGCAATATTCGCTCTGGCACTAGAGTAGATATGGATGGCACCATGGGAAGTGCAGCGCGGGGATTAAGCGATGAAGATATTGAAGTGTTGGCTATCTATGCTGCATCACTAAATTAACTTACATTCAATTCATTTGCAAACCCAAGTACGCCCTCATACATTTTTATTAATTGATTTCCTGAAGGTCTTTGCGGCCCTCTTAATTATTCTGCATCATTTATCCAGTTACGGGCAAATTGCGCAGGATGCACATCAAGTTTTGCCCGTCATCATGACTTGGCTTTTTGAGTATGGTCGTTATGCAGTGCAAATCTTCTTAGTCATGGCTGGATATTTGGCTACTCAATCTTTAAGTCGATACGCCAATGTCAAATTTAGCGCGCATAGATTATTAAAGACTATTCTCAATCGCTATTTACGCCTCTTTGCCCCTTATGCAGTCGCATTAATCCTAACAATTGCTTGTGCTTATATTGCTCGCTTTTGGGTGAATGATGAATTCGTAGGTGAATCTGAAACTCTTTCGCAGTTTCTGGCTCATCTCTTTTTTATTCAGGGAATCTTAGGTTTAGATTCCATCTCAGCAGGCGCTTGGTATATCGCAATTGATTGGCAGTTGTATTCAGTCTTGGCGATCTTACTGATTTCCTTTCCACGATATCAGGCTGTTATATGGGTTATCAGCGTACTAGCAGTGAGCTCACTTTTATTTTTCAATCGCTCAGGTCTTTATGAGGCTTACTTTATTTATTTCATTGGCTCGTATGGCTTAGGTGTCTTAGCCTACTTAGCCAAGTGCTTTGATAATCAAAACGTGAACCGTCTAGCCAAGATCGCACTTTTGCTCATTGGACTATTCATTGCAATTTCTTCTTTTCAGCAAATTTGGCTTAGAAACTTCTTAGCCTGGTTTGTTGCAATGGCATTGCTGTATTGGGGAGATAGACCGTACCCTGCTAAAGAAGGTTCTCAATCTGTTCTGAATGCAATCGCTTGGGGAAGTCAGCGCTCATACTGCGCCTTTCTCATTCACTTCGCATTGATTTTGTTAGCGAATACGCTTTATATTGCGACAGGTCTGCATGCCTATGAAAGTGGTGCGCTGGCAATTGCCTTAATGTTAGCGGTAGTGGTGTGTAGCACGATTGCTGCGAATTATTTGTATCGTTGGATTGAAGCGCCGGCATTACGACTTAAGATTTCAGGTTGAACTTTTGATCTCTGTATTCTTAAAACCACTTTTATTTAAGATGTATTTATCTCTTTAGAAATAAGTGTATAGTTGAGTCTACGACTCACTCTATAACCGTTCAGAATTACGAATGCTTTTAGGGCGACAGGCCACCTTAGGGTGGCTTTGTCTTTTTTGGAACAGATAAATTATCAAAACTGTTGTCTTTATTGATGGATATAACCTTTACTATGGGTTATTGAGAAGGTCGAAGCTGAAATGGCTGGACGTTGTTAATCTATTCGCAATGCATGTTTTAGATAGAAACGCAGAATTAGTTGAGGTACGCTACTACACAGCTCCAGTTCTGGGCAGAATATCAGATGATCCAAAATCAACTCAGCGGCAGCGTCAATACCTTCAAGCCTTGAAGATTATGTATCCCCAGTCCTTGGTAATCATTCAAGGAAAAATAGTTGCAACAAAACCGCATCAAAGATTGGTCAAGCCAATTCTTCAGGCACCCGAATTACAAACTGTTCAGGTGTACGACTTTAACGAAAAGAAGACGGATGTGAATTTAGCCTCTGATCTTATTACGGGTGCATGGATTGGGTCATATGAGCATGTAGTAATCTGTAGTAATGATTCTGATTTAGAGGGTGCGTTGGCTGCTGTTAAAAAATATCACGCTAGCATTCGGATTGGAATCGTAGCGCCAATTCAAAGCAAGGACTACCGCCATATTTCTGGTGATCTAATAAGGTACGCTGATTGGAAAAAAATTCTCAGCCCAATTCATATTGCTGCAACACAGCTCCCACCAAAGATTCCGAATTCAAAGCTTGTAAAACCTCCATCTTGGTAGCTAGGATTTTATAAGCCCATATCTTTTAAGACACGAAAGATTTCTCGATAAGCCTTTGGCGGCTTATTTTGCTCTTTCTCTTTGCGCGCATTACGAATGAGAGTACGCATATTCTGAATATCCATATCAGGATATTGCTCAATCATCTTGGAGAAGGTTTCATCATTAGCAATCAGACGATCGCGACAGCTCTCTAAAAAATGGAGCTTGGCAGTCTCTGCCTTACTAACCCCCTGAATGGCATCTAGACGTTTTTGAATGGCATCTAGTTCGTCTGCATCCAAAAAGCGCATGAGTTTGCCAAGGTATTGTTTATGGCGACGAATTGCTTCAAAGCTTTTGATCTTATTGGTTTCTGCAATCGCTACTTTGATTGCCTCATCCATGGGGATGGTTTTGAGGGCATCGCTACTTAAGGCCGCCAAGACTTCAGCCAATTTCTGGCGCTCAGTCATCTGGCGTTTAAGCTCAGACTTGCTCGGGCCTTCATCTGCCTCAACTACTTTAGGCGTCCGATTCTTCTCATTAATATGCATAGTCTTATTTTAGACGGGTATTGCGCTTTAACTATTCTTTGTTCATTTTCTGCTTTAAAAGTCTTAGATCGGCGCTAGAGAATAGCTGGCTTCTTCCGATAATTGATGAGGGTTTCAATCTACCCGCCTGAACATGTCTTCGTAGGGTGGGAATTGAGATCTCTAAAAATTCTGCAGCCTCTTCAGCCGAAAAGGTCGTATTTCTTAGGTGTCCAAATACCTGCTCATGAGTGTAGTCAGTCTCCTGAAAGGCATTTATTGCAATTAAAGAGAAAAATTTAATACGTTCTTTTGCGGGCATTTGTTTCACTTGAGCAAATAGAGCCTCTGCAGTCATTGATTGAGTCATATATACATCTCACTTTCTGTATTGAAGTGGCTTGAAGTTGTCATTGGAGTCGAAAGGATTTTTTTAATTGTGTATAAAAATTTTCATGAGGTCCGATTTGGCAAAACTCAATCCAGGTTATTTTTAATTCACCTGCAAAATGATCAAATTGATATGCCATTAAATACTCCTGCGTATTAAAGCGAAATTTATAAATAAACATCCCCTGGAGATCGCCTAGCTTTTGTTGGCCTATCCTGGGGTTATTGCAAACTTCAGCGACCCTGATTTCAATTGCTAACTGCAAAGGTTTGGGGGCCTTTTTTACAAATTGGGCAAAAGCTTTTTTATACGTAGTTCTCATGATCTAATATTAGATCAAATTTGATTCTATATCAAATCAACAAAAGTGACAAGAAATGCCTGTTTTTTTGTATTGGTAAATAATAGGCATTAAAGCGAATAGCGCTCTATATGATGTTAAATACATGACTCAAGCAAATACCTACGACTACATCATTATTGGGGCAGGCAGCGCTGGCTGTATGTTGGCTAAGCGCTTGACTGAAAATCCCAATAAGAAGGTATTGCTCATTGAAGCGGGCAAGAGCGATCACTACATCTGGATTCATATTCCAGTGGGCTATCTCTACTGCATTGACAATCCTAGAGCGGATTGGCGTTTTAAGACTGCTGCTGAGAAAGGTCTTAATGGTCGTTCATTACTCTATCCTCGTGGCAAGGTCCTGGGTGGCTGCTCCTCTATTAACGGCATGATCTATATGCGTGGCCAAGTAGGCGATTACGACTCTTGGGTAGAGGCAACTGGCGATGATGCTTGGTCTTGGGAAAATGCGCTAGAGCGTTACAAAAAGTTTGAGGATTACCATGGCGGCGCCAATCAATGGCATGGTAAAGGTGGTGAGTGGACGGTATCTTTGCAACGTTTGCGCTGGCCCATTATGGATAGATTCAGAGATGCTGCTGTAGAGGCAGGCATTCCAGCATCGGATGACTTTAATCAGGGTGATAACTTTGGCGTAGGTTACTTTGATGTGAGCCAGCGCGCTGGATTGCGATTAAATACTGCCAAGGCATTTTTAAAGGACGCTGCTAAGCGTAGCAATCTCACGGTGATTACTGAGGCAGTAGTCACTAAGCTCAAAATTGATCCCACCACTAAGAATTGCTATGGTCTTGAGTACTTAAAGGATGGCATGGTTAGTGAGGCGCTGTGCTCAATTGACCAGGGTGGCGAAGTACTCCTGTGCGCAGGTTCGATTGGCAGTGTGCAAATACTAGAGCGCTCTGGTATTGGCGCAGCTAGCCATCTATCTTCATTAGGTATCCCGGTCATCGCAGATTTACCGGGCGTTGGTGAAAATCTGCAAGACCATTTGCAGCTACGGATGGTTTACAAAGTCAATGGCATTAAGACGCTTAATACCCAAGCAAACTCTTGGTTTGGCAAAATCATGATTGGCTTGGAATATCTCTTCAAGCGCTCTGGGCCGATGTCGATGGCGCCTTCCCAATTGGGCGCTTTTGCTTATAGCTCGCCAACACAAAAGCGTGCCAATGTGGAATACCACGTTCAGCCCTTATCACTAGATAAGTTTGGCGAAGACTTACACTCTTTTAATGCGTTTACGGCCAGTGTTTGTAATCTTCGGCCAACATCACGTGGTAGTGTGCATATTAATTTAGTGGATCCTGAAGCGCCGCCAGTCATTGCGCCTAATTACTTAGCGACCGAAGAAGATCGTAAGGTTGCAGCTGAGTCATTACGACTCACCCGTCAAATTGTGCAAAGCCCAGCCCTCCAGCCATACTCCCCAGAAGAATATAAACCTGGCGTACAGTATCAAACCGAAGCAGAGTTGGTGAAGGCTGCAGGCGATATTGGAACTACGATCTTTCACCCAGTAGGTACCTGCAAGATGGGGCGTGCTGATGACCCAATGGCAGTGCTAGATTCTCAATTACGGGTAAAGGGCATTCATCATCTGCGGGTAGTAGATGCCTCTGCTATGCCCACCATTACTTCGGGTAATACCGCCGCTCCCACAATGATGATTGCAGAGCGTGTTGCGGAGTTGCTCACTAGTGAATAGCCATAAAAGTTATCAATTACCCTTAAGCCATCTTTTACTAGCTTTAGCGATTGTCGCGGTGTGGGGCACCAACTTTGTAGTAATCAAACTTTCTTTAGATGCCTTCCCTCCATTCTTATTTGCAGCGCTGCGCTATACCTTTGCTTTTTTGCCATTAGCACTGTTCATCCCAATGCCCAAGGTTTCTTGGATCAATCTTTGTGCATACGGTCTGGCTATTGGAGTTGGGCAATTCGGGATCTTGTTTTTTGCGCTTGATGGACGAATTTCTCCAGGATTAGCTTCGTTGGTAATTCAGACCCAGGTATTTTTCACAATTGGCTTTGCAATGTTTTTTGCAAAGGAGCGTTTGAGACTGTATCAAGCAGTAGCAGTCTTCGTGTCCATGACTGGTCTAGCCATCATTGCACTCCATACTGATGCAGACACGACATTTCTGGGATTGGCTTTAGTGGTGATCGCGGGGCTCTCATGGGGTATCGCCAATACAGTGAGTCGTCGCGCCGGCTCTATCAATATGCTGTCTTATGTGGTGTGGGCCAGTGTATTTTCACTTCCACCCCTCTTTCTGCTCTCCTGGATTTTTGAAGGTGGCTGGGAGCAGATCAGTGGCTCAATAATCTCTGCACCCATAGGAGCTTGGATCGGCGTCTTTTGGCAATCCTGGGGTAACACCGTCTTTGGTTACGCAGCTTGGGCTTGGCTACTCTCTAAGCATCCTGCAGCAGTGGTTGCTCCAGCGCCATTATTGGTGCCGATCTTTGGGATGGGAGCGTCTACTTATTTCTTGAACGAGTCATTACCCTTGTGGAAAATTTTGGCCGCTGGCTTGGTGATTGCTGGCCTGGTTGTGAACTTATTCTGGCCCAGCTTGAAAAAGTGGTTTAGAAAAAAATAGTGAGAAATATTTTTTACTTAAGATACATCATGAGCTTGATAAAACCTTAATTGCTTCCCGAATGAGAAGTGCGCGATAGCCCATATAGATAGCTACCAAAGTAAAGCCAAATAAAAATAGTTTAGGAATGAGATCACCATCTACCACTATCTGACTATTGAGTAAACCTAAGGCAACTGCTAAAAAGAATAAAGCGCCCAGCGCTAATACAATCCAGTTTTCATGAGCGCTCACTTGCTGGCTAGAGTTTTGATAGGCTAACACTTGGAAAGTTTCACCTTTCTCATAGCCCGATACAGTTAATGAGTCACCATCAATAATCTTCATGGGGGTAGAGAACTTTGCTTCAATTGCTCTATCACCCAAATTGAACTTAGAAATATAAAAGCGCTGGTAATAGACCGATGAATGATCATGGCTTGGTTTTTCTGGATTTACGTATTCGAGTAATTCATTATTGAGATTACTGACCGTACCTGAGATGGCATATAAGGGGGTCGTTAAAAAGGTGCTTGGCTTGCTAATAGTCATTATTAAAACTCCTATAAGGCTCAGGCTCAGTATAAAGAGTAGGGATGAAAGAGGTCTTTTCATAGCTTAATGATAGCTTTTGACACGCTTGACCATCAAGCTCATTGCTACAACAAATGTTAAGAGCGCAAAATTTCTACTATTCTGACCCCATGCAATAAAAAGACGACAAAGAATATCAACCCTGATACCCAATGGGTGATCACAACGCCATCTCGAATTTCTGCAGGTCCGTAATATAACAAGGCTCCAGTAGTTAATAACGTTGCCAAAAAACCTAATTGGCTAAAGCCACTAAGCCACTTCTTTTTCGATTGAATTCCAGCCTTGAGGTGAAAGGATAGGACCGAGCCTAGAGCAAGGGTTGCTAAGATCGCAAAGATGCCGTGAGCAGCTAATATATAGCGATTACCAAACGTGTTTCGTTGTATATGAAATTCATGGCCAATGAGATATAGAGTACCGCTAATAGAGCAAGCAAGCATGCCACCAATCACAAAGAATCTTTGCCAACTCGGCATTCTGCCTAAGCGACTCATACAGCAATCCTAATAGCCTTCGCAGAGAAGTAATTTAAGCAAGGATGGTTAGTCATCTGAGAGAGCGCTAATACCTTAGTGAGAGCATCTGCATAAACACATTCGTTTGCCAGTATGGAATAAGAGCCTGAGAAATAGATGTGCACTTCAGATTCATCTTGCGCAAACGGATTAATGATGGGGCTTTGCTGTTGATCTCTATTCGTAAAATACAAGCCACTGGTAGCGATGGCCCCATTTTGCAATGAGCCAATGTCGATTAACTGCGTTGGTTGGTTTGGGTTCCGAATTTGGATTGATCTTGGGGTATCGCCAAACACTCGCAAGTCGCCTCCGGCATTTACGCAGCCAGATTGAATTCCGCTAGAGATCAAACTCTCTACAGCCTTATCGACTGCAAAGCCCTTGGCAATGCCTCCAAGATCTAGGCAGAGGGGCTTGGTAGCCTTAATGAGCTGTGAGTCCAGGAAGTGGATATCTTCGATGCCGCCGACTTTGTGGCTAGATAAGTCAATATGGCGTGGCAGGAGCCCAGCAGCTACAAGTCGGTGACCAATACCACAATTGAATAAACCATTTGATTGCTGATGAATTTCTTTAGCAAGCTTGAGAATTTGTGCGGTCCAGGGATGTAGCTCAAGCGAAACTTGGTGAGCCCAACGATTGATTTGGCTAAGTTCGCTAAAAGGATGATGAAAGCCCATTAAGTCTTGAACTTGCTTAACTTCAGCAAATGCTTTATCTACTGCTTGGCTATTGTCTTGATCAGTAGAGATCTCTACATATGTACCTAAAAGGGCTTGGCAGCGCTGCATGATTTATTTTTTCAAGGCTAACTCATATAAAACGGCTACTCGCTTCACACCATCAGTAATGTGTTTGCAAGAAAGGGTGGCGCCACCAATATTCTGAATATCTTGATTAAGCTTGATGGGGTCTTTCGCAGTCTTACCTACAAATTGTTCTCGCCACTGCACTTCTGCTACTTCATAGCCATAGGATTCAACGTATTCCAAAATCTCAATTCCTAAAATACTGCCGTTTGGGTTAATAGCGACAGCATATGTAATCATCTCGTGCTTACCGACTACTTCATCAATGATGAGCCAACTACCATCAGATGTTTTCCAGATGCGATCCCCTCGAAAGGGGTGCCGAATACTAGATGCCACCCGCATCTTTTCTTGTAAATCCTCGCTAATAATGATGGGTGCTTGACTGAGCTGTTTAGTAGGAAAGAATATTTTTTGTACTCGCTCTGCACTCACATAAATTTTAGCGTGAGCAATGATAGGTGCGCTTACCATTGCTAGACCAACAATCGCAAAGGGATTGGGTTTCCAGTTCATGAATTTCTTTATCTTTAGTTCAATGGAAAGCCAACTTTGACAATAAATTCATTGACGGTATGGCTATCCCATACCCGAGCGTCAGAGCATTCAGCTTCGCCGCCACCCATGCAGTTACCACCTGCCAATTGGTAACGCCAGGCACCAGTCACCCACCAGTCTTTAGCGGCATAGTGCATATTGGGGCCAACAAAGGTGGCGCGTTGCACTTGGTTGCGCAGGTTTAGTTCTGAGTAATCATTATGAAAACGTGCCTCTACCCCTGCAGACCACTTTGGAGCAAAACGATAGCTAGCGCCCACTAAAAAATCAAGCATGGATTCAGGAACATTGCCGTTCTCAATAAACTTTAAACGCTCATTTGCCACGACGACATTACCAGCAAGTATTAAACGATCATCAATGAAGTTGGACTGTAGTAAAAGCCTTGCTGAGAGCTCATCTTTATTTCTCCCCCAGGTCGGTTCTAGATAAAAGCCAACGCCAACAGGAGAAGTGACTGGATTGGTGAGTCGATAAATGGCCTCGAGTGAGCCACCTTCAATACCGCTCTTTCTATAAGGGGTGGCAGGATCATGTGAGGAAGGTACTGCATAGCCACCCGTACAGCTGGGGTCTTCTCCACATGCTTCAGGATTGGTGTAGTTCTGACTTGCATTGGTGTAATACGAATTGATGTATCCAGCAATTTGCAAATCATTTGTTAGGCCGTATTCCAACTCAGATCTTGCTGTCCATGCTTCATAGGTTCCAGCTGCCTGCTGTTGGTTTAATTGCAAACGTTGTTCAAATTCCAACTTACCTTTGGGTTGAAGGTCTAGTGTGTAGATCCAGCCGAATACTCCTTCGCCTGCATGGGCAAAGGAGAAATGAAGGGCGGTCGCGAGAATAAAGCTAAAGGCAATCAGTCTTTTGATGGTTAATTTCATAGTCATCTCAGGTTGGTGGTTGAAAAAATCTAAATAGGAATAATTTTCAATATATCATCAAATGAGAATCATTCTCATTTGTAAAAATGACCATGACTTGATTAATGGCGAGATTAATAGGGCTTATCTGCTTTGCTTGTAAGATTTCTCTTTAATGAATGCAGAAGCCCTCGAGAAACTGGTCTTAATGAAAATGCCCTTTGGCAAATATGCCGGGCGTACTTTAGCAGACCTGCCAGGAAATTATTTAGCCTGGTTTGCGCGTGAGGGGTTTCCTCAAGGAGAGTTGGGTCAGTTGCTAGAGCTAATGCACACGCTAGATCACAACGGCTTGCGTGGACTGTTGGTACCCATTGCCCGAGCACATGGTTTGAAAGCTAGATCGTCATTACTTTGAGCGCACGATTGCAGTGACCCGATTACGTTCATAAGTCACTGTTGCAGAATCTGGCGGACTGCTTTGAAGTAAGCTTGGCATCATTGATGTTTGCGATTCAACTTGAGCAACAATTTTTTTGGCAAGCTCACTATTACGGTCATATTGAATCTGAATACTCCCTACTCGACCTTCTTTAATATTATCGATAAGTTGGTCTACCTTGACGACTGAGTAGTCATCAAAAAATACCGGGTACCAGCCGCCGACGATAGCCTTACTTGGGTTAGTTTCCGAACGCGCTACTTTGGATTTAGTGTCCTCAGTATTTAGTGGCAAATGAAAATCAATCCCTGTTTTTTGAACTAGCTCTTGATAAGAGATGGGCGGCCTCATAGGGGACTCGTTGGTATTTTCAATCCAGTATGCCCATGCCGTATTTTTGCTTGCGTCGTATACCAATTTATATAAATGACTGGGAATAGTTACGCGACTACTGCCGATACTGCCACTATTACCAGTTGATCCGGTGTAGACAAAAACATCACCAGCGACTCTTTTGACATAGAGTCTAGTCGGCTCTTCCACATTTTTAGCCCAAATGCCCTGATTGTTTTGTCTGGCCTGAGGCATCATATTTGCCAATGAGAAGGACTGAGCCATTGCCCGCTCATTAGTCATATCACCAGCAGGAGCGTTATGGCCACGGTCATAGCCACTGCCACGATAGTCTGAGAGTAAGGAGCGCTCTGCTAGAGGCAGCCTAGCCTCCTCATAAAACTGATTAGTTCTTTTAGGGTGAGGTGCCGATAGCTGCTCTTTACTCAGCTTCTCGACTGTATAGATAGGCTTCTTATCGGTAGGCGAGTAATAGATCGCAAAGCTATCAAAACAGAGATCACGTCCTACTGCTTGGGTCTTGGGTGTTTGTTGCTGGGGAAATAGATCTTTGCATTCTTCAAATAAGGCAAAGGCGCTCAGGGGACTGAGCAGGCTGAGAAGGGCGCCAAGGACAAGAGACTTGCGAAGGATTTTCATAGGATGTCAGTGTAGGACGAGCCACCAGATCTTTCTTCCCTTTTCATCCGCACTAGCTGTGGAGCCAATTAGAATCAAGCCATAATAGGGAGTTGGGTTTCGATAAAAGCAGCTTATTTATTAAGAAATGCATTAAAAATAATGCCTTGCAGCAATCTGCGCGTAGTACTACCAGTAGAAATAATTTGACCCCAAAACACTAGATGTACGATTTTTAGGGTCTATTTTTTAGACCAAATCGTAAAAAAGTCGGAATTTAAGCATTTTTTTACACTATGAAATTAGTGTTCCCTAACTTCTATAAGTGATTGATTTTAATAGATTAAATATCAATATGAGAAGGCATATACAGGAGATCCCGTATTTCAAGATCAAAAAGTTATCAAAATGACTTTCTTTATTCTTGACTTGATATAAGAACCTTCTTAGGATGACCCATGTTTTTTACGTATTGCGATGCAACATAAATCAGTATCTGGGTTTTAGGGGTGTCGCAAATAAATAGATGAGTAAATGTTTAACGAACAATTTGAGTGGGGCGCAAGATCAGAAGCCAGTAATCCTGGTGCTTAAAGATCTGCTAGCGCATGCCATGACTCCGGTTTACCGAGTCATCAATGGCGTTCTCGTTGTCGCTGTCTTCATGGTGGTAGGTCTTTGGCTTTCTGGTAACGGTACTAATGCTGGTGCTTTTGATTTAGCCCGAGTCTTAGTTCCAGATGAAGCCCGTCATATTGTTTGGAGCAATGGTTTTAGCATGCTCGAGGAATATAAAACAGCAAACGACAGCACTACCCAGACGGTAAATTCTGAAATCGCAGCTGTGCTCTACAGTAAATCCAATCCAATCTCAGCTGGCTTAAGCAGCGCCAAGCAGCAAACAGTTGCTTTATTGATGCCATCAGTTGCGCAAATGCAGGTCAAATCGATTTCCCATTTAGCCGATCGGATTCCGACTTCCAGGATTGACCCCCAAGCGTTAGATAGCAACTTGATGGGCTCGATTCAAAATCAACGTGCGGTTGCCGATTTCTTTGAGAAGAAATACAAGCTTGAGCGTGCCAAGATCGAAGAGTACGTATCGAACACTATTTTGATTGCAAAAGAAGTCAATATTGATCCAGTGCTGTTGTTGGCTGTGATTTCAGTAGAGTCAAACTTCAATCCCAATACCAAGAGTCATGCAGGCGCCGAAGGTCTCATGCAGGTCATGACTTCAGTGCATAAAGATAAATATGATTTGTATGGCGGCACGACTGAAGCCGTGAAGCCTGAAGTGAATATTCGGGTGGGCGCCTATATTTTGAAGTACTTGATCGCTACCGCAGGTTCATTGCGCAATGGTTTGAAGTACTACGTGGGCGCTGCCAATGCCGAGAATGATGGTGGTTACGCTGACAAGGTAATCGCCGAAAGAAATCACCTCATTAGCCTTTGCCAAAGCGGCTCCACCAATCGTTTGACCTTAAATGGTAAGGCTTCCCGTTCTTGAGCTAAGTGATACCTCAATTTATAGAAGCAATGAGATAAAAAAGGTCACCCTAGGGTGACCTTTTTACATTCCGCTCAATAGGGCAGATGACATCGCAATCAATTGACGCCATGTAACTCTACATCAAAAACTAAAGTGGCATTTGGTGGAATCACGCCACCTGCACCGCGTGGACCGTAGCCCATGTCAGAAGGAATGATGAGTGTGCGTTTGCCGCCAATCTTCATACCAGCAACGCCTTCATCCCAACCCTTAATCACATGACCAGCGCCCAATGGGAAGCTGAACAGTTGGCCGCGATCTAGAGAGCTATCAAACTTCTGACCTTTATAGTCAGTTGCTTTGTCGTCATAGAGCCATCCTATGTAATGCACGTCAACGTGGTTACCAGTTACCGCTTCTTTGCCGTCACCTATGACGGTATCGATTTTTTTGAGCTCACTCATGATATTTTTCCTATTTCACAAAAATTGACTAGCTAGTATATTCTGAGCTTACTGATTCTGATGGTGAGCCTCATTTGGCTCCATTACATGACAAATTATTGGCCCAATTCCGCATATAACACCCTCTTAGTTAGTCCAGACCATCAACTCTTGGTGACAGATGACTTTTTACGAACCTATTTGTATAGGCCTGAGCTGAGCTTGGTTCCAGAATCTTGTGCTATCGAGCAATCCTTGCATCAGCGTTTGCTACAAAACCCCCGTGCCGATATTGCCGACCATGAAATTACCACTATGGCCGATGAGGACATACAAGAAAACTACCGGGTTTGGTTGCGCTATCGAGCGCGGCTATTGGCTGCCAGTTCCCTAGAGAGTTTTTATATGAGCTTGTTCAAGGGCGAGGGAGTGGATGTACCGCCTTTATTTGTAGCCCAATTAGCCCAGATCTTTGTAAGGCATATATTGGGTGACCAAGCCCATCCTCTGGAAGTACGTGTGGGCGAACTGTTCTTCAGAACTCAAAAGATTACCGTACTCGAAGACGCGATTGTGATGGGCGCGGACGAAGAAGTGATAGCCCGCAATGCCAAAGCAGGCGATACCGGGAACATCATGGACTTACTCAAAGGTAAATCCATGACGATGAGGTCAGCTGATTTAGATGTCTTGTATGAAGAAAATGCCACTGAGTACTGGACCCGAAATGAAGATTTTGATTTCGCAGTACAGCTGAACTTTGGACATGAACCAATTAATCACTTTTGCCGTGTCTTGGAAAAATGGATAGAGCATTTTTTGGGAGCCAAGGTTCGCATTACTCCCATGCAACAAATTAGCGATCCCAAGTGGTCATGGCATGTAGGTTTAGATGCAGTGGCGACTGAGATACTCAATAAGCTATACAACAAGGAGTCTGTTGAAGCAGATGAGTTAGAGAAAGTGATCTGTCTGTTCCGTCTAGACTTTATCGATGAGGCAGCCCTAGCTAAGACGCAGGCAGGCAAGCCGGTCTATATGGCAATCGCCATGAATGAGCAAAAGCAACTTAAGCTCAAACCCCAAAACCTCTTATTTAATTTACCGCTCGCAAAAACTTCTTAAGCTGACAGGTGTTTTTTCTGCGTCTTCTGTTTCTTATCTTGGCTAGCTAGCCATAACAAAGCTATTGCAGTGATCACGACAGGAAAGATTGATCCTAGGTTGAGGAAGTCCCAACCTTGTGAAGTAATGAGCGCACCAGATCCAAATGAGGTGAATGCCATCGTAGCAAAAACAAAAAAGTTAATTGCAGCCTGAGCTTTGTCCCGTTCATTGGGTTTGTAAGCGGTCATCGCCAAAGAGGTAGACCCAGTAAATAAAAAGTTCCAACCAACCCCCAGTAAAAAGAGTGCAAGGAGGAATTGATGAAGATCGGTGCCAGTTAATGCAATCAAGATACAAATTAAGTTAAGAAGTACGCCAACCCCCATAATTTTCAGAGTGCCAAAGCGTTGAATCAGAGATCCAGTAAAAAATCCTGGTGCAAACATCCCAATCACATGCCACTCTAAAACTAGGGCTGTATCTGAAAAAGGCAATCCACAGATTTGCATTGCCAGTGGTGTTGCTGCCATGAGTAAATTCATGACACCATAACCAAGGGCAGCACCAATGATGGCCACCATAAAGACGGGCTGCTGTAGGATGGTCTTTAGAGACCTACCATCTGACAGTGCATGCGGAGTTTTGAATTCTTCTGGAAAGTGAATCAACTGCATGACGAAGATCCCAAGCAGTCCCGCTATTGAAAGCGTCAGGTAGGCACCCAAAAATGCAGTATCGAAAAGATCGCGGGTCCAAGAGGCTAGGTTAGGCCCAATCACAGCGCCCAAAATACCGCCAGCTAAAACCCAAGATACGGCTTTATCTCGTTGGCTAGCTTCAGTCAGTTCGGCAGCAGCAAAACGATAGAGCTGTCCATTAGCGCTATAGTAGCCAGCAATGAAGGTGCCCATTACCAAGAGCCAGAAACTCTTAGTAATCGCTGCGTAAGCGCATAAGAGCGCCGAGAGCACTGCTACCAATAGCCCTAACTGAAAAGAAATCTTCCGACCAAAGTAATTTTGGGTTTTTGCAACAATCGAGGTAGAAAAGGCGCCACCTACGACATAGCCCATGACTGGCAAGGTAGCCATCCAGGCGACCGGCGCAAGACTAAAACCCACCAAACCATTGATGGCAATAAAGGTAACGTTATTGGTGAGGAAAAGACCCTGGCAAACAATGAGCAGTAAGAGGTTTTTATTGAGTAAGGGGTGCTTGTTGCTCATCAGATAGAGTTTACGGGCAATCTAGCGACTTTAGCTGTTTTAATAGATTCCCTGAAATTGTGCGTCTCTAAGGCATTTATGCTCTAAATCTACCTATTTTGCCAAGTCCAATGATTTAAAATGGAAGGCTCCCCACATTGGCAATGGGTGCGCTAAAAGCGGCTTGCAAAATGCGGATGTGAGACTGGCTGGGTAAAAACCTAGCCCTGTAATTTTTCAATATTAAGGAAACGTTCATGGCTGCAGAAAAATCAAAGATTATTTACACCCTGACAGATGAGGCGCCACTCTTGGCAACTTGTGCATTTCTGCCGATTATTCGAACTTTTACAGCACCTGTTGGCGTGGAGATTGTGAAGAGCGACATTTCTGTTGCTGCCCGTATCTTGGCTGAATTTTCCGATTGTCTGACGGCCGAGCAAAAAGTACCTGATAACTTAGCCGCCCTCGGCAAGATGACCCTATTGCCAGACACCAACATTATTAAGCTGCCCAATATCAGTGCTTCTGTACCTCAATTACTGGCAGCCATTAAAGAATTGCAATTGAAGGGCTACAAGATCCCGAATTTCCCAGACGATCCTAAGAGCGAGGAAGAAAAGGTCATTCGCACCCGTTATTCCAAATGCTTAGGCAGCGCAGTCAATCCAGTTTTGCGTGAAGGCAACTCTGATCGTCGCGCACCAAATGCAGTGAAACAGTTTGCGCGTAAACATCCTCACTCGATGGGCGAGTGGAGCCAAGCTTCTCGTACTCACGTATCGCATATGCATGGCGGTGACTTCTACGCTGGCGAAAAGTCAATGACCATGACTAAGGCATGCGATGTAAAGATGGACTTGGTTACGAAAAGCGGAAAAACTATCGTTCTCAAACCAAAAGTCTCTTTAATTGCTGGCGAAATCATCGACAGTATGTTCATGAGCAAAAAAGCATTGTGCGAATTCTATGAACAAGAAATCGAAGATGCTTATAAGAGCGGCATGATGTGGTCCTTGCACGTAAAGGCCACCATGATGAAGATCTCTCACCCGATTGTGTTTGGTCACGCTGTGAAGATTTTCTATAAAGATGCGTTTGCGAAACATGCCAAGCTGTTTGAAGAGCTGGGCGTCAATGTCAATAACGGCATGAGCAGTCTATATGAAAAGATTAAGACTCTGCCAGAGTCAAAGCGCGAAGAAATTATTGAAGATGTGCACGCTTGCCATGAACACCGCCCAGCATTAGCGATGGTGGATTCTGCGAAAGGCATTACGAACTTACATTCTCCAAGCGATGTGATCGTAGATGCTTCTATGCCAGCAATGATTCGTGCTGGCGGCAAGATGTGGGGCGCTGATGGTCGCTTACATGACACTAAAGCGGTTATTCCAGAAAGTACCTTTGCACGTATCTATCAAGAAATGATTAACTTCTGTAAGACGCACGGTAACTTTGATCCAACTACTATGGGTACCGTACCCAATGTGGGCTTGATGGCTCAACAGGCTGAAGAGTATGGTTCACATGACAAGACTTTTGAAATCTCCGAAGCGGGCGTAGCCCGTATCGTTGCTGATGACGGCACTGTATTGCTCGAGCAACATGTGGAAGAGGGCGATATCTGGCGTATGTGCCAACTGAAAGACGCGCCGATTCGTGACTGGGTGAAGTTAGCTGTTAATCGCGCGCGCCTCTCCAATACTCCAGCAGTATTTTGGTTGGACGAGTACCGTCCACATGAGGCTGAGTTGACTAAGAAGGTCAATACTTACCTCAAAGACCATGATCTGAAGGGTGTAGATATTCAGATCATGTCGCAGACTCGCGCAATGCGTTACACGCTCGAGCGTGTGATTCGTGGCAAGGACACCATCTCTGTTACTGGCAATATCTTGCGTGATTACCTCACCGACTTATTCCCAATTATGGAATTAGGCACTAGTGCGAAGATGTTGTCCATCGTGCCTTTGATGGCAGGTGGCGGCCTCTTTGAAACTGGTGCTGGTGGTTCTGCGCCGAAGCATGTGCAGCAGTTGGTTGAAGAGAATCACTTGCGCTGGGATTCACTCGGTGAGTTCTTGGCTTTAGCAGTATCTTTAGAAGATGTGGGCGATAAGACAGGCAATTCTAAAGTGAAGATATTGGCCCGTACCTTGGATGAGGCTACTGGTAAATTATTACTAAACAATAAGTCACCTTCTCCACGTACCGGTGAATTAGATAACCGTGGTAGCCAGTTCTACTTGGCAATGTATTGGGCAGAAGCCTTAGCTACTCAGACTGAAGATAAAGAATTGCAAGCTTATTTCGCGCCTTTAGCTAAATCTCTGCAGTCAAACGAGCAGAAGATTGTTGATGAGTTCAAAGCAGTGCAAGGTAAGCCAGCGGATATCGGTGGCTACTTTGTGATTGATACAGAGAAGTGCAAGGCTGTAATGCGTCCTAGCGCTACTTTCAATGCTGCTTTAAAGGCTGCTAGGGCTTAATCACGCAAAGCTACTAAGAGCTAATCTAGCTGGGCATCAAAAGGCAAACTTTCGGGTTTGCCTTTTTCTTTGGGGGTTCATGAAGATCAGCAAGCAATAAATTCTCATCAGTAGCAAAATAAGCGCATTACATTCATTAGGGATATCCCATGCCATTTATTGATAAGACAATTCATCCGAGTGATATCACCCCTCAAGCTGTTTTTGAGAACCGTCGCAATCTGATTAAGGCTGCCGCAGCAGGAAGCTTTGGCATGGCATTAGCCCCTTGGTTTTCAAGGCAAGCATTCGCTGCTAATCCAGAAAAGTTGACTGCTGCACTCAACCCAACTTATGCATCCAAAGATGAGCTCACACCCTATAAGTATGTCACGAGCTATAACAACTTCTATGAGTTTGGAACTGATAAAGCAGATCCTGCTGAGTATGCGCATACCCTGCAAACTCGCCCATGGACTATTGCGATTGAAGGCTTAGTCAAAAAGCCGATGATTTTAGATATCGATGCTTTATTAAAACTGGCGCCAATGGAAGAGCGTATTTATCGTATGCGCTGTGTTGAGGGTTGGTCAATGGTGATTCCTTGGGATGGTTATTCCCTATCCAAATTGATTAATAAGGTCGAGCCTCTAGGCTCTGCCAAGTTTGTAGAATTTATTTCTCTGGCAGATAAAAAACAAATGCCAGGAATCAAGAGCAATATTATTGAATGGCCCTATCGCGAAGGCCTGCGTATGGACGAAGCTATGAACCCACTCACTCTGCTTACTTTTGGTTTATATGGTGAAGTCTTGCCCAAACAAAATGGTGCTCCAGTACGCATAGTAGTTCCTTGGAAGTATGGCTTTAAGAGTGCAAAGTCCATTGTGAAGATTCGCTTTACTGAAGAAATGCCCAAAACGAGTTGGAGTCAGTTTGATGCCCGTGAGTACGGTTTTTATTCCAATGTGAATCCCCAGGTGGATCATCCGCGCTGGAGCCAGGCGATGGAGCGGCGCATTGGTGACGCTAAAGGGGCTTTTGCACCAAAGATTAAAACTCAAATGTTCAATGGCTATGGTGAGCAGGTAGCCAGCATGTATGCCGGCATGGATCTCAAGAAATTCTATTAAATAGTAATCAAGCTCACTGAACTATTAAGTTCGTCTGCCTGGTTCTGGTAGTGGCACCATCACTGCTTGACCTGGAGTGGTACAGCCTTGATCGCAGCAGCGTCCTGGCTGCTTATTCTTCGTAATAGCACGCTCCTGATTGCTAGTGAGAACACCACGGTCTAATAATCTCTCGACCAGCTCAACTTTATTGCCAATAGGGTATTGACGATAGATCTCTTTTCTCATGGCTGCTGGCGAGCCGCCGCCATGAAGACTAATGACGGAGTACCAGCCACCTTGATAAGAGGCTGTCAAATCTTCAATAAAGCGCGCGACTTCAATACGCTTGTCGTAAGGAACTGCAGGATTGGCACGCAATACTTCGGCCAAGGTGGCAGCTGTTGCAGGATTGTGATCTTCGTCTGGTCCAGGTAGAGCCACAATTAAGCCGCCTGATACCTCATGAGCAAGACGATGCATGTCATAAATTTGGGTGGCTAATAAGAGTTTCCCGATATTTGAAAACACGGGTTCAGGCATAAAGGATTTGCTGTAAGGGTCTTGTGTGCCATACACACTGGCAGCAACACCACAAGCATAAAAGCCTTCAGTGATCTTAATGAGATCAACCATCGGGTCACGCAGATTAGATTTAGTTTCTGGATCAAAGCCATTGGCTTCGCACATCAGTGCCCCAGCGCCAATTAAGAGGTCACCAAAGCCAGCTCGCGCAGCAATACAACTATGGCGATGATGAGTAGCATAGCTATAAGTTAAAACACTCGAGTGCTCCCATTCACCTGCGTAGAAAACACGATCCCAGGGAACAAATACCTTATCAAAGATCACTACACCAGTGGATTGGCCATACTTACTAGAAAAGAGAGGCTTACCATGCTCGACCTTTTCACCTGGGCGCCCTGCAGGGCGGGCAACGATAGTAATGCCTTTGGCATCTACTGGTACTGCGCAACAAATTGCAAATGCTGCATCTTCTTTACTCATATTGCGACCTGGCATCACTAAGAACTCATGCATGTAGGGCGCGCCAGTCACGATGGCTTTAGTACCAGAAATCACTACCCCTTTGGCGTCTTGAGAAACAATATGCACATAGGTGTCCGGATTTGCTTGTTCATGTGGCCTTAATGATCGATCACCTTTAGCATCGGTCATTGCAATGCCTAAAGCCAAATCATTTTTTTGTACATGGGCAAGATACTCTGCAAACTTGGCGCGATGATCATTGCTACCGTGAGCATCATCAATCCGAGCGGATACTTGTCCAAGTGCATTTAAGGCATCGTGCGCCAGGTAACGTTGCGCGCAACCAGTTTCTTGGCATAAGACCCGAACCGCTTCTAATTTATTCAGCAGATCACCTGAGGACTCGTTGATATGCAACATTCTTGGAACTGTTTTGCCATCAGAGCTTGCTAACATTAAAGGTGCTAAAGCAGGGTCGTGCACCATGTCATAAGTAACCCCCAAAGCTTGCACCCCAGGCCTTAACATTGCTTCATCCGCTACGGATTCAATTAGGCGGCCATCAACATAGACGACGGGCTTTAGTTTGCGCAAAGATTCTTGATAGTCTTTGCTAGTCATAAATTGGGAGGTGCTTTGACTCATATCGTGCCTTAATCGTGAGTTAAATTGCTTATAGATCCAATCATACACATAAATTGAACACTGTTCAATTATTAAGATAAATGTATAATTAAATGATGAGTCAAGCCCTAAATCAAGCCATCGCATCCCCAAGAGATGTGCGTCAACAAGCTTTGGCTGATGCTCGGCGTGAGCACATTTTGAGCGCTGCTAGAGCAGTATTTATTGAGTTGGGATTAGAGGCCGTCAGCATGCGAGAAATTGCAAAGCGAGCGGGTTATACGGCTGGTGCTATTTATAGTTACTTTGCGAGCAAAGAAGAAATCTACGGTGCCTTACTGGCTGAATCGCTTGAGCGTTTAAATGATTTCGTGAATCTGGCTGCAGAAGATAGTTCGGTTAATCAGAAGCAGCAGACTGCACTTGAGGAGCTACGTAAAAGTGCCTTAGCTTTTTATGAGTTCTACCGAGACAATCCACGTGATTTGGACTTAGGGTTTTATCTCTTCCAGGGACTTAAACCTAGAGGACTCACGAACGAGTGGGATTCTGAGTTAAATACACGCCTCAGAGCAGCAATGCAACATCAGGAGGCAGCACTGATCAAGTTAGGCTGTAGTAAAAAAGAGGTAGATACAGAGTTAACCGCTATTTTTGCGCACATTGTTGGCGTACTATTACTAAATCATACAGGCCGCATTCGGATGTTTGGTAAGGGCGCTGATGAATTAATTACCCACTACCTAGATAAATTAGCACTACGCTTGCCCATTAAAAAATAATAACTTCATGATGATCAACCAAGACACTAGCGCTCTCATTCTGATTGACTATCAAACCCGTTTGATGCCAAGTATTCATGAGGGTGAAAAAGTAATTGCATCAGCACTCTTCCTTGCGCAGGTAGCGCAAGCTCTAGCGATCCCCATTTTAGGAACTGAGCAAAATCCAGATGGGCTAGGGCCAAACGATGAGCATATTAAAGTGTTTTGCGACCAGACCTTCGTAAAGCATTCCTTTAATGGAGCGGCAGATGGCTTAGCAAAGGATATCAAGGCCATTAATCCCGCTATTACTCAATTAGTTCTGGCTGGTTGTGAGGCGCATGTCTGCTTGATGCAAACGGCATTAGGCTTGCAGGCGCTAGGCTATGAGGTGGCAGTAGTGCCAGAGGCCTGCGGTAGCAGAAGGGTACAAGACAAGGTATTGGCTATGGACCGTATGAGCCAGCAAAAAATAGTCATGCTGGGTTCTGAAATGCTCATCTTTGAGTGGCTTAAAACCTCTGAGCATCCACAATTCAAAAATATCCTAAAGATAATCAAAAATAGGTAATGATCAGAATTTTTTTGATCATTACTCTTGGCTTTCTAAAGCATTCAAATTTTCTAATCTCAATTTAGCATTGATTCTTTTTAGCCACACTGCTACTGCTGGTGGCACGAGATCAGAATAATTTTTGTCAAACAGAATCGCTTCCCTGATGGTGGAGGCGCTGATCAATTTTGGTGAACCTATTTCAGTAATCACTTGGTAGCCTGCTGACTGCAGGCGGTTGGCTTTTTCTTGCTCCCATTCGGAGAATACGCGTAGTAAATGAATACTTTCATTTGGATCAGTTGGCACAAACTCAGGCCATTTTTCTGGTGCATGGATCGGTAGGGCAACGATGGTAAATTGGGTTGGATCAACGCCAGCTTCTAATAGTACGTCCTGAATCATTGCTGCGCGCTCCCAATAGCTAAAAGGGTTTGCAAATGCTGTATGACGATGGTTGCTAGTGCTCTCTTTTTGAATAGCAGTCCGATCGAAGTTAGTAATACCAATAAATAAATGAGTCCCATAGCTATGAGCCCATCTTAAATACGCTAAATGCTCATTATGAAAAGGTTGAAAGCGGCCATGAACAACAGCATATTTAAATGGTTTATGCGGCTGCATTTTTATAATGCCTTAAATGAGGTAATTCCAAAACTCGCATAAGAGTTTGGCTTACCGCCCAAAAAATGAGACCGGTTTGATGCGTTTAAGAGTATGGGCATTAGATCGCGGCTGCATAGTTGACCAAGCGATCCGCCAACAGACAACCTTTCAGAAAAATGATTTACAGAATCAACCCGAACCCCTTCGCCCATTAAGGAAAGGGGTACAGATTCACCCGAGTGGAGCATTGGACCATGACTTGGAGTGCAGTGATCTGCGGTAATCGCTATCAGGAAGTCCTCCTGTAGCTTTCCCCAATCCCAAAGAGCAGAAAGGGCAACATCAATAGCCTCAATGACTTGGGCCTTTTTCAGAGGAGAATGACTGTGTGCAGCTTCATCGGCAGCTTTAGTATGAAGGTGCACAAAATCACAGCCATGATCAAAAGCATGCTTAGCTGCTACTAACTTATCAATCATTTCGCAGCTAGGATCGCCTTCAGCAACTTCGATGTAATTCATTTTCAATACGCTGGCCATGCCTTTATACATTGGCGCTGATGCAATTAAAGAAGCAGTTAAACCTGTTTTTTGATAGAAGCTCATGAGCTCTTGATGCTTACCAGGCCACTTAGTAACAGTCATATTCAGGGGCAACTTGCCATCCAGAACCCTTTGGGAATTAATGGGGTGCTTTGAGAGTACCTCATGAGTCCATCTTAAATAATGATTTAATGCTTTAGCAGTATTCTGAGCACCGCTATGGTTTTTACTGGAATCAAGCGCTTGAATTTCGAGTACTGGTCGACCTGTATGCATGAACGGATCTGAATCTGTAATGTCCTCACAGCCGCCATGCATGATCAGTAAAGAGTCAGAGTTGCCAATATATTTCACTTCAAACTGAATGCCACAAGATTCAAATTGACTGATTGACTCCACTAATTGTTGGGCATCTTGGGCTTCCGATGCTGGCCACCATGGAGTGATCATGAGTCCTTTATTTGATGGGGTCACATGACGTAAACCTAAGTGTGCTACAGCAACATTGGAGGGCGGTGTAATACCAAAGCCCATGCTTTCAAATACTGCTCTACCTGGGTAGAAATCTGTCTCGTAGCCAAATAAATGAAAGTGAGCCAATTCAGATGGGGGAACCATGCCAGGATTGATTGGATAGACTGATGCTGATGCCCCTAATTTGGCAATACGATCTAAATTTGGAGTGTTGGCATACTCCAGTGGAGTTAAATTTCCTAACTCTTTGTAAATCCGATCGCCAATACCATCCAGAAGAATCAGTAATATTTTTTTCATTACATATTTGCGTTTAATCCCAATGTTTCCGCAATCGTATTTCGTTGAGATTCATCAGTACCACCTGGAATGCGAAGATTGCGTGCAATTTGGAACAGTTTATTTACTACAGTATCTTTCATGATCCCGGTGGCACCATGCAGTTGTAATGCCTTATCAGCAACACGATAAAAGGCTTCATCATTGACGATTTTCATTAATGCAAAAAGGCGGATTTGCTCTTGAGGGCGATTGGTATCCCACCATGGTCCAAACTTTTCGATATCTCGTAAGCATGCCAATGAGGTTGCTCGGGCGCTATACCAGTCTAGATACATGTCCGAGACCATCCACTGCAGACCTTGGTTGCGACCTAGAGGCTTACCGCCCACTTTTCTATGTTTAAGGCGATCGAGAGTTTTATCAATGAGGAGTTTTGACCAAGCAGAGCACATTCCGCCACGGCGCGTTCTGGTCCAATTGATCGATGTCAGCGCTATCTCAAAACCTTGACCACGATTTCCAATCATTGCGCTCTGCGGGAGCTCCAGGTTTTCAAAATGTAACTCACCAGTTAAGCCATCATCAAACATGGTTCGATTGAGCCGACCATGCTTGAAGCCTTTACCTAAATAGTCCTTAGATTCAAATTGAAAGTAGCTAAAACTTTTTTTACCATTACCTGGATCAGTAACGGCAAGTACATTCACAATATCTGCTTCAAATGGGTTAGTGATGTAGGCTTTGTGCCCATTGAGGATCCATTGATCCCCTTTTTGGACAGCATTTGTTTTCATATCAAATAAATTAGAGCCGGCATCGGGCTCTGTGACAGCATGACAACTGGTTTTTTGTCCCAAGATTAGCGGTTTTACAAATTGATCTTGCAAGTCTTCTCTGACAAAAATGAGTCTTGGAGTTGATCCATCAGTCCACGATAAGATCCCTGGCGCTAAATCAATGCCATAGGAATATACTTTTTCTTCGATGAAGAACATTTCCGTTCTTGAGAGCCCCCCACCACCAATCGATTGAGGCAGGTGAAGTGAAAATAAGCCCGCCTCTCCAGATGCTTGCATGATTTCACGTCTTGCTGCTTGTATTTCTGGATGTAATTTACCGGTTCGATCTATATATTCCAGACTATTTCTAAGTCTGTGGCGAAGTTGATGCTCTCGCGGCTCAACTTCTTTAGTATAAAAAGTCTCAATTTTTTCGATAATAGGGAGGAGGTGGTCTGGGGCTTGTTCGATCATGATTCAAATTGGGCGTTTGGGTCTTGGTTTAGTTTTGGCGAGATACTATAAGAGGTTTGGTGGCCGATATTTTTTATGGGGTTACCAATCGCTAGGAAATGAGTTTCATCATCTTTGAGTTTAATGACCATCTCCCTATCTTCGGTTAGCGGCGAATTGATTGCATCACTTAGGTTCTTAATGCCAGCAATCACAATTCCAAGCGGTATGAGGAGCTCCTCCCATTCCTTAGAAGTTTTGGTTTTCATCACCTCATTCAATAGCAGGATCAGAGAGCCTCGATGCTCGCCGCGTTTTTTCATTGTGCAGAAGCGCTCATCCTTGATCCATTCTGGCTGATTGATGATTTCGCAGAATTTAATCCAAAAATTATCATGTGTAATGAAGAGAGTCAGCCAGCCATCTGCCGATTCAAATACTTGAGCTGGAACGATATAGGGGTGAGCAGACATTGATTGCCGTACTGGTTTTTCTTGTGCATTGAGCCATGCGCCTGCTAGATAATTTAACTGAGACAGCATGACATCATGCATCGCAATATCCACTTGGCCGCCTTTACCCTCGATGATGCGGGCGAGTAAGCCAAGAGCACCCATAATTCCTGCTGAATTATCAACAGCTGAATAGCCTGCTTTAGTGGGGTAGCCATCTGGCTCGCCAGTCAGATCCATAATTCCTACCAGCGCTTGGATAATGTAGTCATATGCTGGCCGCTCAGACTCAATGCTATCTAAACCAAAGCCCGTCATTGCAACACAAGCAATCTGAGGATTAATATGTTTTAACTGATCATAGGTTAGCCCCAGTGAGTTTATTGCTCCTGGTCGAAGATTGGTAATGAGCCCATCAGCTTGCCTAACCAATTCATGAAACTTTGTACGACCTTCGTCTGTTGTCAGGTCTAAAACAATACTTTTTTTATTACGATTGAGGCTGACGAAATACGCATTGTGTCCGTCAATATTGTGTGGGCCAAGGGTTCGAGCGATATCGCCATCAGGCGGTTCAATTTTGATTACTTCCATACCCAAGTCGGCCAGTAGCATGCCGCAATAAGGCCCCATCAGCATATGACTGACTTCAATTAATTTTTTACCATTCAGGGGGCCCGGACTGATCCAAGAAGTATTGGTCATCAGCTTATTTCCCTTTATAGATAGGGGTACGTTTGTCAGTAAACGCTTGACGACCTTCAATTCGATCTTCGGTATCTCGCAATACCCCCCAATAGAGTTCCGTCATTTGCTGCGCATCGATATCACTGAGGTGCCCCGTGACTTTGGATAATTTTTTAATTGCTTGAGTTGCTAGCGGGCCGTTGGATGCAATTTTTTGCGCAATTTTTAAAGTCTCTGGCATCAGATCTTTGGCGTTAAACATGTCTGAAATTAAGCCAATATCTAATGCTTTGATGGCTTTAATCGACTCACCTGTTAGAGCTATCTTCATCGCATGTGCAGAAGAGATTGCCTTAAGCAGGCGGTGCAATCCTAAGACGGCAGGAATAGATGCCACTTTGGCTTCAGGTAGGCCAAATGTAGCGTTATCTGAGGCTACTCTGAGGTCGCATTGCAGTGCTAACTCCAACCCACCACCCAAGCAATAGCCATTAATAGCGGCAATCAATGGTTTATGAATATGGAGATCAGTCAGATCCATCATTCGAATGTAGAGACCCTGTTCAGACGCCTTATTGGGTTCCTTGAAGAAGGCTTCCGCATAACTTGCAGTAGAAGAGGCTGCGCCTTTTAGATCAGCGCCGGCACAAAACGAGTCATTTCCTGCTCCAGTAAGAATAATGATTTTTACTTGTTCATCGTCCCTAGCAGTCATTAATTTATCGCGAAGATCTTTTAAGCTTGCAAGGTCTAAAGCATTTTTTTTCAGTGGCCTATTGATAGTCAATATTGCAGTTGAATTGTTAGCTTCATAAGTGATCATGGAGTTTCCTTATACACTTGGGGAAGAGAGACTTCTTCCGCCACATACATACAGTACTTGTCCAGTGAGGTAAGAAGCATCTGGATTTAAAAAGGTCATTACGGCATAGGCAACATCATCAGGAGTACCGATACGCTTAGCAGGAACAGATTCTTTTAATTTGCTTTGAATCGCTGCATCAAAACCATCAAATAATGGCGTTTGAATAATTCCCGGAGCAATTGCATTGACAGTAATCCCTTTGGCGGCGAATTCAATAGCAAGACTTCTAGTCAGGCTAATGACGCCACCTTTAGAGGCTGAATAGTTTGATTGGCCAAAGCCACCAAGCCATGCGCGCGATGAGATATTAACAATTCTGCCAAAATTACGCGGCAGCATTTCTTTGATTGCAGCCTGACAAAATAGAAATTGGGATTTGAGGTTAACGTCAATCACATCATCCCAATCTGCCTCAGTCATATTGAGTAATCTTTTATCCCGAATAATGCCGGCATTATTAACGAGGTAATCGATTTGCCCGCCCCAAGCCATCACTTGTTGAATCGCAGACTGCACTTCATCAATTTTGCTGACATTCGCAGATATCCCAATCACTTTGCTACCAAATTCCTTCAGTTGCTCAATGGCTGCGCTCAGTTTTGCTTGGTCATAATCAATTAATGCAACATCAATACCATTGGTAGCTAATTTCTTGGCAATCCCAAAGCCAATACCTTGTGCTGCTCCTGTAACAATAGCAATTCTTTTTTCTGGCAAAGGCATATTAAGTTCCTAGAATATGGACGGAGGATGCAGCGTGATCAACACCAGCAATACCACCGCCTGTACATTGTGCAAGGGCAATTTTGGGTTTATTAACCTGGCGTTCCTTGGCGCGGCCTTCAAGTTGCCATGTCAGCTCTACCATTTGTGCTACTCCGGTGGCGCCGAGAGGATGACCCTTTGCTAGTAAGCCACCGCTGGGGTTCACCGGAATTTTTCCACCAATTTCAGTTTCTCCAGAGCGTAATAATTGTGGACCTTCTCCCGGCTTTGCAATGCCTAGCGCTTCGTAATAAATTAATTCAGCAATGGTAAAGGCGTCATGTAATTCAATGACATCAATATCGCTTGGTCCAATACCTGCTTGTTCATAGGCCATTCTTGCAGCCCTAGCGGTAATTTCTGCATCCAAAATATCGTCAGTGTATTTTTCTTGCATGCCAGACTGAACGATTGACGCTAACAATTTAACGGGCTTTCGACCATTGTTATGTTCGGTGCTGAGAATGAGAGCTGCTGCACCATCAACTTGCGAGGGACAGCATTGCATGAGTGTTAAAGGTTCAGCAATCATGCGAGAAGATAAAACTGCTTCAATCGTCGTAGGCGTTCTTTGTTGCGCATAGGGATTGAGAGAGCCATTAAATCTATTTTTTACAGCTACCTGCGCTAAGAGACTAGGATCTTCATTCCTCTCATACAGATAGCGCGTGGCTCTCATTGCATAAATTGAAGGTAACACCAATCCAGAGTTTGAATAAACCCGGGTCTTATGGTCATTTAATTGCAATGGAATTGTGCCGCCACCAAGTTGGGTGAGTTGCTCGATCCCAACTACTAAAATAGTTTTATATTGCTGTGCCAATAAAGCATGCTTTGCTAGATGGACGGCCGTAGCCCCACTTGCACAGGCATTTTCAACGTTGTAGATCGGAATTCCTTGTAATTGGAGATCGCGCACAATCAGCTGACCAAGAATCATTCCCCCAAATACGTTTGCGCAATAGATTGCTTCGATATCGTTTAGGGTTAAATTGGCATCCCGAAGGGCATTGAGAATCGCGCCTTGCGCAAGTTCAGGCGCCAGAGTATTTGGCTGCTTATCGAAGCGCGTCATTGCTACGCCTTCGATGTAGATCATATTTTTATTCATGGATTATTTATTTTTTCGAAAATATGACCAAATTCAGTGTCTGGCTTCATTAAATATTGATTGCCAATAGCAGGGCCTCCATCTTGAATGAGTCGCCCGAAAATTCTCACTGGAAAATCGGGTAGGTCCACAAATCCAATTGCATAGGGTTGAATGCCTGATTTCAGGCTGGGATGAATCACGGTGTAGCTGTATAAAGTACCAATGGGATTTAATTCTTGGCTAAGGTAATCATTGGCTAGTGGAGAGTCTTCTGCGAATGGGGGAAAAATGATTTCCTTTGACTTTTTATGCATACTACCTAATGGCTTAGGGGATGAGCTCTGGCTCCAGTAGTGTGGGGTTATGTCCATGTTTTTAATAGATTTTTATAAAAGTAACCCTTATTCTTGAGTAGATTGATAAATTAGTCAAGCGAGTAAAAATCATCGATTGTTGAGAAATACTCAATCATTATGAGTTGGAGCTTACATTGTTTGAAATATAGATGCCGCCAACACAAAACCGACACAATACACAGGATGGTGAATCAGAAAACAGTCATTTTTGTATCGAATAGTGGCCCAGACAGATTAGTCGGGGGCGTCGTCTCTTTGATAAAGCCTTTGGCTAAGCGGTTTGAGGCAACGTGGATTTCAGCAAGTAATGGCATTACAAATCAGGGCACCGATGAAGATGAAGGGGTGGCGCTAAGAAAAGTTAGCATCTCTCCACCGGTATACAAATCTTATTACGATGACTTTTGTAATGGGGGTTTGTGGACGCTTTGCCATCATCAGAATATAGAGCCCCTATTTAGAGATAGCGATTTCAATTCCTATGTTGCAGTAAATCAGTTATTCGCCAGTGAAGTCATTCGTTGCGCAGAGGATATCGCTGAGCCAATTATTTTTATCAATGATTATCAATTAGCACTATTGCCAAAGCTACTCAGGTCTGCACTACCCCATGCAAAGATTTTATTTTACTGGCATATTCCATGGCCAGCACATGGTAGACTAAAAGCTTGTCCATGGCGCACAGAGTTGATCGATGGAATATTAGGCGCTGATAATGTTGGCTTTCAGACGAGCCAAGATAGAGATTATTTTATAAGTGCTATGCCAGATGATCGGAACATTGAGGGCGCAACGAATCTAGGGGTTTATCCAGCTTCAATAGAGTGGCCAGTATTAAAAACTTCACAGCAGGTATCTATGGCTGAAAGCCGGGCTGTCATTGCTAAACAGTATCAATTACAAGCAAGTAATTATGTTTACTTAAGTGTAGATAGGGTGGACTGTTCAAAAGGAATTATTGAGCGCCTTCATGCAATTGAAAAAATATTGGATTTAAATCCATCTTTGATAAAAAACATTCAATTCATACAAGTTTATGTGCAAACAAGACCATTAGTACTGAAGTCTAGAGAGTATGAATCACAGATAACAGAGTTGATAGCTAGAATCAATCATCAATATGGCTCGAGTGATTGGCGGCCAATTATTTCGGAGCGTCATACTCTGACTAAAGAGCAACTTACTTACTTGTATCGTTCGGCAAATTGTCTTTGGGTATCAAGCTTAGCGGATGGTCAAAATCTGATTTGTAAGGAATTTATTGCCTCTCGGGATGATGAGGATGGAGTGTTAATGCTATCTAAGCATGCAGGAGCAGCAAAAGAGTTATGCGATGCAGTAATCTACGATCCATTAAACGAGAATGATGCCATTGACGCCTTCAATAAAACTATATCGATGAGCGATGCTGAGAGAAGAAACCGGATGATTTCTTTAAGACGGCACGTCAGGAGTTATGACGTTCATCTTTGGATGGATCAGCAGCTACTAGATCTTCGTGAAGAGGCGCCATTAGCTTTTTAACCATTGCGTAATCTGAATTTGTTCTGCGCTACCCATGCCTGAATGGGTGTCACAACAAATCAAATTCTCACATTCGCTTGGAAAATCTTGAGAGGTATCATCAATAGCGCGCCAGTCTACTGGATTCGAATCGATATACATATTTAAGTAATTCTGAATCTCCACAAATCTCTGATGATTCACTCCAGCAGCAATATCCGTAGCACCAATAATCAGTTCGCTAATTTTCTGAGGTAATAGTTCTCGCATCGCATCAATGCTATGAGTTAGTCGCCAATTTGACGTGATGACAATTTTGCAGGAAGCACCTTCTAATGATTTCTCTAAATAATGAACATTGCAAAATAAGCTTTCCCTCTTACTATTAAGGGGGTGAAGAACGCCGTCAAAATCTAGAAATAATATTTTTATACTTGCCATTTTGTTTATAAGAGTAATTTATATTCAATTGAGACAATTTTTATCATAAACTTGAGATAGTATGCAGCCCAATAAGCGAGAACAACTACCCCCTTTAAATAACTTGAGAGTTTTTGAGGTAGTTGCTCGTCACTTGAGTATTTCAAGGGCAGCTAATGAGCTCAATGTCACTCCTGGCGCAGTAAGCAGACAACTGGCTGCCTTGGAGGCATTTCTAGGAACTCAGCTATTTTCTCGTAAACATCGAGATTTAATTCTGACTGAGAAAGGGCGCGAGTACTACGAAGATATCAGCAAATGCCTTTCTGAAATTCAGTCATCAACCAAGCGTTTGTTTTCTGGGCGTAATCAGAATCAACTGAAGGTGAGATGCTATACAACATTCTCAATTCGTTGGCTTATTCCGCGACTTTCCAGTTTTTTAGCCTTACATCCGAAAATGGAGGTGGTGTTAACCACTTCAATGGACCCAGTCAATTTTGATCAAGAGGATCTGGATTGTGCAATTCGATTGGGTGATGGCGCTTGGAGCGATGCAAATGTCACAAGATTGGTCTCCAATATTATTCTTCCAGTTTGCAGCCCGTCCCTGCTAGTAGGAAGTCCAATTGCAAACCCACACAACTTTAGTCGATATAAGCTATTGGATACTATTAGCCGTCCTGATGATTGGAATCTTTGGTTTAACTCCATTGGGATGAATGTCAAGCTTGAAGATTTTTCACGCCTAAGTTATGAAAGTTCAGCCTTATGCTACTCGGCTGCAATTGAAGGGCATGGGATTGCAATGGCGCAATATTTCTTAGTGGAATCTGAATTGAGAAATGGAAAGTTAGTTTGTCCATTCCCTCAATTTTTAAATCGTGAAAGTTTCACCTATTACCTATTAACGCCTTTGGGTAAAAATGAAAGTCAACAAGCGAAAGATTTTCGTACATGGCTACTGGAGGAGATATGGAATTGCTCCGATACTCCTCCTCCAACCCCAAGTTAAGTAGCTAACTTGGCCTGAATTTATTGCCCTTGTATGCCGGCTATTTTGACAATTTCAGCCCATTTAGCCACTTCTGCATTTACAAACTCACCCCATTGTTTAGAATCCCGACTGTCAACAATCGCCCCACGGTCATTCACTTTCTTTTGAACTTCTGGGTTAGCTAAGATTACGCGGATATCTTTACTGAGTTTTTCAATAATTTCTTTTGGGGTGCCTTTAGGGGCAAGAATGCCACCCCAACCTGGGCCCTCAAAGCCTGGATAACCGAGTTCAGCAACTGTAGGCACATTTGGTAGTTGAGGAATTCTCTTTGCTGTCATCACAGCAATTGGGCGAACCTTGCCAGAGGCAATATGTGGAGCGATTGTAGGTAAGGTCTCTACGGCTAAATTAATTTGACCCCCAATTAAATCAGTAACAGCCTGTCCACTACCTTTGTACGGTACAGAAAGAATGTCAATTTTTGCACGTGTTTTTAATAATTCTTCTGCGAGCTGTTGGTTGGGTGCGGAGTATGCCCACTCGAGTTTTCCGGGATTGCTTTGGGCGTAGTCAACAATTTGTTTTAGTGTAGTGAAGGGCGAGTTTTGATTTGCTACTAGCAAAAGAGGAACAATAAAAACTCCATTTACTGGTTCAAAATCTTTTGGGCTATACGGTAAGCCTGGATAGAGTGCAGGATTTACAGCAATCGTACTACTTGAAGCCATGGTGAGAGTGTAACCATCTGGCGCAGCCTCTTTCCCATAAAGAGTTCCTGGTATGCCATTTGCACCACCTTTATTATCCACAATTACTTTTTGTGGGAGTGTTTGGGAGAGCTCGTCAGCAACAATTCTTGAAAAGATATCCGTTGCCTGTCCAGCGGGAAAGGGCACTACAAATTTAATTGTCTTATTTGGGTATTGGGAGAAAGCAAGGGATGAGAAAAGAATCAATCCACTGGCGATAAGACAATGAATTTTTGGCTTAATGATTTGCATGAAATACTCCGTTGGGGTTAATTCGACTGGGAATAAGATAAATTATTGGATTGAAATGTCTAGGTTTTTTAGTATAGGTGACCATTTGACAATCTCCTTATTCAGGATTTCAGTCGTTTCTGCTGAAGTCGTCGATAAAGTTTCAAATCCAAGATTCAAAAGATCGGTTTGATAATTTTTATTATCAGCGAGCTTTGCAAAATCTTTTTCAAGTTTCAGAACAACCTCTTTTGGTGTTTTAGCTGGTGCCAAAATTAAATATCGTGAACTCACTTCGACGTCTGGAAGGCCTGCTTCAGTCAAGGAAATAATTTCTGGAGCAAGCGATGATCTTTTGGCGCCAATGACAGCTAAGACTTTTAATTTTCCACTTTTCGCAAACTCTTTAACGGTGGAGAGTGTAAATATGGCAACATTTACATGGCCTGCCAATACGTCTACTAATGCCGGACCATTCCCTTTGTAGTTAATTGCATTAAATTTAATTTGCGCCTTGTTGGCAAGGAGAATAGAGGCCAAGTCTTGAGGGCTACCAGCGCCGGGGGTTGCGAGCGATATTTCGCCTGGACTTTTCTTTGCTAAGGCAATTAATTCTTTTACAGAATTGACTGGAAAGCTTGGATTGGCAACTAAAACCATTGGAGCGGTAGTAATGAAAGAGATTGGAATAAAGTCTTTTTGAGGATCAAAATTTAATTTTTTGAATAGTAAAGGCATGATTGCAATCACATCAGTATTTATAAGCAGCGTATACCCATCTGGCTCACTTTTAGCGACGCTTTCCGTTCCTATTGTGCTTCCTACCCCACCTTTGTTTTCCAAAACAACAGATTGATTAAAAATATTTTTAAGGTGTGGCGACATAACTCTTGCCACCGCATCTGAGCCCCCGCCAGTTGCATACGGGATCACAATTTTGACAGGTTTATTGGGATAGCTATCAGCAAGCGCCGAAAAAGATGAAAGTCCTAATGCAGATAGGGCAATCCCAATTACAAATTTAGTCGCTTGCGATTGATTGGTTAACCACATCAGTTTGTCTCCTTAATTTATTTTTTCTCATTCTAGAGTGATTTTTTATAAATACATTCAAAGCTGGGGTTATCCCTAGTGGGTATTTTCAATTGCTAAGCTTATATTGTTCGAACAATAGTATTAATAAGGAATTTTGTGAAAGTTAAAGAGCCAATCACCAGTTGTTTGATCGATCAGATTCGGACAAAACATTACCCTTTGGGGTCTGTATTGCCCACGGAGCACGAATTACAGCAAAAATTTAATGCATCTCGTTATGCGGTACGTGAATCTCTACGCGAGCTGGTTGCCATGGGCTTAATTGCACGAAAGCCAAAAACAGGATCTGTTGTTGTTTCTGTGCATGAAGAGCGTAGCTTTGTACAAAGTCATGGATCTATCAATGATCTTTTTACTTACATTAAAAATTCTAAGCTCATCGTTTTAGAGTCAAAAGAAGTGCGTATTTCCGCAAAACAGTTTAATGACTTAGCTTTACCAATGGGCGCTACGTGGAAGAAAATCAAAGTTCTGCGTCAGAAAATTAAGCCTGCGCTACCTTTGGTAGCAAGTGAAATTTATGTGCCAGTGGTTTACAGCAGGGTTGAAACCTACTTGGCTAGTCTGAAAGTACCCATTTATGCTTTACTGGAAAAAATTACTGGATTTAAGATTACCAAAGTCGATCAGCGAATTTCAGGCTGCTTGATATCTAAAGATCAGTCGAAACACTTAGGGGTGAAGGCTGGCTCAGCAGGGCTAAATATTATTCGGCATTATTACGGCTCGCAAAATAAGCTCTTGCTAGTGACTAATAGTATTTATAGGGCAGACCAATATACCTATCAAGTGAGCCTGAACTATGATCAATCTCAAGGCTTAAATAGATCCTAATGATATTAAATAGATCACAGGAAAAACCTGTAGCGACAATTTCTGAGAGATTGTCTGAGTTTGCGCTCACTCTTCAGTTTGAGGAAATTCCGACAGTAGTTAGTGCGCAAGCAAAACTGCATATGCTAGATACTATTGGCATAGGCATTGCCTCTAGTAGCTATGATTTTGCTAAAAAAACGTTTCATGCATTAATGTCCTTGCAAGAGAGTAATGATCAGCAATACCCAGTTCTCGGAGTTCCACATAAGTTATCTATGCGCGATGCCATTCTCGTTAATGGAACCTACATTCATGGCTTAGATTTTGATGACACGCATGCAGCTGGAGTGATTCATGCCTCATCAAGCGCTATGGCAGCGCTTTTGAGTGTTGGACAGCGCTATCAGATCAGCGGGCAAGAAGCACTGGTTGCTTATCTCGCTGCAATTGAGGTGGCTAGCAGGATTGCATCAGCTGCCAACGGTGGATTTCATGCAAAAGGATTTCATCCAACTGGCCTAGTGGGTATTTTTGGTGCAACAGTATTAGTTGGACGCGTAATGAAGTTGACGATAGATGAGTTAACTAATGCACTGGGTATCGCTTTATCGATGGCTTCTGGAGTGATGGAATTTTTAGAGGGCGGAGCTTGGACTAAGCGAATGCACCCTGGGTGGGCTGCATCGTCAGCTGTGACAGCTTGCGCCATGGCTAAAAATGGTTTTATTGGCCCGCGAAATGCTTTTGAAGGCCGCTATGGTTTGTTTAATACCCATACTAACTCTGGCAATCTCGCCAGTCTAGAAAAATGTACGAATGGTCTTGGGCAGATTTGGGAGATGCAAAACATTTCATTGAAACCCTATCCCGCATGCCATTACAACCATGCCTTTGCTGATGCCGCGATTGTTCTTCGTAATGAGAATGGATTTGAGATCGACAATATCAAGAGCATCAAAGCGCGTATCAGCGAAAAACAAGTGCAAGTCGTTTGTGAGCCTCAGGCTAGCAAAAGAATGCCAAAAAATTCTTATGAGGCTCAGTTTTCTATTCACTTTGTGATTGCTACCAGCTTGATCAAAGGTCAATTCACACTCAAAGAACTAGAAGACGATACGATTTTTGATCCGCAAATTCTGGCGCTATGTCAAAAAATTGAATATGAACTGGATCCTAAGTCTGCATTTCCAGAGTTTTATTCTGGCGAAGTAGAGATTGAACTGAAATCAGGCGAAGTCCTCATTCATCGCGAGCAAATGAATCGAGGCTCAAGTGCTAACCCGCTATCTCAGGAAGAGGTTCTGAGAAAGTTTGATTCAAATGCAGAGGGCGT
Source organism: Polynucleobacter sp. (assembly GCA_037129175.1). Taxonomy (GTDB): domain Bacteria; phylum Pseudomonadota; class Gammaproteobacteria; order Burkholderiales; family Burkholderiaceae; genus Polynucleobacter. The sequence continues at coordinate 128,224 of JBAXVK010000002.1, read as the reverse complement.
CATCAGTCACGAAGCTGCAAATAATTTTACTAAAGACTTTTTAAATTTAGAGCATCAACAATCTCTCACAAATATCCTGCATCAACTGAGAGTTCACTAGGAGAAGAAGATGGGCTTAAAGATACGACCATTACAAAAGACCTTTGGAGCTGAGATTAGTGGATTAGATTTATCTAAACCCCTCGATTCTCAAACTATTAATGAAGTAAAGTCACTCTGGCATCAATATGAGATTCTGCTATTTAGAGACCAAGTGATGGATGAAGCTGAAATCGTTTCATTTTCAAAGCAGCTTGGAGATCTTGAAATTCATATCCGGAAAGAGTTTTTATCGCAGAAGTCTCCTGAAATTCTGTATATCTCAAACATGACTAAAGAAGGAAAGCCAGTAGGAATTTTGGCTGATTCTGAGGTGGGTTGGCATTACGACCAAATCTATTTGCCACGGCCAGCGGTAGGATCATTTCTATTTTCGGTAATACTGCCAAGCTCTGGTGGCGAGACCTCTTTTTCTGATATGTCTGCTGTCTATGAGGCTTTACCGCAGTCTATTAAAAATACGATTGATGGAAAAAAAGCACTTCAATCCTATGAGGCTTTTAATGCGCTTTATAGTGTGCCTACCAGCGCTGAGCAGAAAAAGAAAACTCCTGATATCGAGCATCCCATCGTCAGAGTCCATCCGTATTCTGGTAAAAAGGCGCTCTATATTTGCCCTGGAATGACTACGCAAATTGTTGGCTTGGATAAGTCAACTAGTGATGATTTATTGCAAGAACTCTTTGCATGGTCTGTTAAACCTGAGTTTGTCTATTCGCATGTTTGGCAATTAGGTGATGGTGTTTTGTGGGATAACGCCTGTACTATGCATAGACGGGAGCCATTTGATCCCAAGCAAGAGCGTCTCATGAAGAGAACAACCATACTTCCGGATCCAAAATACGCGGTACCAGTTTAAATAGGTGAGCAAAGAACAACGATATGAATAATTTACAGCCCGGAGCACTTTCGGGATTGCGTGTATTAGACTGCGCAACTTTTATTGCTGGCCCATATTGCGCTACCTTTTTTGCTGAATTTGGTGCTGAAGTAATTAAAGTTGAGCTCCCTAAGGTTGGCGACCCTACCCGCAAGTTTGGAACGCCTACACCTTGTGGCGATTCTTTGATTTGGCTTTCTGAAGGTCGTAATAAAAAATCTATCACGATTGATTTACGTAAAAAAGAAGGCGCCGATCTATTAAAAAAATTAGTTGAGAAGAGTGATGTGCTGGTTGAAAATTTTCAACCAGGTACATTTGAGTCCTGGGGTCTGAGTTGGGATGAGTTAAAGAAACATAATCCTAAGTTGATTTTGGTCAGGATCTCAGCTTATGGGCAAACTGGACCGCTAAGTCCGCTGCCGGGTTTTGGTAGGGTAGCCAATGGCTTTGGCGGTATTTCTTATTTATCGGGATACCCTGATCGACCCCCAGTCTCACCTGGCTCAGCAACCTTAGCAGATTATTTATCGGGAATGTATGGTGCTCTAGGCGCTTTGGTAGCGCTCCAAGCTCGAGACAAAACTCAAGAAGGTCAAGTGGTTGATGTTGGTTTGTATGAGTCAGTATTTCGGATTTTGGATGAGTTAGCGCCTGCTTATCATTTCAATGGCTATGTACGAGAGCGAATGGGGGCGGGAACGGTGAATGTCGTTCCACATAGTCATTATCAAACTAAAGATAAAAAATGGATTGCGATTGCTTGTACTAGCGATAAGATTTTTATGAGGTTGGCTGTGCTGATGGAATGCCCAGAACTCGCGGGAGATGGTAAGTGGGGAAAAATTATTGATCGCGAAAAAGATCGCCTTGCTATCGATCAATTTGTAACAGACTGGACTACCCAATATACTCGTCAAGAATTATTAAAACTGTGTTCAGAGGGTGAGGTACCTTGCGGCCCCATTAATTCAATTGAGGAAATTTTCACCAATGAGCAATTTGCTGCACGTGAGAATATCGCCTTTATTAAAGAGCCTAGAATTTCAGAAGATCAAGTCATTGCCGTGCCCAATGTCGTTCCGAGGCTCTCGGGAACTCCTGGAAAGATTCATTCTTTAGGCCCAAAACTAGGGGCAGATGTCGATTCTTTACTTGCAAGTATTTTAGCCTTAAAGCCTGAAGAAATAGAGAGCCTACGTCAAGATGGTGTTATATAGTTAGATCTTCATATACGGTCAAAAATGAATACAGACACTAAAAATAATTTGCTTCGAACCCTTCTTTTCACTCCAGCAAATCATGAAAGAAGAGTGACCAAAGCACTTGGTCTTGATGCGGATGCCGTCATTCTGGATTTGGAGGATGCGGTTGCGAATAGCGAGAAAGTGAGCGCAAGACAGGATGCGATTGTCGCAATCAAAAGTGGCAGTCGATCCAAAATTTACGTGAGAGTAAATGCACTGGATACCCAGTGGACTCTGGGAGATCTCCAGGCAGTAGTGGGTACAGGTTTATATGGAGTGGTGCTGCCTAAGGTACAGGGGCCAGAGGATATCGAAACGATAGATTGGTTATTGGCCACTCTTGAAAGAGAACGGGATTTAAAGATTGGCAGCATAGATCTACTACCAATTATTGAAACAGCAAAAGGTTTTACCAACCTCAATAAGATATTTATAGACCATCGCTATAGATCAAGTATTGAATATCAGCGGGTAAAGCGTTTTACTTTTGGCGCTGGTGATTTTTGCAATGATGTCGGAATGCTGTGGACTTCAAACGAGAGAGAATTAGATGTCGTTAGAAATGCATGCATTGTGACGGCCAGAGCAGCTAATTTAGAGGCGCCTATTGATACCGTTTGGATTCACCTCAAAGATCATGAGGGTCTAGAAAAATCAGTTGTCAGAAGTTTGAATCTTGGCTTTCAGGGAAGATTATGTATTCACCCCGATCAGGTGAGCATTACAAATCAAGTATTCACCCCCACTGCAGATGAAGTTTTGCGTGCTCAAAAAATTGTAGACAGCTTTTTAGAGGCTGAAAAGAAAGGCTTAGCCGCTATTCAGGTTGATGGGATGTTTGTGGATTACCCCATCTTATATAAAGCTCAAAAAACCTTAGCCATTCATCAGGCCATTTCTACTGGTAGCAAGTGAAGCAAGTATTTATGAACTGCAGTCAACTCAAAAAACTTTTTGTAACGAAGTAATGCAAAACTAAAAAACGAATTTGAGAATGAACAACAGTCTGCTGCTGCCCCATTCCATAGAAAATATAGAAGATAGTATTCGATTAGATGCTTTATCTATTCAATCAGAAATAGAAGTTGATGGCGTAAAAATAGTTTGGCGAGAGTGGGGTAGTGGATCTCCCTTGGTGTTATTGCATGGGGGGTCAGGAAGCTGGAATCACTGGGTTAAAAATATTACATTTTTAGTGAAGCACGGAAAACGCGTGATCATTCCAGATTTACCTGGCTTTGGCGAATCTGGAATACCAATAAAGACCTTTAAGGATTATGCTGATGCCGATGATCTACCAAAATTATTAGATATTGCATTTACGAAGATCATCAATAACGAACCATATCAATTAGTTGGTTTTTCATTTGGAAGCCTGGTAGCTGCAATGATGGCAAGCCAGTACCCTAAAAATATCCTTAAATTAATTTTGGTGGGTGGCGCAGGATTAGGCATTGTTCCTAAGAAGAAATTTATCATTAAAAATTGGATCGCTGAGGATTCTCTTGAGAATAGAAGAGCTACTGCAATTTCTAATATTAAAGAATTGTTGATATTCAGTTCTGCATCTATTGATGAACTCGCTATTCATATCCACTGTAAAAATTTAGACCAAGACAGAATGAAAAAACGTTGTCTTGCAAAAACAGACATTGTGAAAATTGCATTGAAGAATATTATTTGTCCGGTATATGGTATTTGGGGCGATCAGGATATTTTGTGTACCACTCAATTTGATCAGGTTGAAGAAGCTTTGAGACAGGCATCTAATTTTAGAGGTTTAAATCTAATAAAAAATGCAGGGCATTGGGTTCAATATGAAAATGCCAATGACTTTAATCAAATAATGCTGGCCTGTTTGGATGAATAAATTTATTTAGTAGCTAAAAACTCTACTTGTAGTTAAGCATCATCAATATTCCCTTTGGAGATAATTTAATGAAAACTACAGATATGCCAACCGGAGCAGCTTTAGCTGGTTTACGTGTTCTTGATTGCGCTACCTTTGTAGCAGGCCCCTACTGTGCTACTTTTTTTGCTGAATTTGGTGCCGAGGTAATTAAGATTGAATTACCTAAAGTTGGAGATCCAACCCGTAAGTTTGGTACTCCAACTAGCTGTGGTGATTCATTGGTCTGGCTTTCTGAAGGGCGTAACAAGAAATCATTGACGATTGATCTCAGAAAACCGGAGGGCGCAGAACTCCTAAAAAGACTGGTTATTGAGAGCGATGTTTTGATTGAAAACTTTCAGCCTGGTACTTTTGAGTCTTGGGGGTTGAGTTGGGATGAGTTAAAAAAATATAACCCGAAATTAATTATGGTCAGAATATCTGCTTACGGACAGACGGGCCCCATGAGCCCACAACCGGGATTTGGCCGCATTGCAAATGCTTTTGGCGGCATCTCTTATTTATCTGGCTATCCAGATCGCCCTCCAGTCTCCCCTGGATCTGCAACTCTTGCCGATTATTTGTCCGGTATGTATGCAGTAATGGGTGCCTTCGTGGCGTTAAAAGCGCGAGAGCATACTCAAGAGGGTCAAGTGGTTGATGTTGCTTTATATGAATCTATATTTCGCATACTGGATGAGCTCGCACCCGCTTATCATTTCAGCGGCTTTGTTCGTGAACGCATGGGAGCGGGTGCAGTAAATGTAGTACCTCATAGTCACTATCCCACTCAGGATGGTAAGTGGGTCGCTATTGCTTGTACAGGAGATAAAATTTTTGCTCGTTTAGCCAAAATAATGGGGTGCCCTGAATTTTCAGGGGATGGTAAGTGGGGGACGCTTGAGCAGCGTGAAAAAGATCGTATTGCAGTAGATGCATATGTGACTGCATGGTCCTCACAGTTAAATCGCGACCAATTATTGTCACTGTGCTTTGAGGGGCAAGTGCCTTGTGGTCCTATTAATTCTATTGCAGAGATCTTTGAAGATCCACAATTTATTGCTAGGAAAAATATAGCTTATATTGAAGAGAAGCGTATTTCAGATGATCAAATTATTGCAGTAGCCAATGTTGTCCCAAAACTTTCAGCAACACCAGGGAAAATAAATTGGCTAGGACCAAAACTAGGCCAAGATTCTGATGAGATTTTATCTAACTTACTTAAATTGAGCCCGCTAGAAATTACAGCATTACGGGACAAAGATGTAATTTAATCTAATGTTTAAGGTTCATTAATCTGCATTAAGTACTCATTCTTTAAAATAGACAGATTAAAATACAGTTCATGTTAAATTTATTTAAAGAAAGCATATGGAACATACCGTTTTAGTAACTGGCGCTACTGCTGGATTTGGTGAGGCAACTGCAAGGCGCTTTTTAGCGCATGGTCATAAGGTCATAGCAGTGGGCAGAAGGTTAGAGCGCTTAAATGCACTCAAAGCATCGCTACCTGCAGATCAGCAACAAAAACTGCTTACGTTGGCATTAGATATTTGCGATAGCGCCAAGGTAGATTCTTTAGCGGCGACTTTGCCTGCAGAGTTTGCCAAGCTGACGATTCTTGTGAATAACGCCGGACTCGCATTGGGTCTAGAGCCAGCGCATCAAACTAATATTACCGATTGGGATCGTATGATTGATACCAATATTAAGGGGCTCATTCATATGACCCGAGCTTTTTTACCTGGCATGGTTGAGCGTAAATGTGGCCACGTGATTAATGTGGGCTCTGTTGCAGGCCTCTATCCTTATCCTGGTAGCAATGTATACGGTGCAAGTAAAGCGTTCGTGAAGCAATTTAGTCTTAATTTGCGAGCCGATTTGACCGGTACCCGTTTACGGGTGACCTGTGTAGAGCCTGGTTTAAGTTCAGGGACTGAATACTCTAATGTGCGCTTTAAGGGTGATGATGCGAAAGCAGAGAAAGTATATGAAGGCGTAGAGGCGCTGAGCGCCGATGATATAGCCGAAGCTATTTTTTGGTCAGCAACCTTACCTGCGCATATGAATATCAATGCCGTCGAGATTATGCCAATAGCACAATCATTTACTGGCACTTCTATTTATCGGGGAGAGCTCTAAGCCCTTATTTTTTCCATTGATAAAACTGGGGATACACGCGCATAACCACGGGGCCCTCAAAATCCCAAGACTTACATGTTCCGAGATATAAGGGTGGCTTGTTTTCATCAGGATCAAAGAGTGCGCCAGGAATAGATTGATAAGCTGCAGTTGCAATGTTGTTGAGTAGCTCACGCAAGTGAGTGCAACCTTTAATTCCACCTAAGTGTGTCTCAATGGTTTTACGCCAACCTTTGCCTATCCTTGCGCCAATTAAGGTATCCATTGGCGGGATGACCAAGGGGCATTCTGGATGAGGGTGTCCATCCATCGCTACGGCGATATCTTTGATTGTGAGATGATTATCTAAGGTCACTCGCACCCACATATCGTGAATCGCTTCACCTGGGGCCCAAGTCTTTGAACCTGTAACAAAAGGGTGTGCCTTTGTATCTTTGAGATGGCCTTCAATATCCCAAAGACCATCTTCTCTCGTGTAGCCGTAAAAAGTGACTTCACGCGTGTGTAGTAGGCTACGGGGTTTTGGATCAGGAAGCATGGCGCCTGTAGATAATCGGTAAGAATACTCAATCATAACGAATTGAACTCCAAAGAGGCTCGATACCCAAAATAGGGCCTCTCTATAGTATTCTGAACGGCATATGGCAAAACCCATTCCCCTCGAAAAAATTCTTTTTAGCCAAGGCTTTGGCACGCGTCGCTACTGTACTGATTTGGTATTTGCCGAGTTGGTAAAAGTCAACGGTGTGTTGGCCCAAGACCCTGAAGAACGCATTGCAACTGAAGGATTAGTTTTGAATGTCGAAGGGCAGAGTTGGGAATATCACGAAAAGGCTTATATTGCATTTAACAAGCCACCCAATTACGAGTGCTCTCATAAAACTACTCACCATCCCAGTGTCTATAGTTTGCTACCCACTCCCTTTGTAGAGCGCGGCTTGCAATGTGTGGGCCGTTTAGACTTTGATACTACTGGGCTACTATTGATTTCGGATGATGGTCAGTTTATTCATAAAATGACGACGCCTAAAAAAAATATTGGCAAGGTCTATCAAATCACAACACCAGACCCGATAACGCAGGCTCAAATAGATCATCTCTTAAATGGGGTTGTTTTGGATGATGATCCAAAACCGTGTTTTGCTACAGGCTGTAAACAACTATCAGAAAATACCCTAGCGATGACGATAGTGGAAGGGCGTTATCATCAAGTCAAACGGATGATGGTTGCAGTAGGTAATCATGTTACCAAACTTCACCGTGTAGAAATCGGTGCCTATGTCATGCCTGCAGATTTAGCAGAGGGGCAATGGCGTTGGTTATACCCAAAAGATTTACAGCAACTCTCAGAAAGTGTCAGCCCTTAAATGAAACAGACCCTCTTACCAGAAGATTTTGATTTTCAGAATAGTATCCCATTGTGGGTGCTAGATGAGTCTCGACAAACGATTTCTCGTGAATTTATCTTTGCTGATTTCAAAGAGGCTTTTGAATTTATGACCTTATGCGCACAGCACGCTGAAGAGATTGATCACCATCCCGATTGGTCAAACTCCTGGAATAAGGTAACCGTTCATTTAAGCACCCATTCGAGCAAAGGTTTGACTGACTTAGATATTCAGATGGCTAGGGCGATGGATATATTTGCCCTACAAGTGAAGGTTAAACACTAGTCATTAATGCTCATCACCTTCGTGATCTTCTTCATTAATACTCATCAAGATGGTTGCGAGTAATCCGTATACCACTTCGGTCGAGATCATGCCGTCTTCATCGAGCTCGTCAATTAAGTCATTTAGACAGTCTTCTGTAGGCTCGTTGAGTAAGGTCATTGCACATTCGCAGCCATAGTCAAAATCTTCGTCATTTTGGTTTTGGTCGTTGTCAGTCATATTTATCCTTAATTGGTGCTTCAGAATAGCAAATTACAGCCAAATTTGGTGGTTTTTGGGGAAACTAAGACAGCCCGTCTACTAGTGCTTGGGTCTTAGGGCTACTGGACTTTCCATTTAGTGAAATCTTGTGCGACTGCAGCAAGCCAATAATCATTTATAGTAATTCGAGAATAAAAAAACAGGAGGCAGCATGCAGCTTAATGTGAATGGTCAAATTTATAATATTGATGTCGAACCCAATATGCCTTTGTTATGGGCAATTCGTGAGAGCGTTGGCCTGACTGGCACCAAGTATGGCTGCGGTGTTGCGCAGTGTGGCGCTTGCAGCGTCTATCTCAACGGTGAGTTAGTGCGTTCTTGCGCCATACCGGTTTCAGCTGTTGGCTCGGCCAAGATCACAACTATTGAGGCGCTTTCCAAAGACAATTCACATCCAGTTCAAAAGGCCTGGATTGCGCTAGATGTTCCACAGTGTGGTTATTGCCAATCTGGCCAGGTAATGGCGGCTGCTGCTCTTTTAAAGAAAATTCCAAAACCTAGCGATGCTGATATTGATAGTGCTATGGCTAACGTTTGTCGTTGTGGCACTTATCAAAAGATTCGAGATGGCATTCATGTTGCCTCTGGTCAAAAGAAATTAGTAGATGTCTTGGCGCAGTATGACGCTACCCCTGCGACTCGGGGTTAAGGAGAACAACATGACAAAAAATAATAAAAAAGTTTCCTTAGAGAATCTTGCACGTCGCGATTTTATTATCAAGGGTACGCTTATTGGTGGGGGCTTGATGCTAGGAATTGGTGCCATACCAGATCTAGCTTATGCAGCAGGCGCTCAGTATGATCCAAATACCCCAACCAAGTTCGGTGATGATGAAGTCAATGCTTGGGTCAGTATTGCTCCAGATGAAACTGTCTATATCAGAATTGCCCGTTCAGAAATGGGGCAGGGTACGCGTACTGGCTTAGCTCAACTTGTGACAGAAGAGTTGGAGTGTAATTGGAAGAAAGTTAAAACTCAATCAGCAACACCAGGGCATAGTCTCACTCGTAAACGTGTGTGGGGAGAGCATGGTACCGGCGGTAGTCGGGGCATTCGGATTTCTGAAGACTATGTGCGCCGTGGTGCAGCAGCAGCTCGCATCATGCTATTAGAGGCGGCAGCAAAGCAATGGAATGTGCCAGTTAGCGAACTCAAGGTAGATAAAGGGGTTATCACCCACACTCCAACAGGGCGAAACACAACTTATGGCAAGGTTGCGCAATTAGCATCCACTTTGACGCCTCCTGATCCTAAATCGATTACTTTGAGAGATCCTCGGAATTGGAAGGTTGCTGGTCAGCCCTATGCACGTATTGATACAGCGAATAAGGTGAATGGCACAAAGGTATATGGCATTGATTTGCAGTTGCCAAATATGCTGTGCGCCTCTGTTAAAGCATGCCCTGTATTTGGTGGGAAGTTAGTTAGCTACGACGAAGCCAAAATTGCAGGCATGCGTGGTGTAAAAGGCGTTGTCAAAATTAACGACAGCACACTTGCCGTCGTTGCAGATACTTGGTGGCGTGCCAATACTGCACTCAATGTATTGCCAATTGTCTGGGATGAAGGTAAGAGCGCAAGCGCTTCACAAGCAGGCATCGAAAAAATGCTCCGTGATGGCTTAGATGAGCAAGGTGATTTTTGGCAGCGAAAAGTGGGGGATGCACCTGCGGCTATTAATAGTGCCAATAAAAAAGTGGAGGCAATTTATTACACGCCATTTAGAGCCCACGTCACGATGGAGCCCATGAATGCCACCGTCAAAATTGTTGGCAATCGTGCGGAGGCTTGGGTTCCAACCCAAAATGGTGAAGGCTCACATGCAGCACTATCAGAGGCAACAGGAATACCACTTGCTAACTGCGAAGTATATAAATTAGATTCTGGTTGTGGTTTAGGCCGTCGTGGATCTACACAAGACTTCACTACTTTTGCAGCCAAAGTAGCACAGCAATTTCCAGGGATTCCAATAAAAGCAGTGTGGAGTCGTGAAGAGGATTTAACGCAGGACTATTACCATCCAATTGCGATGGCGAAGATGAGTGCCGGTCTGGATAATGTAGGTAACCTGACGGGTATGCATATCAAAGTGTCAGGTCAATCTATCAATGCCACTCTTGCACCGCAAAATATCAAGAATGGCAAGGATGAGCGTCAACTGCAAGGTCTTTATGAGAAGGGTCCTGATGCCCAGTTGGGTTATACCTTCCCAACTCTGCTAACCGAATATGTGATGAAGAATACACACGTCCCTGTAGGCCCGTGGCGTGGTGTGAATACCAATCAGAATGGCATCTTTATGGAATGCTTTATGGATGAGTGCGCCAAGGTAGCGGGTAAAGACCCAGTGCAATTTAGGCAAGCATTAATGCAAAGTCATCCGAAGCATTTAGGTGTTTTGAATGCTGCTGCCAAGAAGGCAAATTGGGATAAGCCATTGCCTGCAGGTACTTATCGTGGGGTCGCACAGTTCATGGGTTACGCTAGTTATTCTGCTTGCGTTGCTGAAGTGTCAGTGAAGAATAATGTTGTCAATATCAGTCGCCTAGTCTTTGCATTGGATTGTGGTCATGTAGTTAACCCCTATTTGACGCGTGAGCAGATTGAAGGCTCTGTAGCGATGGCATTAGGAGCTATATTTAATCCAGAGATCACGGTGGAGAATGGTCGAATTAAGCAGCAAAACCTCGATACCTACCCACTACTTAAGCTGGCCTCTACCCCAAGGATTGAGACCGTTCTAGTACCGACTTATGATTTTTGGGGTGGCGTAGGTGAGCCGACGATCTGCGTTGTTGGCCCTGCAGTTGCCAATGCCATCTCTGCAGCCATAGGCAGGCCAGTGCGTAACTTCCCCCTCAGTAGAGAGGGTTTGAGTTTAGCCTAGAGCGCTAGTACAGTTTTTGATGAACGCGACCCATCCTTTAAACGGTGGGTCGTTTAATATGCACTGATGAAGTATCTCAAGAGCATCCTATTTTTTATTTCTCTATTGCCATTAGGGCGTTTGATATGGCTTGGCTTTGATAATGATTTAGGGGCTAATCCCATCGAGTTTGTAACTCGCTCTACAGGCACTTGGGCGCTTGTATTTTTATGCATCACTTTGGCAATGACGCCAATGCGCTTACTCACTGGTTGGGTTGCTTGGGTTCAGTGGCGCCGGATGTTTGGTCTCTTTTGTTTCTTTTATGCTTGTATGCATTTTGCAATTTGGTTTTGGCTTGATCAAAATGTAGATCTTCAGGCGATGTGGGCTGATGTAGTCAAGCGTCCCTTTATCACGATGGGCTTTACGACATTTGTGCTACTCATTCCTTTAGCTCTGACATCCAATCACTGGGCTGTCCGTGCCTTAGGCAGGCGCTGGAGCCTACTTCATAAACTAGTTTATGTGATTGCTTGTACAGCAGTGATCCATTATTGGTGGCATAAGGCTGGTAAGAATGATTTACAGACAGTTTCTATCTATGGAACAGTTATTTTGCTGTTGCTTCTATGTCGCTTGCCTTGGTTACGAATGTGGCTTCAGAAACTACGCACCTGATTTTAGAGTGCGGAATATGACTCTCATACAATGGCTTCATGAATACCTACCTTAGACTCATCTTTTGCCTTACCTTAATCAGTTGCTCAGCGACTCAAGGTCCACCGCCCAAGGGTTCACAGACCGGGCCTGCTTATACTTCTGAGCAATTACGAGAATTCAATAATCAACCCGTAGCTCTAATTGAAGGACCTTTTGGTCCAGTAGCGACTCCTGAACGTGAGATGGGTGTGACAAAAAAGCCGCCTGAGAATTCGAAGTATTTCAGCCCCCCACAGGGTGAGCAAGAGGCAGAGGCTATTGAAACCCAATCAGCTGATCCATATACCCCAATAAGCACGCCTGTTTATCGCTTCTAGCTTTAGGCTACTGTTAATATTAAGGTTCATTTTTAGAAAGACTCAGTCTCATGAATTTATTTTCTCCCCAATTTAAATCGAAATTAAGCATATTACTTACCGCTAGTTTTTTATCAGCAGGATTAATCGGTAGTGTATCTGCTCAACTCAGTGGTTTGCCAATTAATGCGGCAGCTTCTGTGAACGGCGCAATCATTACTAACGATATGGTGGAGCAGGGCATTAGGATCGCTATTTCACAAGGTCAGCAAGATTCTCCTGAACTGCGTAAAGCAGTAGTCCAGAAATACATTGAAGTATTGTTGCTTTCGCAGCGTGCTGAAAAAGATGGTTTGGCAAACTCTGAAAAAGCGAACATTCAACTCATGTTGATTCGTCAAAATTATTTGGCAGATCTTGAGCTATCTACATTTATGGCGCAAAACCCAATCAGTGAGGCTGATATACAAGCTGAGTACAACAAAGAGATTGCCTCGCTTGGTCCTGGGGGGATGATGGTCGAATATAAGGTGAGTGATATAGCGATTGCTACTGAAGCAGATGCGCAAGCAGCATTAAGTCGTATTAAAAAGGGCGAGCCTTTTGATAAGGTGGCCAAGAGTGTCTCTCTTGCGCCCAATAAAGTTCAAGGTGGCGCAGTGGGTTGGGTTCAGACCGGGCAGCTTGCACCACAGATTTCAGCGGTATTGTTAAATCTGGCTAAAGGGCAGGTATCACAAGCCCCTATTCAGATGCAGCAGGGCTGGTATTTACTGAAGCTTGAAGATAAGAGAAGTAGTAAGCCACCCTCATTCGAACAAGCTAAGCCTGCGATTCGGAATGGCTTAGCCCAAAGAAAGCAATTTGAGTTTTTGTCACAGATTGCTAAGGAATCCAAGATCGTGATTCAGTAAATCGCGTTCTCGAGAATGGAAAAAGAGCTCCTTGGAGCTCTTTTTTATTGCTTGAATCAATTCTTATCTACGCTCAAGCGTCACAAAGTTAAAAGTGATGTCACCCTCAGCTCCTGGGGTGCGCTCTATCTCTTTCCAAGAGGCGCCATCTGGAACCTCAAAAAAAGTATCGCCATCATTTACGTCGATATCAATTTCTGTGATGTAAAGGCGATCTGCTTTGGCAAAAGCTTGTGTAAAGAGTTGCTCGCCACCAATTACAAATACGCGTGGCACTTCACTGAAGCGATTTAAGGCTTCATCTAAAGAGCCTGCAAGCTCTGCACCCTCCAGTTGAAACTGCGCATTACGACTCACCACAATATTGCGGCGGCCAGGAAGTGGGCGGCCAATTGATTCCCAAGTCTTGCGGCCCATGATGACTGGGTGTCCCATGGTAACGCGCTTAAAGAATTGTAAATCTGCTGAGATCTTCCAGGGCATTTGGTTATCACGGCCAATGACGTGATTGCGCGAGCGCGCAACAATCATCGAAATAGCAGGCTGCGTCATTATTATTCTCTTGTTCTTAGATTGCTACTGGAGCTTTAATATGCGGATGTGATTCGTAGCCGAGAATTTCAAAATCTTCGAATTCGTAATCAAAAATAGAATCTGGTTTACGCAGAATATTGAGCTTTGGCAATGGGAAGAAATCTCTAGATAATTGGAGATCTACTTGTTCCAAGTGGTTGCTGTACAAATGGCAATCGCCACCGGTCCAAATAAAATCGCCAACCTCTAAATTGCATTGCTGCGCCATCATATGTGTAAGCAGGGCATAGCTAGCAATATTGAACGGGACGCCTAAGAAAATATCAGCGCTGCGTTGATAGAGCTGGCAGGATAACTTGCCGTCGGCTACATAAAACTGAAAAAAGGCATGGCAAGGTGCTAAAGCCATGCGAGGAATATCTGCTACGTTCCATGCAGACACAATGATGCGACGTGAATCTGGATTTTTCTTGATGGACTCTACTACTTCAGAGATTTGATCAATATGTTTGCCGTTTGGTGCTGGCCATGAGCGCCACTGGTAACCATAGATAGGACCCAGTTCGCCATCAGGGGCTGCCCATTCATTCCAGATCGATACGCCACGTTCTTTAAGCCAATTGTTATTGGTGCTGCCCTTGAGAAACCAGAGTAATTCATAGATGATGGACTTGAGGTGAAGCTTCTTGGTCGTGACCATCGGAAAGCCGTCAGCTAAGTTAAAGCGCATCTGATGCCCAAATACCGAGATAGTGCCTGTACCTGTCCTATCGGACTTTTGGGTGCCCTTAGCAAGGACTTCTTTCATGAGATCGTGATATTGGCGCATATAAATATTGGTAAAAATGGGTAATTAGTTATAGCTTACTCGAATGTGGGCGGGCTCACCCCAAGAACCTTATGAAGCTTTGTTGAGGTAGTGGTGTACTGGAGCTGAATATGTTTTTCTGGGTTGAGATAAGCAGCTGCAGCAAAGGCCGCCAATGCCGCCTCATGAAATCCCGACAGAATGAGTTTTTTCTTGCCTGGATAAATATTGATATCCCCGACCGCATATATTCCTGGAATGCTAGTCTCAAATTTCTCGGTATCGACAGCCACCTGCTTGCGATCAATATCTAAACCCCAATCGGCAATCGGCCCAAGCTTGGGTGAAAGACCAAAAAAGATTAGCAGATCATCTACTGCAATCTGATGCTCTTTGCCATCAATATCAGTAACACTGATTTTTGAGATCTGATCATGCTCAACTTCGTAGTTGGTAATTTGACCAATGAGTAATTGCATTTGCTTGTTATTACAAAGCTCACGCATTTTGGCAATCGATGCAGGTGCTGCTTTAAAGTCATCACGACGATGAATTAGAGTGACGCTGGCAGCCTTATCTACAAAATATAGCGCCCAATCTAAAGCGGCATCACCACCACCGCAAATCACAATCTTTTTACCGGTAAATTGCTCAGGATTCTTAACGCTGTAGAAAAGCTGTTTACCCACAAAAGCTTCTATGCCACCAAGATTTAAGGTGCGAGGCTGAAAGGCTCCTACGCCACCAGCAATAAAGACAGTCTTACTTAAGAAGTGCTGGTCTTTAGAGGTGGTAATTAAAAAACGACCATCGGCTTGTTTCTCAATCTGGGTCACTTCTTGCCCCAAATGAAATTGAGCGCCAAATGGTTTGATTTGCTTGAGTAGATTTTCAGTAAGCTCACGTCCAGTGCAGACAGGAATTGCTGGAATATCGTAGATTGGTTTATCTGGATAAAGCTCGATGCATTGTCCGCCAGGCTCTGGAAGAGAATCAATAACATGCGCTTTTATTTCTAGCAGGCCAAGTTCGAAGACTTGAAAAAGACCCACGGGCCCCGCGCCAATAATGACAGCGTCGGTTTGTGTGGGTGAGTGCAGCACGAATTCTCGAAGGGGAGATTAAGAAATTACTTTACTAGCTGATCGAGTTTATTTTTAACATCTTTCCACTCATCCGCATCAGGAAGCCCTGCTTTTGACTTGGTAATGGAAGTCCAAGAGGAAGAGAGGTCAGCATTGATCTTGATAAAGGCCTGTTGATCACTGGGAACATCATCTTCAGCATAAATCGCATTTACAGGACACTCTGGAACACAGACGGCGCAGTCAATACATTCATCTGGATCGATTACTAAAAAATTGGGGCCTTCACGAAAGCAGTCAACTGGGCATACATCAACACAGTCGGTGTATTTGCAACGGATACAGGATTCAGTAACAACGTAAGTCATGATGTTTAATTTAAAGAGTCCCTAACTAGGGCTGTGATTTATAAAACCTCAATTTTAGCCGAAATAGCCAATTTTTCAGGCGAGACCTGATTTCCAAGCCTAAAGACCCTTTTGGGGGCTTTATAAAATGAGGGCTATCCTTGGGGGTCGAAATTAAGCAAAAAGAGCATCTATTATGAAAATACTCATTGTTGGGGCAGGCGGTATCGGCGGTTTCTTTGGGGCCAAACTGCAACAGGCTGGCGCAGATATTACCTATCTATTACGCGAGCAGCGGCAGCGATTGATTGAGGGTCAAGGCCTGACTATTGAGACTCCTAAGGGGAGTTTTACGATTCATCCAAAAACGGTTTTGGCTGATCAGTTAGAGCCCGTTTATGACTTGATTATTTTGGCATGCAAAGCTTTTGATTTGAATGACTCCTTAAAGTCTATTTCCAAAGCGAGTTCAAAGGGCGTCATCCTCCCTTTTTTGAATGGCTTTACACATCTTGAAACCTTGGATCGTGAGTTTGGTAAAGCGCGCGTCATGGGCGGCGTAGCGCATATTGCGGCAACCATTTCTGAATCAGGTTCAGTAAAGCAGCTTACCGAACTAGGCTCATTAACTATCGGCCCGAGAACGCCGGAACAAGTAGCGCTCTGCCAAGAATTATTTGCGCTATGCCAAAAAGCCGATTTCGACTCCTTTTGTAAGGAGAATATTGAGCAAGCTCTATGGGATAAATGGGTGTTCTTAGCAACTCTGGCTGGCATGACCACAATCTGTCGTGGCTCGATTGGCGAGATTGCTGCAACTCCTGATGGCAAACAGTTGAGTAAGCGCATGTTTGCAGAGTGCTGCACAATTGCTGCGAGTCAAAAACACCCAATTGCCCAAAAGACTCAACTGACTTCCGAAGAGATTCTGACGAAAGAAGGATCACCCTTTACCGCTTCGATGCTCAGAGATTTATTAGCAGGCAAGAAAAATGAACATCAACATATCTTGGGCGATTTGATTGCTTTTGCTAGCAATGAATCAATCGACTGCCCACTATTAAAAATCGCTTTTACCCATATGGCTGTAGAAAGTAAGCATGGGGTCTAAGCAAGGGCTTTCCCTAGGGCTTAGTTTTTCAAAAGCGCTACCTCAATTGATTACACTTTAGGCATTGGCATTAACAATCCCCACTAAGAAAGAATGGACCATGGAAGAGTATCGGCTACAGATCGATAAAACAGCAAAGCCACTATTGATTATCGATTACACCTTTGGGGGCGATCGAAGTCTGGAGTTAATGAAATCCACTAACTTGCCTACTGCCTTGCAAAACGCCAAAGTAAAGACGGAGTTTGACTTAGCACATGCCTGGAGCGAGTTTGCCCGTAAGTATTTAGAGACAACCAGAGAGATCGCAGCAACCCCCATTTGCTGGCAAGGACATTATGATCAGCTAGGTCGAGTCATGCTGGAAATGATGCGCTTAAGTAGGGATAAGCAAGAGATGGTGGATACAGACGTCTACGAAATAATTCCCCAGCTGGAAGAAATTCTCTTTGTTAGCAAACCCTCCGGTCTTGAAGATAAGATGTTTTGCCGAATTTGGCTTTCTTTAATTCGTCATCCAGCTTTTATTGAGATGGAGTTAGATGAAGATGAGTTGGCATCATACAATTACTGGCAAGGTTTATTTACTATTGCCTTGGGCAAGACTAATAGTGAGTTATTAAAACAAGCTACTTAGTTCATCTTAGTAGTAGACATAAAAAAAGCGCTCCGTGAAGAGCGCTTTTCTTTTAGTAAAACTACTAGGCAAACTAACTGATCTATCAACCTCCGTAGAGGAACTTCGGTAGCCATAATGTCATACCAGGCCAGATATACATGAAGACCATACAAGCGATCACGATGAACATATAAGGCATCATGCCTGCAAAAATCTGGTTCAGTGTGACGCCTGGTGGCGAGACACCTTTCAGATAGAAGGCAGACATCGCTACTGGTGGTGACAAGAACGCTGCTTGCAAGTTCACAAACACCAAGGTACCCCACAATAGTGGATCAATGTTGAAGTGAGCTAACAAAGGCAAGAAGATCGGCACGAAAATCACGATAATTTCAGTCCACTCTAAAGGCCATCCCAAGAAGAAGATAATTGCTTGAGAGACCAGCATGAACTGAATTGGTGTTAGATCGAACATGAGTACCCATTTTTCGATGATCGACTGACCGCCTAAAATGGTAAACACCGCTGAGAAGAGCGCTGAACCTACGAACAACCAGCACACCATGGACGTTGTTTTAGCTGTCAAGAAAACTGCCTGCTTGGTACGCTCAAAGTCCAAAGTGCCAGCTTGAAACGCCAGAATGAAAGCACCCAATGCACCTACTGCTGCAGACTCGGTAGCAGTGGTAATGCCCAGTAAGATCACGGCCAGCACTAAGATGGTAAGAACCCCCAAAGGCATGACTGACTCAATCAGTAGCTTGAGAATCTCAAACTGCTCTTCATCAAACTTAAGATAGTAGTAAATCAATAGCAGTCCGAAGAGTACGCAAGTCAAACCAAAATACAGCGCAAAGTTTTCTGGCGGCCCAGTATCTGCTTCTGCTACTGCTCCAGCTTCAATTGGGTCATCGCCAGCAGCTGCATCTAAGGCAACCAAAGGCGCATCTTCCTCAACCTCTTTAGATTTAATTTTACTAGAGGTAGCATCGATAGCTACCAGAGTTTCCTCAACTGGTTCCGCAGCGCTAGTGGTTTTTGCTTTAGCAACTTGAGTAGCCACTGGAACATTCAACGCATCTTTCTCTGCTTGTTGGTGAATGATGACGTACCACCATACACCCCACATAGTCAGTGCAATCAAAAATAATGGGGTTAATGCTGCCAGTACATTTTTGAAAATGCCCTTGAATGAGACTCTTGCCTCAGTTGGTGCATTGAGTAATTTGGCTGGAGAAAACAAAGCCTTAAATGACGCAAGCAACATATTTCTTGAATAGTGCTCACCCAAAAACCGAATAGATGCAGGAACTGGTACGATCAATTGCTCAGCAGGAAGCTTAGGCGCAACCTTAGGATTAATTAAAGCCCAGCCGATGATGTACACCAAATACAAGAAGGCAAGGAAGAAGCCTGGCACCATTGCGGCGGCATAGAGTTTGACTACAGATTGGCCTGCAACAGCTGCATACACAATAATCATGACTGATGGGGGGATCAAAATACCCAAAGTTCCGCCAGCGGTAATGACACCAGCAGCAAGCCGCGTATCGTAGCCTGCATTGAGCATCGGCTTCATAGCGATCACGCCCATGAGAACCACAACAGCACCTACGAGACCGCTTGCAATACCCCAGAAGGTGCAAACAATCAGAGTAGCTACAGCCAATGAAGCAGGTACACGGCGGAATGCTAACTGGATACTGTAGAACATCTTATCTACCAGTGCCCCTCGTTCCATCACGTACCCCATTAATACAAAGAGCGGAATGGATAGCAGGACATCGTTAGTCATACCTCCAAAAGTTCTTTGCACCATGAGGGTAAAAACTTTGTTTGCAGTCCAGCTTTGCGACGGGTCGTAAAAGGCTGCAAAACCAAACATCATGCCTAAGCCCATCAGGGTAAAGGCCGTTGGGAAGCCCAGCATGATTACAACAATAATCAGGCCGAGCATGGCTAAGCCAAGAATTGGATCACTCATGATTTATCTCTTTAGTTTGACCAATGCGATGGTGTGCTGCTTCATCGATGGATTTAGCATTTTTGATTGCATTTTGACGGGATTCTTCGTCAACGTGAGTTGACGCAGCCAATTGCTGTTCAATCACATCAATTTCTGCAGCATCTTTTAAGCGTGCAGGCCATTCGCCTGTTTTAAGGCAAACGATGCAACGCAAGATTTCTACTACACCTTGCAGCATGACAAAGGCTCCTGCAATCGGAATAATGGTCTTGAAGGGATAAAGCGGCGGACCGTTTGCAATCTGAGTGGTGTGCTCACCAATGCGCCATGATTCTGCTGCATAGGTGTAACCGGCATAAATCAAAGCGGCAATTCCTGGAAGGAAGAAAGTAATGTACAAAATTAAATCTAAGGTGGCTTGCGTGCGTGGCTTCATTGACCCATAAAGGAAGTCGCCGCGAACGTGACCATTTTGTGCGAGCGTATATGCGCCGCACATCATAAATAGGGTGCCATACGCCATGACAGATAACTCACCAATCCATGCAGATGGGGAATTAAAGGCATAACGTCTGACGACGTCAGTAAACACCATCAGCATCAGTACAACGACTAACCAGGCAGCCGCCTTACCTACGAAGGTGCTAATTTCATCTACTCTTAGCATGAATTTATCCATGAACCACTCTCCTAAGACAACCAAATATTTCTTTGGGGAAATATAAAAAAACCGGACGGGGATGCCGTCCGGTCAAGATGCGCATTAGGGCACATTATTACATAAGCCCATAGGGCTTTAAAGGGTATTAGCCCTTGAAATAATGGTCGTAAGCGATCTTCATATCCACGTTTACTAGCAAATCCCAACGAACTGCGCGTTGAGCAAAGGCTTTTTGTGAATCAAGTACTTTCTTGAACATTGGGAGTTCAGCAGACTTCTTGGCAATAATCTTGTCCCAAGCATTCAACTGGGCTACCAAAATAGACTTCGGTGTAGCGTAGAACTTCACCTTATCTTTTGTTTGTAGCTCAGCGAAGTCTTTGGAGTAGCGATCAATTGCTTTCCATGACATATCGGCAGAGGCTGCTTGAGTGCCGTATGACAAGATAGCCTGAAGATCTGGAGCTAAGGAGTTGAATTTCTTCTTATTGAAAATAATTTCAAATTGCTCTGAAGACTGATGGAAGCTTTGCAGCATACAGATTTTAGATACGTCTGGGAATCCAAGCAAGCGGTCTGAAGAAGCATTATTAAACTCAGCTGCATCTAATACGCCACGATCCATTGCTGGAATAATATCGCCACCAGGTAAAGCTTGAACTGATGCACCCATGTCTGTGAAGATCTCAATAGAGAGACCTACAGTACGGTACTTCAAGCCTTTCAAGTCATCCGCTTTAGCGATAGGCTTTTTAAACCAACCCAATGGCTGTGTTGGCATTGGGCCATAAGGGAATGAAACTACATCGAGCTTAAGGTCGTTGTAGATATCATTAAGCAATTGCTGACCGCCACCATATTGGTTCCAGGACAGGAGAGTATTGGCATCCATACCAAAAGCAGGACCGGATCCCCATAGCGCTAGTGCCGGGCTTTTGCCATACCAATATGCCAAAACACCATGTCCACCATCCAATGTTCCGCTAGATACAGCGTCCAACATATCGAAAGCCTTCACTACTGAACCAGCAGGTAGCACTTCAATTTTGAGACGGCCGCCTGACATCGCATTTACTTTAGTTGCGTAATCATTAGCGTACTCGTGGAAAATATCTTTAGCTGGCCAAGTGGATTGAAAGCGCAAATTAATCGTTTGTGCGCTAGAAATCATTGGGAAGCCCATTGCAGCAGCGCCGGCGCTACCAACAGCCGCGTTCTTTAGAAACTTACGGCGAGGGCTAGTGTTTTTTGTGTCTGACATCTAAATCTCCTAAGGTCATTTTTATATAAAATTAACTACTGGATGAAACAAATCCTACATAGAGCTTATTCTAAATTAGGGTAAATAGGGTTGAGGGTTTCCCCTTGACTAGGAGGGATTTTTATTGTGCATTGCAGCAATAAAAATCCAGTAAATACCCAATTTAATCCTAGATTTGCGCCTTCAAGCTTCTGGTGCATCAGTACACTAGATGCACATGAAACCCACTATCAAAATCAACTTTGTATCCGATATCGGCTGCCCATGGTGTGCAGTTGGTCTGGGAACCCTAGAACAAGCAATGGAGCGCCTCAAAGATCAGGCGGGCTTCGAAATTCATTTTGAGCCATTTGAGCTAAACCCCCAGATGAAACTTGGCGGCGAGAATGCCATCGAGTATCTCGGTAAAAAATATGGGATTTCTGAGCAACAGGTCAAAGCTAATCAAGCCAATATTCGCGAGCGTGCTGCAGCCGCAGGTTTTAATTTTCATCCTGAGGGACGAAAAAAGATATACAACACCTTTGATGCCCATCGTTTGTTGTATTGGGCTGGCCACGAGCATGGCCTAGCTAGTCAGCTCAATCTAAAAAGGGAATTCTTCAACACTTACTTTTGTCTTGCGGCTGATTTTGATAAACGTGAGCACTTGTTAGATGCAGTACAAAGAGCGCATTTGGATCCTAGTGAAGCAAATAAAGTCTTAGAGGATGGACTGTACGCCAAAGAGGTAAAAGCCCAAGAGACCCGCTATACAGGTCAGGGTATTAATGCGGTGCCAACCTTGATATTAAATGGTAAGTATTCATTGCAAGGCGCACAGCCCTTGGATATTCTCGAGGCCTCTCTCAAAGAAGTGATCGCAGAATCTCCTCAGGTCACTTAAAATTCATGCAGTGAAATTGTTGGTTACCAAATTAATACAAGGAAAGAAATGAGCAACAAACCTAAAGTTTTAGTAGCAAGAGCAATATTCCCTGATTTGCTAGCAAAGTTAGAGGAGTCTTTTGAAGTTCGTTCCAATCAAGCTGATCAAGTTTTTACAGCTGAGGAATTGCAAAAAGAGCTCTCCAGCGTAGCAGGTGCCTTGGTAACGGGTAGCGAGCGCATTGATGCGACTGCTTTGGCTAGCGCTAAAAATTTAAAGATAGTGGCTAACATTTCAGTGGGCTATAACAATTTTGATGTGCCTGCAATTACTGCAGCAGGTGTGATGGCTAGTAATACACCGGACGTATTAACCGATAGCACTGCTGATTTTGGTTTTGCATTATTGATGGCAACAGCACGGCGTGTTACCGAGTCTGAGCGCTGGATTAGAGATGGCAAGTGGGATAAGTGGTCGATTGTGACTAATCCTTTGGGTATGGATTTACATCACAGCACACTTGGCATTATTGGTATGGGTCGCATTGGTCAAGGCATTGCAAAGCGTGCTCTTGGTTTTGGAATGAATGTGATTTATCACAATCGCAGTCGTCTACCTGAGTCTGATGAAAAAGCCTGCGCTGCAAAGTATGTCTCTAAAGAGGAATTGCTTCGTACGGCTGATCACGTCATCTTGGTATTGCCATATACAACAGAGAATCATCACACCATTGGAGCCAAAGAAATCGCGCTCATGAAACCGACTGCGACCCTGGTAAATATTGCACGTGGCGGTATTGTGGATGATGCGGCTTTGGCGCAAGCACTCAAAGAGAAAAAGATCTTTGCTGCAGGCCTAGATGTATTTGAGGGTGAGCCAAAAGTAAATCCTGACTTACTCAAACTGAGTAATGTAGTCTTAGCTCCGCATATCGCCAGCGGCACTGAAAAAACGCGCAGAGCAATGGTAGATTTAGCAGTAGAAAATTTGCGTGCAGCACTTACTGGCAGGAAGCCACCAAGCCTGATTAATCAGGAAGTGTTTAAAGTCTAATAAAAATAAAACTCAAGTAAGTGGAGTGATAAAAAATAAAGCCGAGCATTGCTCGGCTTTATTACTTTGTAGCTAGCTGCTTTATGCTAATTACTCAGCGTCAATTTCTTCTGGTAAGTCGCGTAAGGCTAATTCGATACCACCAAATTTTCCAGCAACCCAGTTGTAGACCTTACAGGCGATCCACAATAAGCCAAAGCCTAACAAGGCATTTAGAATGAGGGCAGATAAGACTGTAAATCCGGGGATAGCACCATCACGTATGAAGGCAACGAATAGCGCCAATAAGACGATTGGAACGGAGAAGCAGAGGTATACCAAAACCAATGTTTTGGCGGTGTGCATCGGGTCGAGGAAGACAAGTTCTTTTTTACTAAGTTTCATGATGACGCAATCTTAAAGCAGTCCATCAAAAAGCGCCACATCTACCCAGTCACCAGCAGAAATATTTCCTTGGTCGTGAGCGAGGATGACAAAACAATTTGCCTCACTCATCGAGCGCAAAATACCAGCGCCTTGGCTGCCAGTTAGCCTCACGCTTGGGCGTCCAGCGCTACTCCGCCCTAAGATGGCACGTTGAAACTCGGTGCGGCCTGGTTTTTTGCGAATAGGCGCCTCGGAGATTGCTTGAGTGATTGGTGGCTCGGTCTGGTTTGCACCATTCAGTTGCAAGAGCGCGCTCCTCACAAATTGATAGAAAGTGACCATTACTGCTACTGGGTTACCAGGCAGGCCAAAGAACAAGGTTTTGCGTGCAGATGATTTACCAGCAATGGCCTTCAAAATCCCAAAAGCCATTGGTCGACCAGGGCGCATCGCAATTTTCCAGAACCCGACATCTCCCAGCTCTTGCATGATCTGCTTGGTGAAATCAGCTTCACCAACAGAGACACCTCCGGAAGAAATGAGGACGTCTGCTTTTGTGGCTGCATCAATAAATGCTTTTTTGAGTGATGCTGGGTCATCACGCACGATGCCGCAATCAATGATCTCGAGGTTGAGCCGATTAAGTAAGCCAGTCAGGCTATAGCGATTGCTGTCATAAATACTGCCAGCATCTAAGGTTTGATCTAAGGATCGCAACTCATCCCCAGAGGACAGAATCGCCACTTTGAGTTTGCGTTTCACTTTGAGAGTGGCAATACCGAGTGATGCCGCTAAACCTAAATCTGAAGGACGCAATAAACGACCTACTGCAATTGCGCTCTTGCCTTGTTGGAGATCTTCACCACGCAAGCGACGGTTCTCACCAAGTTTTAATTGATTCTGAGGGAACTCAATCTGCATTTCTGTTTGGGAGCTCGTCAATTCTTGTGGGATCACGGTGTCGCAGCCACTCGGCATTACGCCACCAGTCATGATCTTGAGGCACTCCCCAGAATTGATTTCGCCTTCATAGGGTTTGCCAGCTAAGGCGGTCCCTACAATTTTCAAGGAGATAGTAGCGTCAGTAATACCAAGGCATTTACCATTAAAGGCATAGCCATCCATCGCTGAGTTATCAGCCGCAGGAACGTCAATGGGTGACAGTAAATCTTCAGCCAGGATGCGATTGATTGCTTGATCTAGAGAAACGGTTTCGAGATCAGCTATATCGCCAATTGCTTTGGATTCTTCAATCAGTTCATTGACTAATTGAGAAATGGCTTTCCGAGCTTCATCGACGTGTAGTGATGAGGTGATAAGAATGGGGCTATTTGGTGAGTGCTTCATACGAAGGCCTCTTCTAAGCGTTTTAATTCTTCTGGCGTGTTGACGTTGGCAAACGCTTGCGCATCATCAAACACGACAGTACTACTCCGTAATTCTTTGAACCAACGATCAATTTTAAGATCACCTTTTTGTAGAAACGCCTCCAAGGGCTCTTGAAGATCGGTTCGCATTAAGCAAAAAACGGGTTGCGCCCAGACCTTGCCATCCGTCTCTTTAGTTGAGGCATATACCAGTTGAAAGTCCCCGCGGGTCATTTCAGTCGCTAGCTTGATACCTAAATCGGTTGGGAGTAAAGGTGAATCGCAGGGCGCAGTCAGTAGATAAGGAGTTTTGCACACCTTGAGGCCAGCAGCAAAGCCAGCTAGCGGCCCTGAAAAATCAGGCGTCTCATCCATGATGACGGGGTGGCCATAGCTAGCGTACTTCGTAATATTGCGATTAGCATTAATGAGGATTGGACCCACTTGGCTCCCCAGTCTTTGAATAGCAGATTCAATTAATGGTTTGCCAAGAAAAGGAATGAGTCCTTTATCAATACCACCCATACGTTGGGCGCGACCGCCAGCCAGTATGAGGCCAGTGATTTGCTCAAAGGAAATCATTAGCCGCCGATGTAAGACATTTCGACTTTACGAGAACCAGTCGATTGGCCTGCAGTATGTGAGCCGCGAATCTCAGAGTAATGATCGTCACGTGCCGCCCAAGTATTCAGGATGGCGTTCGCAATCTCTGCATCGCTATTGCCTGAACGTAATAGGGTCTTGAAATCAAATCCTTCATTCGCAAAAAGACAGAGATACATTTGACCATCAGTAGAAATACGTGCGCGAGTACATTCGTGGCAGAAGGTTTGGGTAACACTAGAGATGACACCAATCTCGCCCGAACCATCGACATAGCGCCAGCGCTGGGCTACTTCGCCGGAGTAGTTGGCTTCGATTGCTTCCAGTGGAAAGACTGCATGAATTCTGGCGATTACTTCTTTGGAAGGCAACACTTCTGCCATATTCCAACCATTAGAGCTACCTACGTCCATGAATTCAATAAATCGTAGAGTGACACCGCTACCTTTGAAGTGTTTTGCCATGGATACGATCTCATGATCGTTTATTCCCTTTTTCACCACCATATTGATTTTGATGTTTTCAAAGCCAGCCTCTTGCGCAGCGGCAATACCATCTAAAACATCAGCCACCGGAAAATCAACATCATTCATTTTCTTAAAGATGCCATCATCTAAACCATCTAAGCTAATAGTGAGTCGTTGAAGACCAGCAGCTTTTAAGGCAGTTGCTTTTTTGCGCAAGATGCTGCCATTAGTCGTCAAGGTGAGATCCAGTGGTTTACCGTCTGGTGTTCGTACCTTTGCCAGCATGTCAATCAGCACTTCTAAGTTCTTGCGCAGGAGTGGTTCACCACCAGTCAAGCGAATCTTCTCAACACCCAATGAAGAAAAGATGGAAGTTAAGCGAGTAATTTCTTCAAAGCTCAGAAGCTCTTTGTGGGACAGATAAGGGTAGTTTTGATCAAAGACTTCTTTAGGCATGCAATAAGTGCAGCGGAAGTTACAGCGATCAGTGACGGAGATGCGTAGGTCACGCAAGATGCGCCCACGTTTATCTTGGGTGTTACCGTGAGGTGTGACGAGTTGGGCCCCAATCGACGGCGTCAGACCCCCGCCTTCATCAATGCGGATCGGAATGACCTTGGACGTTGTGGGGATTGCTTTTTCAACCATATTCTGAATTATGGCTTTGAAACGGTGTTTCTGCCAAACTGTCAAATATCTTTATGGGATAAATGACAGTCTGGAGAAAAGCTGAAATCAGCGTTAAACCGTTTTTTCTTGGCCACCAGTTTCAACTAAAACCATTGGTTCTTCTGGAAGACTTGCTGCAGGTTTAGGTGTTCTGCCTAAGTTGCTTGGCTCAGGCTGAATCTGACCTTGTGCTTCTGCATGCTTAGAGGCATCAGTAGCAACCCAGATCATGCCAGCAGATTGCACAACGCTATGCAAAGGAGTTTCTTCAAGTGCCTGGAAGGCAACCTTCGGAAGTTCTGGTGCAGGTTTAGCAATCACCTCAAGAGTAGAAACTGCGGTAACAACTGCTACCGGAGCGCTCTGTGCGGGACGATTTGATGGACGTGGCGTACGTGGTGCTCTTTCAGATCTTTCTTGTTTTTGGGCAGCAGGCTTGGCATTACCAAAGCTATTTGCAAGATTCTGAATCGGCATCGATGCGGATGCGCCAGCCATACCTACTGGTGGGCCTGCAAATGGACTTGCTGATACTGAAGGTACATTCGATGCATCAGCTTCAGTACGGTCAGCACTTTCGTCGCGCTCATTTCTGCCGCGGCCGCGACCACGACGGTTACGACTACGACCACGAGGTCCTTCGCCATCAGCGTTTGGTGTAGCTTCACTACCAGGAGCAGCCTCAGTTGCAGGAGTGACTGCAGCGGGGTTTACTTGACGCTCCGGTTTTGGACCATTTTGATTACGATTGCCGTTGCGATTATTGCGGTTATTGCGGTTACCACTATTACCTTCGGTAGCGCCCTCAGCTGCATTTGCTGCTGGACGTTCTGTACGCTCACCACGACGATTACGACCACGGTTGCGATCGCCACCATTGGCGTTATTACCATTGCGTCCCTGATTGCGACCACGGGCAATGTTTTCTGCTGGTTTCTCTTCTACTGCAGGAGATGAGGAGAATAACTTCTTGATAAATCCAAATAAACCACCAGAGCTTTCAGCTACTACTTTTTCAGTACGAGCTGGACGCGGTTGGCTAATGGGTGCAGGTTGTGTTGGCGTAATACCCTTCACAGCTGCTTCAGGGCGAACCTTCACATCAGCATCTTTACGACTTACGGTAGTGTCAGTCTCGAGTTCACGAGCAGCTTCTTCAGCCATCACATAACTCGCCTTTTGATCGTCAAGGCGTGGATCATCATGACGCAAACGCTCTAATTTGTAATGAGGTGTTTCTAAATGCTTGTTTGGAACCATCAAGACGTTCACTTTGAAGCGGGTCTCAATCTTAATTACTTCAGCACGTTTTTCATTTAAGAGGAAAGCAGCCACTTCGACTGGTACCTGTGTATGAATCGCGGCCGTGTTTTCTTTCATTGCTTCTTCTTGAATGATGCGCAGAACTTGCAATGCAGAAGACTCGGTATCACGAATATGGCCTGTGCCATTACAACGTGGGCAAGTCACATGACTGCCTTCAGAAAGAGCAGGGCGCAAGCGCTGGCGTGACATTTCCATCAAGCCAAATCTGGAGATCTTGCCCATTTGAACGCGGGCACGGTCATGACGGAGAGCATCGCGCAGACGATTCTCAACATCTTTCTGAGCCTTGCTCGATTCCATATCAATGAAGTCGATCACGATCAAGCCACCCAAATCACGTAAACGAGCTTGACGGGCGATTTCATCGGCAGCTTCTAAGTTGGTCCGAGTCGCTGTTTCTTCAATATCAGAACCGCGGGTTGCACGGGCAGAGTTCACGTCCACAGAAACCAAGGCTTCAGTGTGGTCGATCACAATCGCACCACCAGATGGCAATGGCACAGTCCGTGAGTACGCAGTTTCAATTTGGTGCTCAATTTGGAAGCGTGAGAACAAAGGCACATCATCTTGATAGCGCTTTACTCTTGGCAAATTATCTGGCATTACTACCGACATAAATGCTGCAGCTTGCTCATAGATGTCATCGGTATCTATCAGAATCTCACCGATATCAGGCTGGAAGTAATCGCGGATTGCGCGAATGACCAGGCTAGATTCGAGATAAATCAATAGTGGTGCTGAGTTACCTTTAGCAGCTTCATCAATTGCTTTCCACAACTGCATCAGGTAACTTAAGTCCCATTGCAATTCTGTAGCATCACGACCAATACCAGCAGTACGAGCAATGATGCTCATGCCATCGGGTATATCTAATTGGGACATGGCATCACGGAGTTCTTGACGGTCTTCACCCTCAATGCGACGAGAAACACCGCCACCGCGTGGATTGTTTGGCATTAATACCAAATAACGGCCAGCCAAGGAGACAAAGGAAGTTAAAGCTGCGCCTTTTTGGCCACGCTCTTCTTTTTCTACCTGAACAATGATTTCTTGACCTTCGCGAAGAGCATCCTTGATGGAAGCACTACGAACGTCGATACCCTCTTTGAAATAGGTTCTGGCAACTTCTTTAAATGGCAAAAAGCCATGACGCTCTTCACCGTAGTTGACAAAGCAAGCCTCCAGCGAAGGCTCAATGCGGGTAATAACACCTTTGTAAATATTGCCTTTGCGTTGTTCGCGACCGGCAGCTTCGATATCAATATCGATGAGTTTTTGACCATCAACGATGGCAACTCGCAACTCTTCTTGTTGAGTTGCATTAAATAACATGCGTTTCATAACACTCTCCTATGGGGGAGGATGTCGTTGCGCGCTGCGTAGGAGACCAGTTAGATACCGCCCAAGGCACAGCCTATGGCGGTTGAATAGTGTGGATCATGCAAATCTGAGCATCTTTTACTCAGTTCACCCAGTTAACTGTTGGTTAAATCGGTGCCACACTTGACGATCGCCGCAGAGACCTCCTTTAGGTCATCAATGCAGGCGCGCGCCTGAAAACTGTCTTCTAATCGCGGGTCGCGGCATACGGCACACCAACCCTGCGCCTCATTACAACGGGGGAGGGGCGACCCCGGGAGTCTTTTAAAGGGCGACTCCAAGCTCCACGATGCAAACCTGAATTAGGCTCATATCGGGCCAATAAATTGGCTAGAGCGTTGATTATACGGCACAAGTTGAATGACAATGGGGTATTGTTGAGTCCCTTGTCGTCCTCTATGGAGCTGGCAAGAGAGATAAATCATGAAATCTGACCCCATATCAAAGCCAAAAGCAGTCTCAGGCCATACTCCGGCCAAAGTTCATCTTCAGACTATTGGTCCTGAAGAGGCTGGTCAGCGCCTGGATAACTACTTGCTGCGCTGGGCTAAAGGGGTTCCCAAAAGCCATGTTTACCGGATTATTCGTTCGGGCGAGGTGCGGGTCAACAAGAAACGGGCCGAACCAACCACTCGGCTTATCGAAGGCGATATTGTGCGGCTTCCACCGGTCAGAATTGCTGAACCTGCCCAAATGGCAGCAGTCAATAGTGCTCAAACAAAATCTCGGGCCCACAGCTATTCCGACAAAATGCCAATCCTCTTTGAGGATGACGCTCTCTTAATCGTGGATAAGCCACCCGGCTTAGCAGTGCATGGCGGCTCTGGAATTGCCTTGGGAGTGATTGAGACTTTACGCATCACCCGCCCAGAATTGAAATTCTTAGAATTGGTTCACCGTCTAGACCGAGATACTTCTGGCGTATTGCTGCTGGCAAAAAAGCGCAGTGCTTTAGTCGAGCTCCATCGTCAAATTCGTGAAGGTCAAACTGATAAGCGTTATTACTTGCTTGCCCATGGAGAAATTGCGCAAGGCGCCCAAGTGATGCAACTGAAGTACGCATTGCATAAATATCTTTTAGCCAATGGTGAGCGCAGAGTGCGCGTGGATCCCGAAGGCTTGCCAAGTCACACTGCCCTGCGCGTTACGAAAACGATGAAGCGTGATAAAGTCGCGATTACTCTGGCTGAGGCTCAATTAAAAACTGGGCGCACCCACCAGATCCGGGTACATCTTCAGAAACTGGGCCATGCCATTTTGGGTGATGATAAATATGGCTTTGAGGATCAAGATAAACTAATTAAATCCAAACGTCTCTATCTCCATGCCCACCTTGCGGGCTTCACACACCCACGTACTGGTGAGAAGATGCGGATTGAATCTCCCTTACCGGCTGAATTTACAGCCATGATAAAAAACTTTGAGTAGTAAGTAAAAGTAAAGATAGTAAGTAAAGCCAAGATGATTGACGAGAACAAGCATGATCGCCGATATGACCTGATTGTCTGGGATTGGGATGGAACCATTATGGATTCCACACCAACCATCGTGCATTGCATTCAGCAGGCCTGTCGTGACTTGGGCTTCAAAGCACCGGATGATGCATTGGCGAGTTCAGTGATTGGTTTGGGCATTGCCGACTCACTACGCAGAGCAGTTCCTTGGATTGAGCCGGAGTATTTTCCAAAATTGACTGATCGTTTCCGTTTCCACTATTTAGCCAAGGACCATGAGCTTGATTTATTTGTTGGCATACGTGAGCTACTAGAAAAGCTTCGGGCCGATCAATATCTCTTGGGTGTGGCAACTGGCAAATCTAGGGTAGGCTTAGATCGTTCTTTAAAGCATCATCAAATTGGTCATCTCTTTCATGAAACGCGGACAGCCGATGAGTCTTTCTCAAAACCCCATCCCGGGATGTTGCTAGAGTTATCGGATGTAACCCAAGTGCCCACTCGCCGGATACTGATGATTGGGGATACCACCCACGATTTAGATATGGCGGCTAATGCTGGAGTAGATGCGCTTGCAGTGACTTACGGCGCTCATCCCCCGGATACCCTAAAGACCTCAAAATCATTAGCGCATGTCGATAATGTGGCAGAACTGTCACAATGGCTTAAACAGAATCTGTAACTGAACAGGTATTACTAAGGAATCAAAGATGGAAAATAATCCAAATCCAAATTGGGAACGTCAAGCTCTAGAGCATTTATTGCTAGAGAATTTGAAAGAGACTCGTAAGGCACGTCGCTGGAGAGCTGTGCTGCGTGTACTCACTTTAGTGGTAATTGTTGGAGTGATTCTTTCAGTATTTGATTTTCATCTTCCTGGGCGCGGCATGGGTACAGAGAAGCACACAGCGATGGTGACGCTAGAGGGTGAGATTTCATCAAGCTCCATGGCCAATGCCTTGGATATCAATTCTTCACTGGTTTCTGCTTTTGAGAATGAAAACAGTGCTGGCGTTGTCTTACGCATTAATAGTCCGGGCGGTTCTCCAGTGCAAGCAGGAATGATCAATGATGAAATTCATCGCCTGCGCAAGCTTTATCCGAACAAACCATTTTATGTAGTGGTTGAAGATATTTGCGCTTCAGGTGGTTACTACGTGGCAGTTGCCGGTGATCAGATCTTGGTAGACAAAGCCAGCCTCGTTGGTTCTATCGGGGTGATCATGGAAGGCTTTGGTTTTACAGGTTTGATGGATAAAGTTGGGGTGACACGTCGCATGATTACTGCGGGCTCTAATAAAGGCATGCTGGATCCCTTTAGCAAAGAAGATCCTAAGCAAGTTGAAATGGTGAAGACCATGATCGATGAAATTCATCAGCAATTTATTGCGGTCGTCAAAGACGGCCGTGGAGCGCGCTTAAAAGATGTGCCTGGATTATTTTCTGGCCGCATTTGGAATGGCGAGCAGGCCGTCAAGATTGGTCTAGTAGATGGCTATGGCACGGTAGATACCGTAGCGCGCGATATCTTTAAAGCCCCGGATATTCTCGACTACACCATGAAAGAAAATTTTGCGGAGCGAGTGGCTAAGCGCTTTGGCGCAGAGGCTGGTGCAGCTGCTGGTAAGGCTTTAGTCAGGACACCAGATCTCAAGTAAACAATTAGGCCAGTAGTAGAAATACGGCTGGCCTATTTTGCAATGGGGCATATGCTGCTTCATTTGGATAGCGTTTCTGCCAACCTGCAACCGAAAGCGTTGTGATCATCTCGGATGTGAGACTAAGATCTACTCCTAAGCAAAGCAAGGATTGCGGTGCTAAAGAATTCAAACAAGCCATCAGCATCGCAGTATTGCGATAGGGTGTCTCAATCCAAATCTGGGTTTGTTGGAGTTTTCGAGATTCCACTTCAAGCTGCTTGAGTTTGGCGCTGCGCTCATGCGTGTCTTGCGGCAGATAACCCTGAAAAGCGAAGCGCTGGCCATTCAGACCGCTGGCCATCAAGCCCAATAAGATCGAGCTTGGACCAACCAAAGGCTTTACTCGAGCCCCAAGTTGATGTGCCGCTAGGACTAATTCTGCGCCAGGGTCAGCAACTCCGGGTACACCCGCTTCAGACATCAGTCCCATATCGTTACCAGCCAGCAGTGGTTTGAGTAAGTCGGCAGGCTTCACAGCATCACCATACTTTGCATTACGAGCTGCACCTCGCCATTCGCTCATTTGCATCTCTTGAATAGTGCAAGCAAGTGGAGAAATACTGTCAACAGCTTTTAATAGAGCGCGCGCTGTCTTAGCATCTTCCACAATCCAGTGTTTGAGTTTTGCAGCTTGAATAATAGTTTCTGTCGGCAATACCCATGGTAATTGTTCGCTGCGCGCATCATCACCCAAGGTATTGGGAACTAAAAAGAGGGTGCCTAAATTTGTCATGCTGAAATAACAAAGCCAGCGTCACGCAATAAACCCGTTAAAGCAATCAGCGGCAAGCCAATCAGGGCCGTGGGGTCATCACTCTTGATCGACTCTAGAAGGCTAATGCCTAGACCTTCTGATTTAGCACTACCGGCGCAGTCATAAGGTTTTTCTGCAAGTAGATAGCTTTCTAAAATATCATCAGAGAGTTTTCGAAACGTCACTTCAGTGGGAACGTTTAATGTAGTTTGTGTATCACCCTTCATTAAACACAGCGCCGTATGAAAAGTCACGGTTTGGCCGCGCATGAGTTGTAGTTGCGCTAAGGCTCTCTCAAAATTACCAGGCTTACCAATTGCAGCGCCACACAAATCAGCTACTTGATCAGAGCCGATGACCCATGCGTTAGGATGTTCTTTTGCAACTGCTGCTGCTTTTGCTTTGGCAAGACGTAATGCTAATTCAAGAGTGCTTTCACCAGTCAGAGGTGTTTCATCCACTTTGGGAGAGACCACTTCAAAAGGAATGCGTAAGCGTTCTAAAAGCTCACGGCGATATACCGAGGTAGACGCCAAGATGAGCGGTGGATTTTTGGATGAATTCATTAAGTTACTCATTGCTGCTGACTTTCGAGGATGCCTTGATTTAGACTGATGCCATGAATCGTAATCAAGTTTTACCTCAAGTCCAGTTATTGGCCGAAGCAATTGCTTTAAAAAAGGTCGATTTTTGTGCCCCACAAACCTATCGGGGGGCTGGATTTTTGGCGATTACGGATATGCCAAGGCTTGCCAAGGAGGTTGCGAGCATTAATCCAGGAGATGGCTTTGCCTGGGAAATGGAGACCCATTTTGAGGATTCGCCTGGTAGCGAGCCTCTCCAAATCTTGAACCTAGCCTTAAATGGTGGCCTACATTTGGTTTGCCAGCGTTGTTTGCAAGATTGCGCTGTGGATTTAGAGGAGAAGCGTCGCTTTGTTCTAGTGGCTTCAGAGGCCGAGGCGGATGCCTACCCCTTAGAGGATGAGGAGCAAGAACCCTTAGTTGCCAGCCAGCATTTCAATCTCTTAGAAACTATGGAGGATGAGGTTTTACTATCTTTACCCTTGATTCCAAAGCATCCAGAGGGCTTTTGTGAGCCTCATGCTACGGTGTTTGGGCTTGAGGATGAAGATGAGGGGGTCGATGAGCGTGAAAATCCCTTTAACATATTGAAAAATATGAAGAAAAACTCATAAATAGGGCATTACTTTCCCTGTTGTTTTAAGTATTCTTGATCGATAAATCAAGCATTTAGACGCTTTTTCATGCTAGAATGTCGCCTTGCTTAGGAGTTCAATATGGCCGTCCAACAAAATAAAAAATCACCTTCCAAACGTGGCATGCATCGTGCGCACGACTTTTTGACCGCACCTGCTACGGCTGTTGAAGCCACAACTGGTGAAGCTCATTTGCGTCACCACATTTCACCAAATGGCTACTATCGTGGTCGTAAAGTTGTTAAAACTAAAAACGACTAATTTTTTAGTCTAAATAGATCGAAGCGGCTCCCAAAAAAGCCGCTTTTTTCTTAGATAAATCACTTGCAGCAATTAATGAGTTTATGAGCGTTACTCTAGCTATTGATGCCATGGGCGGAGATCATGGAATCGTAGTGACGGTTCCTGCCGCCTGCGATTTTCTAGAAAAACATGCTGATGTAAAAATTATCCTGGTGGGTGATTCCGATTTAATCAAGCAAGTCTTGAGTAAATCTCCAAACGTTCCTATGGAGCGTATTCAAATTATTTCCGCAAGCGAAGTGGTGTTGATGGACGATCCCATCGAAGTTGCTTTGCGTCGCAAAAAAGATTCGTCCATGCGTGTGGCAATTGAACAAGTCAAAGAGGGCAAAGCGGATGCGGTGATCTCTTCTGGCAATACAGGCGCACTCATGGCCATTTCCCGCTACATTCTTAAAACCCTTGATGGTGTTGACCGTCCAGCGATTGCAACTGCCATTCCGAATGAGTTGGGGCTCGGTACAACCATGCTTGATCTTGGCGCCAATGCGGATTGTGAGCCAATGCATCTTGTGCAGTTTGCCCAAATGGCTAGCGTCATGGTGCAGGTGGTAGATGGTAAGCAAAACCCCTCAATTGGCCTTCTCAATATTGGCGAAGAAGTGATTAAGGGCAATGAAGTAGTGAAGCAAACCGGTGAGTTGCTACGCCAAACCAATTTAAACTTTTATGGCAACGTAGAAGGCAATGATATTTTTAAAGGCACTACCGATATTGTGGTGTGTGATGGATTTGTGGGTAATGTGGTGCTAAAGGCCAGCGAAGGTTTGGCAAAAATGATGAGTGGTTTGATTCGGTCAGAATTTAATCGCTCATGGCTCACCAAATTGATGGCTATCTGCGCTATGGTGCCATTGCTGCGTGTACGTAAGCGTGTAGATCATCGTCGTTACAACGGTGCTGTATTGTTAGGTTTACGCGGTTGTGTCATTAAGAGCCACGGCTCAGCTGACCGCTTTGGATTTGGTTTTGCTTTAGATCGTGCCTATGAAGCTTCTAAAAATCGCATGGTTGAGCGCATTGCTGCAGCCTTTGCGGTGGAGACGAAAGAATGAGTACCTTTGCAAGAGTAGCCGGAACCGGAAGTTATCTTCCTGAGCAGCGCTTAACTAACCAAGACTTGGTGGAGCATTTGGCTAAATCCGGCTTAGAGACAAGCGATGAGTGGATTACTACTCGTAGCGGTATTTCTGCACGTCACTTTGCTGCTGAACATGAGCTGACGAGTGATCTTGCTGTCAAAGCAGCACAAGCCGCATTAATGAGTGCCGGCATTACTTCAGAAGATTTAGATCTGATCATCTTGTCAACTTCTACACCAGATCATTTGGGTGGCTTTCCAAGCACTGCTTGTGTAGTCCAAGACAAATTAGGTGCTCATACCGCCTGTGCTGCATTTGATGTTCAAGCAGTGTGCGCAGGGTTTACCTATGCCCTTGCTACTGCAGATGCGTTTATTCGGACTGGCTCCTATAAAAAAGTCTTGGTCATTGGTGCTGAGACTTTCTCACGCATTTTAGATTTCCAAGATCGTGGTACTTGTGTGTTGTTTGGTGATGGGGCCGGTGCGGTCGTGCTTGAAGCCTCGAATGAACCCGGCATTCTAGCTACCGCTTTGCATGCTGATGGTAGTCAGCGCAACATATTATGTGTACCTGGTCGCGCCGGTAATGGCGAAGTTCACGGCTCCCCATTTATGACGATGGATGGCCAAGCGGTATTTAAATTGGCAGTCAAAGTATTAGAGCAAGTAGCTCATGAGGTTCTAGAAAAAGCCAATCTCAAGCCAGAACAAATTGATTGGTTGGTACCGCATCAAGCCAATATTCGTATTATGGAAGGCACCGCTAAGAAGATGGGGATGTCCATGGATAAAGTGATTGTGACAGTGCATGAACATGGCAATACCTCTGCAGCATCGATTCCCTTGGCACTAGATGCTGGTGTGCGTTCTGGCCAAATTCAACGTGGACAACATCTTTTATTAGAAGGTGTAGGTGGTGGCTTTGCTTGGGGTGCGGTTGCACTCAAGTATTAAAACTATTTTCTTTATTACTTCCTAAATTAATCACATGACATCTGCATTCGTATTCCCCGGTCAAGGCTCCCAATCTGTAGGCATGCTCAATTCTATTTCTGAGCGCCCTGAAGTGCGTGCAACATTACAAGAAGCTTCAGAAGCTTTGGGTGAAGATATTGCTAAGTTAATTGCCGAAGGCCCTACAGAGGCGCTATCGTTAACGACCAATACTCAACCAGTGATGTTGACTGCTGGCGTAGCTTTTTATCGTGCTTGGTTGGCTGCCGGCGGGCCTACACCGAAGGTGATGGCTGGCCATAGCTTAGGTGAATACTCAGCCTTAGTTGCTGCTGGTGTTATTTCCTTCAAAGACGCTGTGCCTTTAGTGCGTTTTCGTGCAGAAGCAATGCAAAGTGCTGTACCTGTAGGCACGGGTGGTATGGCTGCGATTTTAGGTTTAGATGATGCAACAGTCATTCAGGTTTGCGCAGAAGCTAGTGCTACCTCTGGAGGTGTTGTTGAGGCAGTGAACTTCAATGCGCCTGGTCAAGTCGTGATTGCTGGAGCAAGCGATGCGGTGACTAAGGCTTGTGAGTTGCTAAAAGCTGCGGGCGCTAAACGTGCATTACCTCTCCCAGTGTCTGCGCCGTTTCATTCTTCTTTATTGCAACCCGCTTCTGAAAAGCTCAAAGGCTATCTTGCAAAGATTGAATTCAAAGCACCAATAATCTCCGTGATTAATAACGTGGATGTTCAAATCTTGAATGATCCAAGCGCCATCAAGGACGCCTTAGTGCGCCAAGCTGCTAAGCCGGTACGTTGGCAAGAAACAATTCAGGCGATGGCCGCTCAAGGGATTACTCAGGTGGTCGAGTGCGGTCCTGGCAAGGTATTAGCGGGATTAACTAAGCGAATTAACGATCAGGTGACTGGCGTGCCAGTATTTGATGAGACCAGTCTGAATGAAGTACTGGCTGCCTTAAAATAAGCACTATTGATATAGCGGAATACAAATATGAATCTTGACTTAAGTGGACAAATTGCTCTGGTAACTGGCGCATCACGTGGTATCGGTCAAGCGATTGCAGATGAATTGGCTAAGTGTGGCGCCAAGGTGATTGGTACTGCAACTTCTGCTGATGGTGCTAAAGCAATTGATGCACGCTTAAAGCCTTCGGGTGGCTGTGGTTTAGTTTTGAATGTCACGGCAGCAAATGCTTGCGAGGAAATGATTGAGCAGATTGTGAAAGACTATGGCAGCATCAATATTCTGGTGAATAACGCTGGCATCACACGCGACAACTTAGCAATGCGTATGAAGACAGATGAATGGGCTGATGTGATTGATACCAATTTGAGTTCAGTGTTTCGCTTGTCTCAAGCTGTTTTACGCCCGATGATGAAAGCACGTGGTGGCCGCATTATTAATATCACTTCAATCGTGGGTCACATGGGCAATGCAGGGCAGGCGAATTATGCCGCTGCAAAAGCAGGGGTTTCTGGGATGACCCGTGCGCTGGCTCGTGAAATTGGTAGTCGTAATATCACTGTTAATTGCGTAGCACCTGGATTTATTGATACCGATATGACCCGTGCTCTGAGTGAAGAACAGCAAAATGCCCTAAAAGTGAACATTCCTTTAGCGCGCTTAGGGAGTCCTGAGGATGTGGCCCAGGCAGTGGCATTTTTGGCCTCTCCAGCGGCTGGATACATTACGGGTAATACCCTACACGTCAATGGCGGACTCTATTTAGCCTAAGGCCAAAGTAAGGATTTGACCATTTTTAGGCGAATTTGCTAAATTACTCGGCCAAGCTGATAAAATTCTTCAATCGTTTTTTTACAACCCCTGGGGGACTTAATGGATAACATCGAACAACGCGTTAAGAAAATCGTCGCTGAGCAATTGGGCGTCGCTGAAGGAGATATCAAAAATGAATCTTCTTTTGTGAATGACCTGGGCGCTGACTCTCTTGACACTGTTGAGCTGGTAATGGCTTTGGAAGATGAATTTGGTATCGAAATTCCTGATGAGGAAGCCGAAAAAATCACCACAGTTCAGCTCGCGATCGACTTCGCTAAATCAAAAGCTCAGGGTTAATTCCCTAGCCTAGGTATTACTGTGTCAGCATCAAATGGCCGACGCCGGGTAGTAGTTACCGGCCTTGGTCTCATCTCACCTGTTGGTAATTCAGTTGATGTAGCTTGGTCTAATTTGCTTGCGGGCAAATCTGGCATTGCTACGATCACGAAGTTTGATCACACTCCACTCAGCGTTCATTTCGCGGGAGAGGTGAAAGATTTCAACGTTGAAGAATATGTTTCTGCCAAAGAAGCACGCCATATGGATACTTTTATCCATTTCGGTATTGCTGCGGGTGCGCAAGCTATTCGTGACAGCGGTCTAGAGATCAATGAGCAAAATGCCGAGCGCGTAGGCGTGATGGTCGGCTCTGGCATTGGTGGCCTACCAATGATTGAGGAAACTGGGGCTGAGCTATTGGCTCGCGGCCCTCGTCGTATCTCACCATTCTTTGTGCCTGGCTCAATCATCAATATGATTTCTGGGCATCTCAGTATTTTATTTGGTCTCAAAGGCCCAAACGTTGCAGCAGTTACAGCCTGTACTACTGGTTTGCATAGCATTGGTCTAGCTGCCCGCTTAATTCAGTACGGCGATGCCGATGTAATGGTTGCCGGTGGTGCTGAATCTACTATTTCAGCTTTAGGTGTTGGTGGCTTTGCTTCAGCAAGAGCGCTCTCAACCCGCAATGATGATCCTGCCACTGCTTCTCGTCCTTGGGATAAAGACCGTGATGGTTTTGTTCTTGGCGAAGGTGCTGGTGTGGTGGTAGTCGAAGAGTATGAGCATGCAAAAGCACGTGGCGCAAAAATCTATTGCGAGCTACTCGGTTTTGGTATGAGTGGCGATGCGTATCACATGACTGCACCCAATATGGACGGCCCACGCCGCTGTATGGTCAATGCCATGCGTGATGCCCATTTAAATCCCGACCAAATTCAGTATTTGAATGCCCATGGCACCTCTACGCCACTGGGCGATAAGAATGAAACCGAAGCCATTAAAGCGGCTTTGGGCGATCAAGCCAAAAAGGTTTTAATTAATTCAACCAAGTCGATGACTGGCCACCTTTTGGGCGGCGCAGGCGGTTTGGAGTCTGTTTTCACTATTCTGGCGCTCCATCACCAGAAATCCCCACCAACCATCAATATCTTCAATCAGGACCCTGAGTGTGACTTGGACTACTGCGCCAATACCGCTAGGGACGTGAAGATCGAGCATGCGGTCAAAAACAACTTTGGCTTTGGTGGTACTAACGGCACCTTGATTTTTGGTAAGCTGACCTAATATTCTCTTTATCTCCACTTTTTGGTTTTTTACCAAGTAGGTCTATAGCATCATGAAAAAGTACCTTATCGCGCTCTTAGCTATTTTTAGTCTTGGGCAAACTACATTAATACCCAATGCTTCCGCACAAAATCCTCGGGTCATGATTCCGGATTTTGCGGATTTAGTTGAACGCGCCAGTCCAGCTGTGGTGAATATTCGTACCACTGAAAAGGTCATGGTTCAGCAGTCTCAAGGCGGCATCCCAGGAATGCCTGAGGATCAAGCAGAATTCTTTCGCCGTTTCTTTGGTGTACCGATTCCCAGCAATCCGAATGGACCAAAACAAGCTCAACCGAATGCTGGTAAACCGCAAGAAGCAGATCGTGGTGTTGGCTCTGGTTTCATTATTGAATCCAATGGTTTGATTTTGACTAATGCACACGTTGTTGAGGGTGCAACCACTATTTATGTCACCTTAACGGATAAGCGTGAGTTCAAAGCCAAGTTGTTAGGTTTAGATAAACGCACTGATGTAGCAGTAGTAAAAATTGAAGCGCGTGACTTACCAAGATTGCCCATGGGTGACTCTTCGAAGGTCAGGGTAGGCGAGTGGGTTTTGGCGATCGGTTCTCCGTTCGGCCTTGAGAACACCGTAACAGCAGGCATTGTGTCGGCAAAGAGTCGTGATACTGGAGATTACTTACCTTTTATCCAGACTGACGTTGCGGTCAATCCAGGTAACTCTGGCGGCCCATTATTAAATACTGCTGGGCAAGTCATCGGCATTAACTCTCAAATTTTTAGTCGCTCGGGTGGCTATATGGGAATTTCATTCGCAATCCCCATTGATGAAGCGATGCGGGTGGCTGACCAATTACGTACTAATGGAAAAATGACGCGCGGTCGAATTGGTGTTGCCTTAGGCGAAATGACAAAAGAGGTTGCTGAGAGTTTAGGTTTAGGTAAACCTCGTGGTGCTTATGTGCGTAATGTTGAGCCTAATGGTCCTGCAGCAGCTGGCGGCATTGAAGCTGGCGATGTGATCCTCAGTTTTAATGGGCGCGAGCTTAATAAGTCCACTGATTTACCGCGTGTTGTTGGTGAAACTAAACCAGGTACTACGGCTACTGTACAAGTTTGGCGTAAGGGCGGTACGCGTGATTTGACTGTCACTGTTGCGGATACAGATTCTG
The DNA here is from genome assembly GCA_037129175.1 of Polynucleobacter sp. Taxonomy (GTDB): domain Bacteria; phylum Pseudomonadota; class Gammaproteobacteria; order Burkholderiales; family Burkholderiaceae; genus Polynucleobacter. The sequence goes on along the minus strand of JBAXVK010000002.1, from coordinate 86,745 downwards.
CGCAAGCGGCTGCTAAAAAGTCAGATGCCCCTCCTGCAAATAGCAACGGTGTCAGCGCCTTTGGAGTAACAGTCACTGACTTATCCGATACTAAAAAGAAAGATTTAAATATCAAGGGCGGTGTTGAGGTTACCGGCCTGGGCGATGGTCCTTTGGCAAAAGCGGGAGTTCGCCCTGGCGATGTGATTATTCGGATTGCCGATGCCGATATCACGGGCGTGAAGCAGTTTGAAGCTCTGGTGAAAGGCCTTGATGCCAATAAGGCTGTCCCAGTCTTTATTCGCCGTTCTGATAGCACCTTGGTCATTCCAGTAAGGCCAAAATAGGCCCTTTTTAGGCTAAAAAATGGGGTTTGCTGCCTTTTAGGCGCCACCCATTACAATCCATTTAAGACGACTTTTTGCAGCGCATCATTGTGGTGCGTTCTGACAAGGCGTTTTTTGAATGACTTATTAAGACGCCATGGATTTAATCCGCAATTTTTCTATCATCGCCCATATTGATCACGGCAAATCTACGCTTGCGGATCGCATTATTCAACTTTGTGGCGGTCTTTCTGATCGCGAAATGGAAGCCCAGGTTCTCGATTCAATGGATATTGAGCGTGAACGCGGCATCACGATTAAAGCCCAAACTGCTGCACTAAGCTACAAAGCCAAAGACGGCAAGATTTATAACCTCAATTTGATTGATACCCCTGGGCATGTGGACTTCTCATACGAGGTTAGTCGCTCTTTATCAGCTTGTGAAGGTGCTTTATTGGTGGTTGATGCCAGTCAGGGTGTTGAGGCGCAGACGGTGGCGAACTGTTACACCGCGATTGAGCTTGGCGTTGAAGTAGTCCCCGTTCTCAATAAGATTGATTTGCCGCAAGCTGATCCTGAACGCGCCATTCAAGAAATTGAAGATGTGATTGGGATTGATGCTACTGATGCCGTCACTTGTTCTGCAAAGACTGGTCTGGGAGTTCACGAAGTCATTGAAGAAATGATTCGTCGTGTGCCACCACCAAAGGGTGATGCTAGTGCGCCGCTGCAGTGCCTCATCATTGACTCTTGGTTTGATAACTACGTTGGTGTGGTGATGTTAGTGCGCGTTGTGAACGGCACTCTTAAGCCCAAAGACAAAATTACTTTGATGGCTAATGGTTCAACGCACTTAGTTGAGCATGTCGGCGTCTTCAGTCCTAAGTCAGTTGATCGGCCTGAGCTCAGTGCTGGTCAAGTAGGCTTCATCATTGCAGGTATTAAAGAGCTTAAGGCTGCAAAAGTAGGCGATACCATTACACATGCTGTGGGACAAGTAGGTCGCATGCCCGCTATCGTGCCATTGCCTGGATTTAAAGAAGTCAAATCCCAAGTATTTGCTGGCTTGTATCCAGTCGAAGCAAGTGAGTACGATCAGCTGCGTGAATCTCTGGAGAAGTTAAAACTCAATGACGCTTCTCTTTTATATGAGCCAGAAGTGTCTCAAGCTTTAGGTTTTGGATTCCGTTGCGGATTCTTGGGCCTGCTTCACATGGAGATTGTGCAAGAGCGTTTAGAGCGCCAGTACGACATGAACTTGATTACCACCGCACCAACCGTGGTGTATCAAGTGCAGCAATCAGACGGCACGATCATTATGGTAGATAACCCATCGAAGATGCCTGAGACTAGTAAAGTCGACATCATCCTGGAGCCGATCGTGACGGTTAATCTCTACATGCCTCAAGAGTATGTAGGCTCCATCATTACCTTGTGTGTTGGTAAGCGCGGCATTCAGACGGGCATGAATTATTTAGGCCGCCAAGTACAACTGACTTATGAATTACCAATGGCAGAGATTGTGATGGACTTTTTCGATCGCCTGAAATCGATTTCACGGGGCTATGCTTCGATGGACTATGAGTTTAAAGAATATCGCCCGGCTGATGTAGTCAAAGTCGATATTTTAATTAATGGTGACCGGGTTGATGCTTTGTCGGTGATTATCCATAGGAGCAATAGTCAGCACCGTGGTCGCGAGGTAGTGTCTAAGATGCGCGGCATTATTCCGCGTCAAATGTTTGATGTGGCTATTCAGGCGGCGATTGGTAGCAATATTGTGGCGCGTGAAAACGTCAAAGCTTTGCGTAAAAATGTTTTAGCTAAATGTTATGGTGGCGATATCTCTCGTAAGCGCAAGCTGCTAGAGAAGCAAAAAGAAGGTAAGAAGCGTATGAAACAAGTAGGTAATGTGGAAATTCCACAGGAAGCTTTCTTGGCTATTTTGCAGGTAGAGGGTTAATGAACTTTGCGCTAATTCTTTTGATCTTGGTCATTATCACTGGCATTGCTTACGCCGCTGACAAGCTCTACTTTGCACCCCAAAGACGCATGGCGGGTATCGACCGCATGCCTTTATGGTTAGAGTACACCGCAGGTTTCTTCCCAGTGATCTGTGCAGTATTTGTTCTGCGCTCCTTCATTGTTGAGCCCTTTAAGATTCCATCGGGCTCAATGATCCCAACTTTACAAATTGGCGATTTCATCTTGGTCAATAAATTTACCTACGGAATTCGTCTACCGGTGATCAATCAAAAGGTCGTAGAACTTGGTACCCCAAAGCACGGCGATGTAGTAGTTTTTCGTTACCCACGTGATGAGTCTGTTGATTACATTAAGCGCGTGGTTGCCTTACCGGGCGATGTGATTACTTATCAAGACAAACGCCTGACGATTAATGGTCAACCATTGGATTACAGTGGTGGCGAGTCCTATCTTGATCCTGAGAACATGCGTTATGCAAAACGTTATGTAGAGACATTCCCAGTAGATTTGGGGGGCAATCGTCACGAAATATTGAATGATCCAGATCGTCCTGCAACCGTATTTCCGACTGAGCGCTTTCCAGGCTCAGATTTTTGCCAATATCAGCAAGCGGGTTTAACTTGCACTGTGCCACCAGGGCATTACTTTGCTATGGGCGACAACCGTGATAACAGTGCTGATTCTCGTTACTGGGGCTTTGTACCTGACAAAAATATTGTGGGTAGAGCCTTCTTTGTCTGGTTAAATCTCGGCAACCTGGGTCGCATCGGCGGCTTCGAGTAAATATCATGAACGCGCGCGCCGTTATCGAAACCGCACCACTGCAAGAGCGTCTTGGCTATACATTCAAGAAGCCCGAGCTCTTGAATCAAGCTTTGACTCACCGCAGTCACAGCAAGAAAAATAACGAGCGCTTGGAGTTTTTAGGAGATTCAATTCTCAATTGCGTGGTTGCAGATTTACTGTATGAGCGTTACTCCGATTTAGATGAAGGCGATCTCTCGCGTGTGCGTGCTAATTTGGTTAAGCAGCAAGCTTTATATGAGATTGCACAAACTTTGTCTTTATCAGACTATTTGCGTCTGGGTGAGGGTGAGCTCAAGAGTGGTGGCTTTCGTCGCCCATCAATTTTGGCTGACACATTAGAGGCAGTTACTGGCGCCATCTTTTTAGATGGTGGATTTGATGCCGCCAAAGGATGTCTGCGAAAGTTATATTCGATTATCCTCGCGCAAGTTGATCCGAAGACTTTAGGTAAGGATGACAAAACACTCTTGCAAGAATGTTTACAAAGTTATCAGTTGCCTTTGCCTACGTATAACGTGACTGGCACTACTGGCGCTGCTCATAACCAGCAATTTGAAGTCGAATGCTTAATTCCTAGCCTGAAGGTATCCGTAAAAGGTGAGGGTGCATCACGTCGCGCGGCTGAACAGTCCGCCGCGAAGAAGGCTTTGCTAGCAGTTCCCAAGGCTTTGCCGCAGGAATCTCGTAAACCCAAGAAAACTCGGTCGGCTAAGAAAAAAGCAGCCAAAAAAGAAGTAGCCGAAGAGCAGTTGAATCTTAAGCTGAAGGGCTAATCGTGTTTAAATGCGGCACTATCGCTATTGTTGGGCGTCCTAATATGGGCAAATCAACCCTGCTCAATGCTTTGGTTGGCCAAAAGATTAGCATTACCTCTCGCAAGGCTCAAACAACACGCCACCGTATTTTGGGTATTCAGAATCGTGAAGAGGCACAATTTATTTTCATCGATACACCGGGCTTTCAGACTCGTCTGATGAATACGCTTAATAAAGCCTTGAACCGCACAGTGACAACAGCGCTACAGGATGTCAACGTAGCCTGCTTTGTAGTTGAAGCTGGATACTTTGGCGAAGACGATAAGAAAGTTTTAAAACTACTACCAGATGATTTGCCGGTGGTATTGGTTCTCAATAAATTAGATCTTTTTAATAGCCGGTTTCAGACACCTTCTGAACGTGATCAGGCTTTACTGAACTTTATGAAAGATATGGCACGGCCATGGAATGAGTTGGGTGGCCATGAAGATCAAAAGTCTGAGTTTGCAGAAATTGTGCCGATGAGTGCGAAAAGCCCTGGCGATATTCAAAGACTCTTAGATGTATTAGAGGGTTATTTACCTGAAGCACCGGCTGTCTACGATGGCGATACCATTACCGACCGTAGTGAGCGCTTCCTCGCTGCTGAAATTCTGCGTGAGAAGGTCTTCCGCTTTACTGGTGAAGAGTTGCCATATACCAGTACAGTGGTGATTGATCAATTTAAGATGGATGGCAAGATGCGCCGTATCGCTGCAACTATTTTGGTTGATCGTGATAGCCATAAAGCCATGATTATTGGTGCCAAGGGTGAGCGTCTCAAAAAGATCTCTACTGATGCCCGTATTGATATGGAAAAGCTCTTTGATGGCAAAGTCTTTTTAGAGACTTGGGTTAAAGTAAAACGGGGTTGGGCTGATGATCGCGCTGAATTACGGGCGCAGGGTCTGGAATAAATTCTGATGGCCTCGATTCGCGTTGCTGACGAGCCTGCTTTTGTATTGCACAGCATTCCCTATAAAGAGACTAGCTTAATTCTGGATGTCTTCACGCGGCAATATGGCCGCATGGCCTTAATTGCTAAAGGCGCAAAGCGCCCACACTCGACATTGCGCCCTGTATTACAACGCTTTCAGCCACTTTTGGTTTCTTGGAGTGGCAAGTCGGAGTTACGCACGCTTACAAAGTCTGAGTGGGTGGGTGGGATGCCTTCATTAGTTGGTGATGCACTACTATGCGGCTTCTATCTCAATGAATTACTCGTCAAATTTTTAGCGCGCGAAGACGACTACGAAAAACTCTATGATCGTTATACAGAAACGATCAATGCTTTATCAAATCTTGAGTTTGAATCTAAAGGCCTAGAAGAGATCTTGCGCCCATTTGAGCTATCACTCTTGCAAGAAACCGGTTATGCGGCTGCTTTGGATCGCTGTGTTGAAACCAATGAATTGCCCGATGCTAAGACTCGGTATGTCTACCAACCTGAGCGCGGTGTTCGTCCAGCCCAGGAGGATGATCCGGGGCATTGGCCGATATTGACCGGTAAATCCCTACTCGCAATTGCAGTTGGAGATTTTTCTGATCCAGAAACATTATCGGAGAGTAAGCAGCTCATGCGCTATCTCCTGGGTTTGCATCTGCAAGACCAAGTCTTGACCACCAGACAAATTCTGATTGATCTTAAAAAAATCTAGTAATCTACAGCCATGACAACCCTAGAACTTGGTATCAACATCGATCATGTAGCCACACTGCGTAATGCCAGGGGTACGGTTTACCCAGATCCTATTAAGGCAGCGCAATTGGCTGAAGAAGCTGGTGCAGATTTAATTACCCTGCATTTGCGCGAAGATCGCCGCCATATTAAAGATGCTGATCTATTAACGCTCCGGCCACTCATCAAAACGCGTATGAATCTCGAGTGCGCAGTTACCCCGGAAATGATCAAGATTGCTTGTAAGGTAAAGCCACACGATGTGTGCTTAGTCCCTGAGAAGCGAGAGGAAGTGACTACTGAAGGTGGTCTAGATGTAGCAGGACATTTTGCAGCAGTGAAGGCTGCATCAAAGCAACTACAAGAGGCAGGAATTCGGGTATCACTCTTTATTGATCCAGAAGAAAAACAAATTCAGGCCGCAAAAGAAGCTGGGGCCACAGTGGTGGAGTTACATACTGGTCGTTATGCAGACTTATTGGGTGCAGATCAGGTGACAGAATTAGAGCGTATTCGTAAGGCAGCTCAGTTTGGGAAAAGTATTGGATTAAGAGTGAACGCCGGGCATGGGCTACATGAAGGTAATGTGATGCCTGTTGCAGCTATCACTGAGTTATCTGAACTGAATATCGGGCATGCGATTGTGGCTGAGGCAATATTTAAGGGTTGGCAAAAAGCCATCACCGATATGAAATCCTTAATGGCTCAAGCAAGAGCGAAATAATCCAAATGATCATCGGTATCGGCACAGACATTCTTCAGATTGAGCGCTTACAAGCAGCTTATGACCGCACCAATGGTCGTCTGGCAGAGAGAATTTTGGGCCCTGATGAGATGTTGATATTTAAACATCGCCTTGCCAGAAATCACAAGCGAGGGATTGCTTTTTTGGCGACACGCTTTGCAGCTAAAGAAGCCTTCTCTAAGGCGATCGGCCTAGGAATGAGAATGCCAATGACTTGGCGCTCATTACAAATCTTAAATGAACCCAGTGGCAAGCCAGTGACTTCGTATTTAGGTGCTCTAGCTCAGTTTATGGCGGAAAAGAATTGGGAAGCACAAGTTACTGTCAGTGACGAGCAGGATATGGCCATTGCCCATGTAATTGTTACTCAAAAATAAAAGTCATAAGCAAAAAATATCCAGGGGAAGAAATGAGTAAATTCACTATGAATCCAGGCCCAGTCACATTAGATGTTGAAGGCCTTGAATTAAATGCCGAAGATCGTCGTCGTATTCGAGATCCTTTGACAGGTGGTGTCATTTTATTTGGTAGAAACTTTGCTAATCGCAAGCAGCTCACCAAACTCACTGCTGAAATCAAAAAGCTACGACCTGATGTACTCATTTCAATTGATCATGAGGGCGGGAGAGTGCAGCGCGCCAAGACTGATGGCTTTACCCATCTTCCAGCAATGCGAAAGTTGGGTGAGCTATGGGGTGCTAAGAGTCAATCGACCCATGCCGCTGAATCAGCAGCGCTTGCGATGGCGGCAGCTACTGCTTGCGGATACATATTGGCTGCTGAGCTGCGGGCTTGTGGTGTGGACTTCAGTTTTACTCCTGTTCTTGATTTAGATTTTGGTCGAAGTGGAGTGATTGGTGATCGTTCATTTAGTCGTGATCCACAAATTGTGTTTGCCTTAGCAAAGAGTCTAAATGAAGGCTTGCGTTTAGCTGTTATGGCTAATTGTGGTAAACATTTTCCAGGGCATGGTTGGGTAGAAGCAGATTCTCATGTAGCCATTCCAGTAGATGAGCGTTCCTTAGCTCAAATTTTGAATAATGATGCTAAGCCCTATGAGTGGTTAGATCTTAGTTTGGCAGCAGTCATGCCTGCTCACGTCATCTATCCCAAGGTAGATAAGAACCCCGCAGGATTTTCTAGTATCTGGCTGCATTCAATCCTACGCCAGGAGCTGGGATTTGAGGGCGTGATCTTTAGTGACGATCTATCAATGGAGGGAGCTAGTGTTGCGGGCTCTGTCGTGAAGGGTGCTGAGTTGGCACTCAATGCTGGCTGTGATGCAGTCCTGATTTGTAATCGCCCAGATTTAGCTGATCAATTACTTGCAAAACTGAAGCTATCTCAAGCTAAAAAATCAGAATCTATGGAGCGTTTAAATTGCTTAATGCCAAAGTCACCCGCATTAGCTTGGGATGATTTGCAAGATGAGGCGCAGTATCTACATGCAAAAGATTTATTAAAACAATTCAGATTGATTTAATCAATACTGTTAGTAAGTGCCTCTTTCATTTTTAGGCGTTACCCGATTCCATTCGGAAATAACATATTTTTTAATTTCCTCGCCCTGGGCTCTTGCGCAAATGATCTCATCTACGTTGATTGATTCATGAAGTTTTTGCAGACGTATTACATCGCCTTGAGCTGAATAATTGGGAAGCCAGGCACCCCAAAAGAATCCCAAATCTTCTAGCTGAGAAAAAGCTAAACCAGCTGCTTCTTGAGATATGGGCAGGTTCAGCATCGTAAAAGCTAAGTTCTGTGAGTCGAGCTTTGCAAGCTCAGTACTCATGGCTGAGGAAAAGTCTTCGCCGATATGCTGCACCTTAAAATTAGCCATTTGGGTCGCAGGATTAACTTTGACGCTATATGCTGATTTGCCGGATCCTAAACTATTGGATATCGCAATCTTTCTTTTGACGTTCACCCTCGTAGCTAAATCATTTATAAAATCAAAATGATTTTCTGGGAGGTAAATCGTGTTGACATTTTCTTTTAGTGGGAGATAGCAAGATAGAAAAGACATGCGAGTGTCAGCAAAGTTTTGCAATCCAGCCATTTCCCGAGAGGGGGACGCGCCCAGTAAAATCCCCGTCTCTTGAGCGCCAAATGCAATCATTTCATCTTGGCTATAAGGATGGTTAGTAACGCAGTCAGTCCAAAATCCTACTAAATCTAATTGCTTGGCAATATCAATACGAACTTTTGCCATCTCTTCGGCAATATGATGACCACGAAAATCTGGGTCAACAATCATCTTGCCAGCTTCTGGGGAGGTATTGTTATCGCTGTCAAAAGTAAGTGCGCAATGACCTATCAGATGACCATCTGCATGAATGGCAACAACGGAGTGCATTAATTTGTCATCCACCATTTTTTGCAGTGCTACCGGATCATACATTTCATGAAAAGGATAGCTATCTCCATAGCAGCGCCTTACACAGTCTATGAGTTGCGGAATATCAGTAACCTTGAGGGGTCTGATTGTGTGTGGGATGTTATTTATCATTTCGATATTATGGCCTTAAGCACCAAAATAAAAAAGCCCAGCATGCTGGGCTTTTGTTTGAGTGTTTGCAACTCAGTTTTTATTTAGTTAGCACGGCTGCGGTATTCACCGGTACGAGTATCTATTTCGATCTTGTCACCAGTGTTGCAGAACAATGGAACTTGCAACTCATAGCCAGTAGCTAGTTTTGCATTCTTCAACACCTTGCCGGAGCTGGTGTCACCTTTTACTGCAGGTTCTGTGTAAATGATTTCACGAACAAGTGAGTTTGGCATTGCTACTGAAAGTGCTTTACCTTCGTAGAATACCACTTCGCATGGCATGCTTTCTTCGAGGTAATTTAATGCATCACCCATGAATTCAGCTTCAACCTCGTACTGGTTATAGTCACCATCCATAAAGACATACATTGGATCTGCGAAATAAGAATAAGTGCAGTCTTTCTTTTCGAGAATGACGACATCAAACTTGTCATCGGCTTTATAAACACCTTCGTTAGGCGCGCCAGTTAACAAGTTCTTCATTTTCATTTTCACAACTGAGGAGTTGCGGCCTGAGCGGCTGTATTCGGCTTTTAAAACGACCATGGCATCGGTGCCGATCATTACTACGTTACCAACGCGGAGTTCTTGTGCTGTTTTCATCTTGCTATTCCTGGGTGCAGAGCTATTTTTCTGCGGTTTTTATCAAAAACAAGATTGTAACCGCCCACAAGCCTTTATTGCAGGGCTTAGGCTATAAAGCGCATTAAGCGTGCAGCCAGACCGCCATCGTCTTGTTTTTTGAGGATGTGGGCACGCCAGGCAATAGAGTGGCTATGCCAGGCATCTAGAGATTGGAGCCATTGACTGGGCATGGCCCAAGTCATTGCAGCAATCGCGGCTAATCTAAGTTCTTGGCTAGCATTCTCTAGGTATAGATCTAAAAAGGCAGCTAATTTGACTTCGTGGACAGAATCTTCTTGGGGATAGATGTGCCAAATAAATGGTTGGCCAGCAAGTTGTGCGCGAATGAATGAATCTTCACCCCGAACAATATTAAAGTCGCACTGGGAAAGCACCCAGTCATATTCATCTTGCGATACAAATGGCATTGAGAGGAGTTGAATGTTCGCAGGTAAGTGAATAGCTTTTTCACCGGGTAGATTTAAGAGCTCTGCGTGCCCATGGGTCAGCAATATATCAATGCTTTCTCCAAGATTGCCTAAGTCTTCAAGCCATTTGCGTAAGGGCGCTCCGGGGTAGCAAAAAATACTGATGCGTTTTGCCCCAGGCCGCAGTTTTAACCAGATCGATTGCAAACTCTTCGGAACGAGATGGGTAACTTGTGCTCCTTCAGGAGGAATGGGGTCCAGTAGTAGGCCACCAACATCATCCTGAAATCCTGGGAAGAAAAAATACTTCGAAATGCCATGAGATTGCGGCGATGCCTTTGCATGAAATTCTGAAATCCAGGGCTCAGCACTGAGGTACTCTAAATTAATAATGATGGGTTTTACGGGTGCAACAAAGAGTCCTGCAAGATAACGCTCTGGTAAATCGCAAGCAAAAGCTTCAATGACTACATCCGGAGTTTGCACGGGATGCCTGGCGTTGTTATAGCTAGCTTCCCATGGTTGCAGATCAATTTTGTGGCTGAGAGCTTCATTGCTGCCAGAAGCGAGTAAATTAAGGGTTGGCAAGTCATTGCAGAAAATGCGTACTTCTTGGCCATGAAGACTTGATAAGCTTCGGGCTAGACGCCAGCAAATACCAGCATCACCATAGTTGTCTACGATTTGGCAGAAAATATCCCAACGCATGAGTAATTCTTTTTTTGAAAACCTTCAGCAGGACGTTAAACGGCTACCCGGATTGCCGGGGGTGTATCGCTTCTTTGATGAAGCGGGGCAGATTCTATATGTTGGCAAAGCTCGCCACCTTAAAAAACGCGTCTCCAGTTATTTTCAAAGCAAACAACTTTCTCCACGCATAGCACTCATGGTGGGCAAAATCGCCCGTTACGAAACAACAGTAACACGGACCGAAACCGAAGCCCTCATTCTAGAGAACAATCTCATTAAAGAGTTGGCTCCGCCATTTAATATTCTATTTAGAGATGATAAGTCTTACCCCTATGTAATGTTAACGGGCCACCAGTTCCCTCGGCTGGCTTCCTACCGCGGCAAGATCGATAAACGTAACCATTACTTCGGCCCTTTTCCAAATTCTTGGGCGGTGCGCAATAGCGTACAGATTTTGCAAAAAGTGTTTCGTCTACGAACTTGTGAAGACTCTGTCTTTAAGAATCGCAGTCGCCCTTGTTTGCTCCATCAAATTCATCGTTGTAGCGCCCCGTGTGTCGGTAGGCTGAGCATAGAGCAGTATGGTCAAGATGTGGCTCAGGCAACCCGATTTTTAGAAGGCGATCACAGTCGGGTGTTATCAGAGCTTGAAAAAGAAATGCATGTACATAGTGAAGCGATGGAATTTGAAATGGCTGCGATTCTGAGAGATCGGATTGCCGATCTCTCAAGTGTTCTGCAGCAACAATCGATGGATACCGTTGCCGAGGGTGAGGGCGATGTGGATGTGATTGCGCTTGCGCAAATGGAGGGAATGGTTTGTGTGAACTTAGCAATGGTGCGGGGTGGGCGTCACCTAGGCGATAGGGCTTACTTCCCCAAAGGATTGCGTACGACCTCTGGCGAGTTACCGTCGCCCCCAGAAATTCTGGAAGCGTTTATTGCGCAACATTACTTAGAAGAAAATATGGATGAGGTAGCCTCTGGAGCAAGGACTAATTTGATCCCATCTGTACTCGTTTTAAATCACGCTCTGCAATCGATCAGTGATGATGTATCTAAGTTGAGTGACGCACCCCCTGAAGGTTTGCATGAGTTATTAAATGCTCAGGCTGGCAGAAAAATTACCTTCTTACATCAGCCCCACGGACAAAGACGGCATTGGCTTGCAATGGCTGAGGGTAATGCCAAGATTGCTTTGACTAAGCGCTTGGTCGAGACTGGCGGGCAGTTGGCCAGAGCACGTGCTTTAGCAGATATTCTGGCACTCGACTTAGAAAGCCTTGAGCAATTACGAATCGAGTGTTTTGATATTAGTCATACCTCTGGGGAAGCAACCCAAGCTTCTTGTGTGGTTTATGCAAAGAACGTGATGCAGTCTAGTGAATATCGCCGTTTTAATATTACCGACATTACTCCAGGCGATGACTATGCCGCTATGCGACAAGTCTTGCAAAGACGCTATGCCAACTTTCAAGAGCTCCCAGTAGATAAGATTCCACAAGTCATTTTGATTGATGGTGGTAAAGGGCAGGTTGAGATGGCAAGGCAAGTCCTGGCAGAGTTCGGTATGGATGTGGGGTTAATTGTGGGAGTGGCTAAAGGTGAGGGGCGCAAGGTAGGTTTGGAAACACTGATCTTTGCTGATGGGCGTAAAGCCTTAGAACTGGGTATTGATAGTGCCGCTTTGTTGTTGGTTGCGCAGATTCGTGATGAGGCTCATCGTTTTGCAATCACCGGTATGCGCGCCAAGCGAGCTAAAGCAAGAACGGTCTCTCGTTTAGAGGAGATTGAAGGTATTGGCGCAAAGCGACGCCAAAAGCTACTAGCCCGTTTTGGTGGCTTAAAAGGGGTTGCTAATGCAAGCATCGAAGAGATTGCTAGCGTAGAGGGAGTCTCACTTACTCTTGCTGAGCAGATTTATCGCCAGCTCCACTAGCGAATCAGTCACTCACTTAGTTTATGCTTGATGTATGCCATTTAATCTTCCCATCGCCCTAACCTGGTTGCGTGTTGCAGCAATTCCATTGCTGATAGGAATCTTTTATCTTCCAGGCACATGGTTATCGCCGCTGGAGAAGAATGTCATCGCAACGGTCATCTTTGTATTTGCTGCACTCACAGATTGGCTAGATGGATTTTTGGCGAGACGTATGCATCAAGAATCTGCCTTTGGGCAATTTCTGGATCCCGTCGCCGATAAACTCATTGTGGCAGCTGCTTTATTGGTGTTGCTGAACATGGATCGTGTTCAAGTATGGGTTGCTCTCATTATTATCGGAAGAGAAATTACGATTTCTGCTTTGCGAGAGTGGATGGCTTTGTTGGGTGCTGGCAAAAGCGTGGCCGTTCATTTGGTTGGGAAATTAAAAACGACATCGCAATTGATAGCAATTCCGTTTTTATTACTCAATGACACTTTATTTGGATGGTTGGACTGCGCCAGAATTGGTACTTGGCTGATTTGGGTAGCTTCGTTTTTAACACTTTGGTCAATGTTCTATTACTTGAAAAAGGCTTTGCCACAATTAGCTGGCAAGATTGATTAACTCTTGTAAAGCCCAGCCAATTGAGCCTTTCGAAGGAATAATGCTTTCTCTTCGATTGTTTGTTAAACTGTCGCCCTGTTATGCGGGAATAGCTCAGCTGGTAGAGCGATACCTTGCCAAGGTATAGGTCGGGAGTTCGAACCTCCTTTCCCGCTCCAAGTTCGATGGGAAGCCCTGAAAAGCTTCCCATTTTTGATTTAAGTATCTGGCGCGTTGGCCGAGTGGTTAGGCAGGAGCCTGCAAAGCTTCGTACGGGGGTTCGATTCCCTCACGCGCCTCCAGTAATTTCGCTTGACGAAATGGGGGCATCCCCTAAAATACTTTTAAGTAATGCAAGCAATACTCATTAATCAGGTAAAGCGAAAAATGATCACAATTCATACTCTTAAAGTCGGAACACTGGCATTGTGCTTTTCTGCCCTTCTAGGCGCTTGCGCTAGCTCTGGTGACTCTCCTTCTGGAACGCCCAGTGAGGTTCAGGAGGTTCAGACTCAACTCCTAGGAGATATGCCATTACCAGCAGGCTCAAAAATTATTGGTTCAGATTCTTTAATCATCGGTCGTGGTGATAGCTGGGTAGGTCGTGTCACCTTATCGGGCGTACAAACACCAACAGATATTTATGCTTTTTTCCAATCTGAGTATCCAAGAGCCGGCTGGACAACAATTAGCGCAGTGAAATCTAAAACGAGTATTTTGGTTTTTACAAAAGGTGACCGCACCGCTACTGTAGAGCTTAGTGAAGGCTCTTTAACTGGACCAAAAACTATCATCATCATTACTTCGTCGCCAAAGAATGCAAATGTAATAGCACCAAGCAAGAAGTAAATTCAATACTTAGCCCAAATGGGGTAAATAAAAAAGCCTCCAGTGGAGGCCTTTTTATTTACAGGGATTGGCTTAGAGCCCTCTAGCCCTAATGAGGCCAACAGCCTGGCCCTCAATCGCGAAGTTGGGTTGACGGCTATCTACCACAATGTTTTTAAAGTCTGGGTTCTCTGCTTGTAATTCGATCACCATCCCGTTAGCAGTTTTCTTTTGCTGCCAACGCTTTACCGTCACTTCATCATCAAGACGTGCAACCACAATATCGCCATTACGAACTTCGCTAGTTTTACGAACGGCTAAATAGTCGCCATCCAAAATTCCAGCATCTCGCATACTCATACCAACTACTTTTAACAAGTAGTCAGCACCCTTACTAAATAAGCTTGGATCAATTGGAATTTGTTTTTCAATATGCTCCACCGCCATGATGGGTGAGCCAGCAGCAACACGTCCAATTAAGGGAAGCGTGAGTTGTTGTAATGCACCTGATGGCAATGACATCTGGCGATATTTATTGGTGTGATGCGTTTGATTAAAACGTTGTGGAATCCGAATGCCGCGAGAAGTGCCAGGCGTTAATTCGATATAGCCTTTTTTTGCGAGTGCGCGAAGATGTTCTTCAGCAGCATTGGCTGATGCAAAACCAAGCTGGGTGGCAATTTCTGCGCGAGTAGGTGGTGAGCCACTCTCATCGATGGCAGTGGTGATTAATTCCAAAATCTCATTCTGGCGTGAAGTGAGCTTGGGGAGGGCAGTCAGCTCCTCAGGTAAATCGACTGTATTTATGTCCATACTGGGATTGTATACAGCACTATTTGATTTTTCAAGCCATTTAGGGGAGATAATGGGGTATGAGTCCAAATCAAGCTAAACCTGAACATTCTCCCCATATCTTAGTTCTAGGGATGGGCGGTACTATAGCTGGTTTAGCCCCAAACCCAACTGCTCAGCCCTTGCAATATGAGGCTGGACAGGTGGAGGTGCAGTCTTTGCTGGCCCATATCCAATCTGGTGTTCCAGAGGGCGTTAAGCTGGTCTCTCAGCAAGTAGCCAATATCAACAGCCGTAACCTAACAGAGGAGTTGTTAAGTGATCTTGGCGAAGTTGTTAGAACTTCCCTTGCTAATCCGGCGGTTTTAGGGTTAGTGATTACTCACGGAACGGACACGATTGAGGAGACAGGTATCTTTTTGCAGCTCACCTGTGGAAATTATGCTCAAATTTTAGGCAAACGGGTGATCTTAACCGGCGCTATGTTGCCATCAAACGCCCCCCAAGCAGATGGACCTTCTAACCTGCTGGATGCAATTCGTTGGGCATCTACTCCATTAGATAATTGTCCTGGTGGTATTTACGCTGTAATGGATGGCAGGGGTTGCATGGCGATGGACTTGGCTAAACGACATGGCTCTGCACTGAATGCACCGATTCAAGCCTCTCCTAGTAGCTCTGTCGGCTTAATTAATCCTTCATGGCTCTGGGGCGTGAAGGCTAAAGAGGCTGCTTGGACTGAGGATTTACCTATCCCCAATGGCAATGAATGGCCTTGGGTGGAAATCTTGACGAGCCATGCGGGCGCGCGTTCTGAGACGATTACGCTTTGGCTCAATTCCCAGGTTAAGGGCTTGGTCCTCGCTGGATCAGGTATGGGGGGCTTTCATGATGCCTGGAGAGATACTTTGGTAACGGCTCTAAAAAAGGGCGTTGCGCTAGTGCGAACCACTCGAACCGGAGCTGGCGCTACTTTGACTGATATCCCAGAAAAAGACCTTGATGGATGCTTGGCTTCAGGCAGTCTTTCTGGCCCTAGGGCCAGAATTGCCCTTCAATTAGCCCTGAATGCTGAAAAACAGGCTCAATTAGCTGGTAAATCCCTGACTTGGCAGGATTTTTTTGCTAGAATAGCTGTCTTGCCTGAGATTAGGTAAGCGCTGAAAAGCGGCTGTAAAAGTGTTGTAGCAGTACTTACAATTTGTTACTACCTTGTCACACTGGCGCTAACTTCAAAAACCATCGGAAGTTAGCAAGACGCTCAGGTGACTTTATCCTTAAGGAGTGTTAGATGCGTCATTATGAAATCGTTTTTATCGTCCATCCGGACCAAAGCGAGCAAGTGCCCGCGATGATCGATCGCTACAAAGCTACATTAGCAGCTGCTGGCGGCAAAATTCATCGCATGGAAGATTGGGGTCGTCGTCAGATGGCTTACATGATCGACAAACTTGCTAAAGCCCATTACGTTTGCATGAATATTGAGTGCGACCAGAAAACTCTGGAAGAGCTCGAGCATGCGTTCAAATTTAATGATGCTGTTTTGCGTCACCTCATCATCAAGACTAAGAAAGCTGAAACTGAGCCTTCGATCATGATGAAAGAAGTACAACGTGAAGAAGCGCGCAAATCAGCTCAAACCGAAGCTCCTGTAGCAGCGGAATAAGTTAGAAATTTGAAGAGGAATACACAGACTAGAAAACGTATCAGAGAAGCGGAGCGGCGTTGAATCATTTCACCCTCACTGCAATCTTGGTATTTAAAGACGCAATTCGATTTACACCAGCAGGAATATCGGTGATGCATTGTCAGCTAGAACATAGTGGCCAAGCAAATGAGGTAGGAGTGGCAAGGAAAATCTTGATGAGCGTTGAAGCCATAGCAATCGGTCCGATACAAAAGGATCTAGAGCAAATGGATTTAGGAACTGAGGCAGTGTTTGAAGGATTCTTAGCACCCAAGACTCTACGTAATCAAAGACTTGTTTTCCATATTAACCATATTCAATTGAAAAATTAAAGAGGAAATCATCATGGCGTTTGGAAAGAAACCCGATTTCAAAAAGAAACCAGCTCAGAACCCTTTGTTCAAGCGTAAGCGTTATTGCCGTTTCACCGTTGGTGGCGTTGAGCAAATCGACTACAAAGATGTAGATACATTGAAGGACTTCATTGGCGAAAACGCCAAGATCACTCCTGCTCGTTTGACAGGCACAAAAGCAAAATATCAGCGTCAGCTAGACACTGCTATTAAGCGTGCTCGTTTCTTGGCTTTATTGCCATTCTCCGATCAACATAAGAAATAATTGGGAGCCCTCAATGCAAATCATTCTTTTAGAAAAAGTAACAAACCTGGGCAACCTCGGTGACGTAGTTCGCGTTAAAGACGGTTTCGCTCGTAACTTTTTAATCCCACAACGTAAAGCGCGTCGTGCGACTGAAGCAGCTATTGCTGACTTTGCAGTTCGTCGTGCTGAGCTAGAAAAATTGGCTGCTGAGAAATTGGCTGCGGCTGAAGCGGTTGGCACAAAGCTCAAAGACTTGGTTCTTGAAATCGGTCAAAAAGCGGGTGTTGACGGTCGTTTGTTTGGTTCTGTAACCAACCATGACATTGCTGATAGCCTGAAAGCCAAAGGATTTACGATTGAGAAGTCTTCGATTCGCATGCCTACTGGCCCGTTAAAAATGGTTGGTGATCACCCTGTAGCGGTTGCAGTTCATACCGATGTAGTGGCTAATATCACCATTCGTGTAGTTGGTGAGCAAGCTTAATTTAAGTCTGTAAACTAGCCTCATGGCTGAATCTCGTTCACGTTCCGTTACGCTGAATCCCGGCATGGCGGGCTCTGGGGATGCAGTCGTGCAGGCTTTAAAAGTCCCGCCTCATTCTGTAGAAGCCGAGCAATCATTGCTCGGTGGTCTACTGATCGATAACACTGCCTGGGATCGCTTAGGTGGCGTATTAAACGATAAAGATTTCTACCGTCCTGAACATGCATTGATCTATAAGGTCATTACGCGTTTAGTTGGCGACAATCATCCAGCTGATGTCATCACCGTTCATGATGCAATTAAATCTGAGCAGGGTGGTGATTTAGTCAGCGTTGATTACCTCAATTCACTAGCGCAAAACACTCCAAGTTCTGCAAACATTAAAGGCTATGCCGATATTGTTCGTGATCGCAGTATTTTGCGTCGCTTGATTGAAGTTTCAGACAGCATCGTTAACTCAGCCTTTGTTCCAGAAGGACGTTCTGTCAGGACGCTTCTGGATGAAGCAGAGTCCCGTATTTTGCAAATTGGTGAAGATGGTAGTCGTAAAGCCGATTACCTCGAGATTGAGCCATTACTTCGCTCCGTTGTAGCCAGAATTGATGAGTTATATAACCGTCAAGGTGGTAGCGACATCACTGGTATTGCCACAGGCTTCATTGATTTAGATAAGCAAACGAGTGGCTTACAAAAAGGCGACTTGATAATCATAGCCGGCAGACCCTCAATGGGGAAAACGGCGATGGCACTCAATATTGCAGAGAATGTTGCGCTTTCTGAAGGGTTGCCAGTAGTGATTTTCTCAATGGAGATGTCTGGTGAACAACTAGCATCGCGCTTACTCGGTTCAGTAGGGCGCGTTGATCAAAGTCGTATGCGTACTGGTAAGTTGCAAGATGATGAGTGGCCACGCGTGACCGATGCCATTGCCCGTTTAAGTAATACCCAAATTTTGATTGATGAGACTGGCGCTTTATCCAGTCTTGAATTGCGCGCAAGAGCACGTCGAATCGCCCGAAATTTTGGCGGCACCTTAGGCTTAGTAGTGATTGACTATTTGCAGCTCATGAGTGGCTCTGGTCAGGAAAATCGAGCGACTGAGATTTCTGAAATCTCGCGCTCCCTTAAATCGCTCGCAAAAGAATTGCAGTGCCCAGTAGTAGCGCTCTCCCAATTAAATCGTGGCTTAGAGCAACGCCCGAATAAGCGCCCCATCATGTCAGACTTGCGTGAGTCAGGCGCGATCGAGCAAGATGCGGATGTCATTATGTTTATTTATCGTGATGAGGTCTATCACCCAGATACAACGACTGATAAAGGGATGGCAGAGATCATTATCGGCAAACAGCGTAACGGTCCAATCGGTACAGTCAGATTAAGTTGGCAAGGCCCGTATACCAAGTTTGATAACTTGGCGATGGGGTCAGTTGCTTATTCTTCTGGTGGTTACGAACCCTTCTAAGAACATCATTCTCAGCGAGGCGTTATACGACGTGCCTCAGTAAATTTAGCAGCCCAATAGGGTGCCGTAATGTAATCAAGACGTACGGTTCCGCCTGCACTCGGGGCATGCACAAAACGCCCTTGTCCTACATAGATACCAGCGTGTGAATATTTTTCTCCAGTGGTATTAAAGAATACCAAGTCTCCTGGGGCAGGTGGCTGACCATCAATACTTTGACCTTGATTACTCATGAGTAAAATCGTGCGAGGCAGCTTAATACCTGCTGCTTTGTTATAGACATAGACGATGAGCCCGCTGCAATCAAATCCGCCCTTTGGAGTATTGCCACCATAGCGATAGGGCACATCTACTAAGCCAAGTGCTGCAATCGAAATATCTTCAGTGCCTACGCTCGTATCTTGCTTGAATTGCGAAACCTTAGAGGGGTTTGATTTAGGGCCGGAGGTACTACATCCGGTGAATGCAATGACGCAAATAAAAATGCCGCACCCAATCAGAGTGCGGCATGGAAGGGCTTGTTTAGAGTGCGTCAGCAGCATGATCCGCAAGACGTGACCGCTCGCCACGCGCAAGAGTGACGTGGCCACCATGACGCCAACCCTTAAAGCGATCAACGACATAAGTCAGGCCTGATGAGCCTTCAGTTAAGTAAGGCGTATCAATTTGTGCAATATTACCTAGACAAATTATTTTGGTTCCTGGACCTGCACGAGTAACCAGAGTTTTCATTTGCTTAGGCGTTAAGTTTTGCGCTTCATCAATGATCACATACTTGCTAACAAAAGTTCTGCCACGCATAAAGTTCATGCTCTTTACCTTAATCCGTGAGCGGATAAGCTCTTGGGTTGCAGCACGACCCCATTCGCCAGCATCATCATTACGCTGCAGAACTTCCAGATTGTCGTCAAATGCACCCATCCATGGCTGCATTTTTTCTTCTTCAGTTCCTGGCAGAAAGCCAATGTCTTCACCAACAGGAACGGTAGCGCGCGTAATAATGATCTCGTTATAGCGTTTGCTATCCAATACTTGCTCAAGTCCAGCAGCTAAGGCTAATAAGGTTTTACCAGTGCCGGCTTGACCTAGTAGGGTCACAAAGTCGATATCTGGGTTCATCAGTAAGTTCATGGCAAAGTTTTGCTCACGATTGCGAGCGGTGACGCTCCACACATTATTTTTCTGGTGAGAGAAGTCCCTGAGGGTTTGAAGCAGGGCAGTTTTATCATTGATTTCTCTGACGTGGGCATAGAACGGCGTAGATCCGTCAGGATTCTCTTGATAAACAAATTGATTTACCAGCATGCTTAGAACAGCAGGACCAGTCACTCTATAGAACATCGTGCCAGACTTAGGGTCAGACCAACTTTCCATATCCTTGCCATGCTTTGGCCAGAAATCAGCCGATAAAGCCATGATTCCGGAGTACATCAAGTCGCGATCTTCTAAAACCTGGTCATTGAAATAATCTTCAGCAGGTAAACCTAGTGCACGCGCTTTGATGCGCATATTGATATCTTTGGATACCAGCACTACTTCTTGGCCATTGCGAGTTTTTTGCAGTTCGCTAACTACCGCCAAAATCATGTTGTCGCCTTTACCCTCTGGCAGCCCTTCAGGTAATGCTTGGGTGGATAACTTGGTTTGGAAAAAGAGGCGCCCAGAAACATCCTTATTGCCAAGCTTATTAAGAGGGATGCCCTCATCTAATGTGCCGCTAGTTCCCGCGACTAGTTGATCTAGGGATCTACTAACGGTGCGGGCATTGCGGGCTACTTCAGTCATGCCCTTCTTATGGTTGTCTAACTCTTCAAGCGTAGTCATTGGTAAGAAGAGGTCATGCTCTGAGAAGCGGAACAGAGAGCTAGGGTCATGCATTAAAACGTTGGTATCTAAAACGAATAAGCTTGGTGGCCCAGTGCGAATAATACGTTTGGGTTTTGCAGGTACTACTACTCTGTCCTCATTGCGAGTAGGCGCATGATCTGCTTTAATTTTCTCGAGAGCTAGTTCTGCTGCAGATAAATCTTCTTCTGCATCATTGGCCCAATCTGCAGTTTCCATCACGACTGGTTTTGCTGGTGCAGGACGTTTCTTTAAATCTGGTGTGTCCTTGTGAGTCAGTTTGACTTGATCAGCAATTTGAGTTGGGATGGGTGGCAGTGGCATGCAGACTCTCCTAAAAGAAAAAACCGCCAAGCGATTTGCTATGGCGGCTGATGATGAAACTAGTTGAAGTGAGATCTAAAAAATAGCGGGGGTTGCTCCCCGAACCTGTTCTGAAATATTCAGGTTGCTGATTCAAACGGATTGTCAGACTTTCCCGTCGTTTGCGGTGCATATGACTTTACTTTACCCCAAATTTTGGGGTTTGCAAGCACCTCAGAACAAATTGTTGTAAAAATTATTTAGCGGCTTGGGCTGCCTGTAATACCTCTGTCACATGGCCTGGAACTTTAAGACCGCGCCATTCTTTGACAAGCTTACCGGAGGAGTCAAATAGAAAGGTGCTGCGCTCAACCCCGCGGACCTGCTTGCCGTACATATTCTTCATCTTCATGACGCCAAAGATTTGGCACAGCTTTTCTTCGGTATCGGCAACGAGCTCAAAAGGGAGGCCTAATTTACTGCGGAAGTTATCGTGCGATTTCAGGCTATCTCGGGAAACTCCTACGACCAAGGTATTGGCCTTGGTGAAGGCATTAATGTGGTCACGAAATTCACCGGACTCTGCTGTGCAGCCAGGAGTCATATCTTTTGGATAAAAGTAGAGAACCAGTTTCTTGCCTTTAGCTGAAGAAGGAGAAAAGGTCAGGCCCGATGTTGCTGGAATAGCGCACTGAGGCATAGATTGGCCGATAGCTATTGTCATGATGATCCTTTGTTATTTGTCTCTAAATTGTATTAATTAAGTATTCTGAATAATCAGCTCACCGCTGCGGTTGGGTATTTCACCCCACGTTAATGGTAATACCGCTATTTTATCGAGTTGTTTGGTGACTTCCCAAGAATGATGTAGTTCGCCCATAGTAACTAGCTCATGGCCTTGATTTAGCCACCTAGCTAGAAGCTTTTCAAAGGCTGGCAATAGCTTTTGACCCTCAAGTTCGGCATGCAGGGTAAAGACTTGATCATTAGGGTTGCTTTTGGTAATTTCTAGGAGTTTTTTGACTGCGCCGAATTCATCTGCGCCATCGATGCCAATGAGCTCATCAAAGGTTGGTAAGGTGGTTGGGTATTGCACGTGCTTTGCTTTGCCTGAAG
This sequence comes from Polynucleobacter sp., assembly GCA_037129175.1. Classification (GTDB taxonomy): domain Bacteria; phylum Pseudomonadota; class Gammaproteobacteria; order Burkholderiales; family Burkholderiaceae; genus Polynucleobacter. The sequence goes on along the minus strand of JBAXVK010000002.1, from coordinate 64,493 downwards.
TGAGATTTAAGCGATAGGGCATAAGATTAGGTTCAGCTCTGCCATCAGAAGAGTAGGCGATACCCCATTGATCCAGTTGCTCAAACGCAGCTTCATTCATTTGCCAGCCAGCAGCTCCATAAGTGACTGGCGCATGACCAAATATTTCTATAAAGCGATCCCAACTTTTTTGCATCATCGCTTTAGTCCATTGTGAATCTTGATTGCGTACTGCATCTTGCCAAGCGACATGGTCCCAAGTATGAATGCCGGTTTCATGACCAGCTTTATCGATTGCACGCATTTGGTCAGCAGCTTTTTTACCAATGTCTGGACCGGGGATAAGAACTCCATAAAGCAAAGTCTTGATGCCATAGTGTTCTACAACAGAGGTACGACTGACTTTCTTCAAAAAGCCTGGACGAAAGACACGCTTCAAAGCCCAGCCAGTATGGTCTGGACCTAGGCTAAATAAGAACGTAGCTTTGAGGCCAAAGCGCTCCAGAGTGCGAGCTAGGTTAGGCACACCTTCTTTGGTCCCGCGTAAGGTATCAACATCAACCTTGAGAGCAATCTTAGCCATGAACTCTTGAATGTATTTTCTTATTCTTTATCTACTAAGGAGCGGGCTTTTTCTACATCCTGACGATAGGCTTCAAAAATATTCTTGAGGGCATCACTCATCGTAGTAGTTGATTTCCAACTCAACTCGCTCATCGTGTTGTCAATTGCTGGTACCCGGTTTTGAACGTCTTGATAGCCTTCACCGTAATACGCACTAGAAGTAGTTTCAACAATCTTTACTAAATTTGCAGTCTTTGCATATTCAGGAATGCTGCGAGCAATCTCTAGCATTTGATTGGCTAGTTCGCGGACAGAGTGATTGTTCTTTGGATTGCCGATGTTATAGATCTTGCCGTTAGCAACACCATCTTTGTTATCGATGATCTTCATGAGCGCATCAATGCCATCATCAATATAAGTAAAGGCACGTTTTTGAGCGCCACCATCCACCAAATTAATGGGTTCACCGCGAACAATATGGCCCAAGAACTGGGTCACTACACGGGATGAGCCTTCTTTGGCTGTGTAGATGCTGTCAAGACCAGGGCCAATCCAGTTAAATGGACGAAAGAGAGTAAAACGTAAGCCTTCCATGCCATAACCCCAGATCACTCGGTCCATTAGTTGCTTGGAGCAAGCGTAAATCCAGCGCGGTTTATTGATTGGGCCGTAGACCATATTGGATTTAGCAGGATCAAATTCATCATCTTCACACATTCCGTAGACTTCAGAGGTAGATGGGAATACCAGATGTTTTTTATATTTAACAGCAGAGCGCACGATAGGAAGATTGGCTTCAAAGTCGAGCTCAAATACTTTTAATGGTTGTTGTACGTATGTGGCTGGAGTAGCGATCGCAACCAAAGGTAGGATAACGTCGCACTTGCGAATGTGATACTCAACCCATTCTTTATTGATGGTGATGTCACCTTCAAAAAAGTGCATACGCGGATGATTAATCAAATCACCTAGGCGGTCATTCTGCATATCCATGCCATAGACATCCCAGTCGGTTGTCTCCAGAATGCGCTTGGAAAGGTGATGACCAATAAAACCATTAACACCAAGAATGAGTACTTTTTTCATCTTTACTGCCTCGTTTAATCTAATTTGGGGTTGCTAAATACAGTGTTTATTTGTTAACAGGAAACCATTCCAGGATTTCAACTGCCTGGTGGTCACCACAAATACCGAATACCCGATTATCAACCACTTGGATACCTTCAATACCAAGATCCAGAGTGCTAGGAAAGGGTCCTGTGAGGCTCGTGCGCGCAATAATCATGGTCTTGCCCTGATGATCTGTGAAGGCGCCTGGATAAGGGGGTGCAACGGCCCTGACTAGGTTATGGACCTGAATGGCCTTCTGATTCCAATGAATTTGCCCATCCGCAGGCTTTCTGCCACCAAAATAACTGCCTTTTTGAAGATCGTTAGGCTGGCGAGGTACCTTGCCCTGAATCAGGCTAGGTAAAACTTGTTTAATGACTACTGCCGCCGCTTGGCTTACCTTGCCAAAAACATCAGTAGCAGTTTCATCGGGACCAATACTGACCGCAGATTGACCAACAATATCACCAGCATCGGGCTTGGTTTCCATGACGTGTAAGGTAGCGCCAGTTTGTGTTTCTCCATGCAAAATTGCCCAGTTCACAGGAGCACGGCCGCGATACTTTGGCAGTAGTGAGCCATGCATATTTAAAGCAGCAATCTTCGCGCAAGCCAAAATCTGCGCAGGAACCATATGGCGGTAGTAGAAAGAAAAAATATAGTCTGGTGCGAAGGCTTGTAGTTTTGGAACTAAATCGACTAATTCATTTGCATGGGGGGTAATGTAGGGAATATTTTGATCAGTGCAGAGTTTAGTGACGCTGCCAAACCAAATATTCTCATTGGGGTCATTTTGGTGAGTAACTACAAGATCCACTTTTATGCCTGCAGCTAATAAGGCTTTAAGGCAATTGACACCAACATCGTGGTAAGCGAAGACGACCGCGTGCAATTATTTTTTCTCTAAAACAGTTTGCACAACATAACGTGGACGATTTCTGATTTGCTGATAAATACGGCCAATGTATTCGCCTAAGAGGCCAAGGCCAAAGAGCATGACGCCAATCAGGAAGAAGTTTAAAGCAAAGAGGGTGAAGACTCCCTCAACCTCAGCACCCAAAAGGAAGCGGCGCACCAATAGGTATGCAAACAAGCTGCCTGCAGCAAGCGCTAGCAGCATCCCCAAAATAGAGAAGATCTGCAGTGGCATCACTGAGAAGCCGGTTACCAAATCAAAGTTCAAACGAATAAGCTGGTAGAGGCTGTATTTTGATTCACCGGCAAAACGCTCTTCGTGTTTTACATTGACCTCGATCGGGTTGGCCGAGAAGGTGTAAGCCAATGCAGGAATAAAAGTGTTGTTCTCGTCACATTGACGCACTAAGTCAACGATGCGACGGCTATAGCCGCGTAACATACAACCCTGATCAGTCATTGTGATGCGGGTAATGTTTTCACGTAAACGATTCATAGCACGTGAAGCCATTTTTCTAAAAAAACTGTCGCGCCGATCTGCACGAATGGTGCCTACATAATCATGACCTTTTAATAATTGCTCAGTCAAAGCATCAATTTCTTCAGGAGGATTTTGTAAGTCTGCATCTAAGGTGATGATGTACTCACCTTTGGCGTATTCAAAACCAGCCATGATGGCCATATGTTGACCAAAGTTGCTGTGGAATAAAACAGCGCGTGTAACGTCAGGACGCAATTCCACTTGTTTCGCCAGAATGCCCGCTGAGCGATCTTTACTGCCGTCGTTTACAAAAACGATCTCATAAGAAATGTTGCGCTTGCTTACTATGGCATCCAGAGATGGATAGAGGCGATCAAAAAGTGCTTGAAGACCATCTTCCTCGTTGTAAACGGGAATAACAATAGAAAGCTTTGGATTTGCAACGAGATTTGCAGTCATGCCGCAATTTTGCCTGATTCTTGGGGCTAAGCCCAATTAGGCTAGTTTTTGTGGTGTTTCTTGAGGATTCCGACTAATCCACCAGCTATGCGGCCAATATCTTCATCTGCCATGCCAGGGAAAAGTGGCAGAGTGAGAATGCCGCGACCAATGCGATCTGCTATTGGCGTATCACTGATTTTGTAACCTTGATTTTTATAAAGAGTAAATCTAGTAATAGCGGGGTAGTGCACTCCTGTGCCAATACCAAGATCTTTTAGCTCAGTCATCACTTGTGCTCGATCACAATTCAATTGCTCAAGTGGCAGCACTACCTGAAACATATGCCAATTGCTATCAGTGAAGTTTTCAACTGGCAATTCCAATTTGAGGCTTTCTAATCCTCCAGATTTAAGCTCTGCACGAATGGCGTCAAAATATTGATGTGCCAGTGCTACGCGGCGCGCTTGATATGCGGGTAATTGTTTAAGTTGTTGTAGACCAATCACTGCATTGACATCGGTGAGATTATCTTTACCACCAAGGACATCCACATCCATTCCATCCATACCTTGACGAGTTAAGCCTTGCAGGCGGAATTTTTCAGCAAGCTTGGCTTCAGAATCACTATTGAAAACCAAGCAGCCACCCTCTACAGTAGTGAGGTTTTTGTTGGCCTGGAAGCTAAAGCTCACTAGGTCGCCAAAGCTACCAATCTTCTTGCCATGCCATTGGGAGCCGAATGCTTGCGCGGCATCTTCAATCACACGCAGATTATGTTGCTTAGCTACTGCGTAGAGTTGGTCCATATCGACTGGTAAACCAGCAAGATAGACCGGCATGATTGCTCGTGTTTTTGGTGTAATTGCGGCTGCAACTTTATTGAGATCAATATTGCGTGTAATAGGATCAACATCAACAAAGATGGGTTTAGCACCAACACTCAAAATAACATTGGAAGTGGCAACCCAAGAAATGGGGGTAGTAATGACTTCATCACCAGCACCAATACCAGCAACCTGTAATGCAATCTTCATCGTTGCTGTGCCATTAGCAAAGCAACGTACAGGACGACCGCCAAAATAGGTGCTTAAGGTGGCTTCAAATTCTGCTAATTTAGGGCCCGAGGTAACCCATCCAGAGCGCAATACTTCTGCAACAGCATCAATCGTTTCTTGATTAAAGCTGGGGCGCGTGAATGGAATGAATGAAGGGTTATTTGACATGATGTCTTATATTACTTCGCATTAGATGCATCTGGATGTTTCACGATCACTCTGCGGGAATCGCGATCTACCTCTTGCATTGGCAGGTTTATCCCTTGTAGCGCTACATACTGTTCTGGCACCATTAAGGCATAGGCGGTTGGATCTTCTTTCCAGCGCGCAATGAAAGCATCTAAGGTAGGCATCCAAAGCTCAGGCTCTTGATTGACACCAAACTCTAGTTCATCTGGAGATTCGACCATGATCATGGTTCTGCCAAGATAAAACGGCACAGTGTGATCTAAGAGGCGGACAGAATAGAAATTCACTTTTTCTGGGATAGAGGCTTTGACTCGGTTCACAAGATCTATTCCTGAAACTGCGCGACCTAAGGTTTCATGACCGGTACCTGCAATGATGGCGCAGAGAAAAAATCCACAAGCAAAGCTCACAATGCTTTGAATACCATTTTGCTTACTTTGCCATGCTGCAAATAAGCTAAAGCCAATGAGTGTAGCTAATGCGCTAATAACCCAAATAGTATATTGAGCATAGGCTTGGATCTCATCGGGCCGTGCTTGCTGACTAATATTCGGCAGGAAGAAAAATCCAATGCATCCCAAGATTGCAAATCCGATGATTTGCAATTTCCAAGGGAGCTCCATGGAATTAGTATGGGCTAATAGTTGGTCTAGACGATTACCAATTAACAATGCCAGTGCTGGAAAAATGGGAATGATGTAGCCAGGTAACTTGGAGCGTGAAACGCTAAAGAAGGCAAAGATCACCACAAACCAACATACCAATAACCAGCCGCTAGAGAACTCACGCCGACGTTCGTGCCATGCCTGCACAATCGATCCGGGGATTTGTAAAACCCAAGGTAATAAACCCATGATGAGTAGGGGCACGAAGTAGTAGATCGGCCCTGTTCGGCTATGAGCATCTTGAGTGAAGCGTTGCAGATGCTCGTGAATGAAGAAGAACTCCAGAAATTCAGGGTTACGCTGCGCAACTAATATAAACCACGGAGCAGTAATTGCTAGAAATAACACTATGCCGCTGAACAGGCGTAAGCGCGCCCAGATTTTCCAATCCCAAGTGCTGATGGAGTAAGCAATTAAGACCATCACCGGAATAGCAGCACCAATCAGTCCTTTGGAAAGTGTTGCAAGCGCCATGAAGGCCCAGCAGGTCCACATCCAATTACGACGCGTACTTTTGTTAAGAGATGTTTGCGCTAGCAAGACGCTGCACAGGGCTGCAACTAAAAATGCAGATAAGCCCATGTCAAGAGAATTGAAATGACCGCTAATAACCCACATTGGACTTGATGCGAGCACAACTGCGGCCAGCCATCCTGCTCGAGCGCTATAGATGCGTGCTCCAGTAAATCCAATGAACAAAATGGTTAAGAAGCCAGTGAGTGCAGTCCATAGACGTGCTTGCCAATCACCAATGCCAAATATTTGAAATGCTGTTGCGGTTGCCCAAGCTTGCAGTGGTGGCTTCTCAAAATACTTATAGCCGTTATATCGCGGGGTCACCCAATCACCCGTGACTAACATCTCTCTGGCAATTTCTGCGTAGCGTCCCTCATCGGATGGAATGAGGTGACGATAGTTCAATGTGCCAAACCACAGCAATCCATAAATGATGAGTAGCAATAAAATTTTGCTGGGATGCAGTGCAGACGATTGCCGAATTTGTCCCAGTTGCATTAGATTGGCTCCACGATTAAGGCCAGCAGAACTTGACGTCCCTCACCCGCCAATATGTTGTAGGTACGGCAGGCTGCTTGAGAGTCCATAATTTCAAAGCCAATTTTGGCTGAAATGAGGGATTTCAGGAGTTCGGGCTTCGGAAAACGCTGCCGACTGCCTGTACCAATCAAGATTAATTCAGGTTTGAGGGTAATCATTTGGTCAAAATCAGACGCCTCTAGACTGTCGAATGACTCTACTAGCCATGCAGAGATTGCCCCATCAGAGCTCAATAAGACGGCATGGGCATATGGGGTCTGGTTGATCTCGATATAGCCATCCCCATAGCCGGTGATCGTATTGGCTCCAGAATGGGGGTCAGATTGAAGCTTCAAGTGGACTCTCTGTCATAATTATGTGGATTATAGCTAGCTGTTTTTTCCAAGATTTCAAGAACTTACCCTTTAATTTATTGTGAAACCCATCCTAAAGTCCTTAAAACTCAATGATGTCTGCTACGACATACGTGGGCCAGTGCTCGAGCTCGCCCAGCGCATGGAGGAAGAAGGCCACAAGATCATCAAATTAAACATTGGAAACGTAGGGGTTTTCGGTTTTGATCCACCTGAAGAAATTCAGTTAGACATGATTCGCAATCTAAGTAATGCCTCAGCTTATTCCGATTCCAAAGGTATCTTTGCCGCTCGCAAAGCCATCATGCAGTATTGCCAAGAAAAAGGTATTCAAGGGGTAGCCTTAGATGATGTTTATACCGGTAACGGTGTTTCTGAGCTGATAGTGCTTTCAATGAACGCATTGCTCAATGATGGTGATGAGGTATTGGTGCCAGCACCTGACTATCCCCTTTGGACTGCTGCGGTGAGTTTATCTAGCGGCACCCCAGTGCACTATCTTTGCGATGAGTCTAAAGATTGGGCGCCAGACTTAAACGATTTGCGTAAAAAAATTACACCTCGTACTAAAGCGATTGTGGTGATTAATCCAAACAATCCAACAGGTGCTATTTATTCCAAAGAAGTATTGCTCGAGATGACAAAAATTGCTCGCGAGCACGATTTGATTCTGTTTTCTGACGAGATCTACGACAAGATGTTGTATGACGAGGAGAAACATATCTCCCTCGCCGCCTTATCCACTGACGTAGTGACGATCACTTTTAATGGCCTCTCCAAGAACTACCGCTCATGCGGCTATCGCGCCGGCTGGATGGTGGTTTCAGGTGATAAAGAGATGGTGCGAGATTACATTGAGGGTCTGAATATGCTGTCCTCGATGCGCTTATGCGCAAACGTACCAGGGCAATACGCAATACAAACCGCGCTTGGAGGCTATCAAAGTATTAATGACTTAGTAGCTGAAGGTGGTCGCTTGGCAAGACAACGTGATCTCGCTTGGAAATTGATTACGGATATTCCAGGCGTTACTTGTGTCAAACCAAAATCTGCTTTGTATTTATTTCCCAAGCTAGATCCTGAGATGTATCCGATTGAAGATGATCAACAGTTTGTTGCTGACTTCTTAAAAGAAGAAAAAGTGCTGCTTGTGCAAGGCTCTGGTTTTAACTGGGGCAAACCTGATCACTTTCGTGTAGTGTTCTTGCCCCATGAAGATGTTCTCAAGGAGGCTATTGGTCGTCTTGCGCGATTCCTGGAGCGTTACCGTAATAAACATAGCCGTAAGACTTCTGCGGCTGCAGCAAAGACATCATGAAACCGATTCAAGTAGGTCTCTTAGGTATTGGCACTGTTGGTGGTGGTGTGTTCACAGTGCTCGAGCGTAACCAAGATGAAATCACTCGTCGTGCTGGTCGTGGCATTCGGATTAATACCGTTGCTGATCTTAATGTAGAGCGCGCTAAAGAAATCGTTAAAGATCGTGCGCAGATTGTTAGTGATGCTCGCGCTGTAATCAATAATCCTGAGATTGACATCGTAGTGGAGCTCATTGGTGGCTATGGTATTGCTAAAGATTTGGTTTTAGAGGCGATTGCTGCTGGCAAGCACGTGGTGACTGCCAATAAGGCTTTGATCGCCGTCCATGGCAACGAGATTTTTAAAGCAGCCCATGCTAAAGGCGTGATGGTGGCATTTGAAGCCGCAGTTGCTGGTGGTATTCCCATTATCAAAGCTTTACGCGAAGGTTTGACAGCAAATCGGATTGAATGGATCGCCGGTATCATCAACGGTACAACCAACTTCATTTTGTCTGAAATGCGAGATAAAGGCTTGGACTTTGACACCGTTCTTAAAGAGGCGCAACGCTTAGGTTACGCTGAAGCAGATCCTACATTTGATATTGAAGGTATTGATGCTGCTCATAAAGCAACCATCATGAGCGCGATTGCCTTTGGTATTCCGATGCAATTTGATAAAGCCTATGTAGAAGGTATTACCAAGTTAGCCGCAATTGATATTCGTTATGCAGAGCAATTGGGTTACCGCATCAAATTATTGGGTATCGCTAAGAAGACACCAACGGGTGTTGAGTTACGTGTACACCCCACTTTAATCCCTACAAAGCGTTTGATTGCTAACGTTGAAGGCGCTATGAACGCCGTGCAAGTATTCGGGGATGCAGTGGGTACTACTTTGTATTACGGTAAAGGTGCTGGCTCTGAGCCAACCGCATCAGCAGTGATTGCTGATTTGGTAGACATCACTCGCCTTCTGAGTGCTGATCCTGAGCATCGCGTTCCGTATTTAGCGTTCCAGCCAGATGCAGTGCAAAACACACCAATCTTGCCGATTAGTGAGGTTGTTACTGGCTACTATTTGCGCATGCGGGTGGCTGACCAGGCTGGCGTGTTAGCGGAGATCACTAAGATTCTGGCTTCACATAGCATCTCTATTGATGCCCTTTTGCAAAAAGAGGCAGAAGAGGGCGAGAGTCAAACAGATTTAGTGACTTTAACTCACGAGACTAAAGAGAAAAGTATGCTTGCTGCCATCAAAGAGATCCAGAACCTTAAAACTGTAGACGGCGAAGTGGTGAAGATTCGTTTAGAAAATCTGTCTTAAGTAAATTGATGCGTTACCAATCAACTCGTGGCAACAGTCCACAACAGTCCTTCTTGGAAATTCTATTGGGTGGATTAGCACCGGATGGTGGCTTATATTTACCAACTCAGTATCCAAAAGTAACTGCAGCTCAACTCGATTCTTGGCGCGGCTTATCTTATGCTGATCTGGCATATGAAGTCTTGAGCCTGTATTGCAGTGATATACCTGAAGCAGACTTGCGCACAATCTTACACAAGACCTATACCGCACAGGTCTATTGCAATGGCCGCCCTCAAGATAATGCCAAAGACATTACGCCGATACATTGGTTAGGTGAGGAGCATGCGACTCGTATTGGGCTCTTAAGTCTTTCGAATGGTCCAACCTTAGCCTTCAAAGATATGGCCATGCAATTATTAGGCAATCTTTTTGAATATGCTCTCAAGAAAAAAGGGCAGCAGCTCAATATCTTGGGCGCCACATCTGGTGACACGGGTAGTGCTGCTGAATATGCGATGCGCGGCAAGGACGGTGTAAAGGTATTTATGCTGTCGCCACGGGGCAAGATGAGTGCCTTCCAATCTGCGCAGATGTATTCCTTGCAAGACCCGAATATTTTCAATTTAGCAGTAGCTGGTGTCTTTGATGACTGCCAAGATATTGTGAAGGCAGTGAGTAATGACCATGCTTTTAAGGTCAAGAACAAAATTGGTACTGTGAACTCGATTAACTGGGGCAGGGTAGTTGCTCAAGTGGTGTATTACTTCCAAGGTTATCTTCTTGCTACTAAGTCGAGCAATGAGAAAGTGTCATTCACCGTGCCCTCAGGTAATTTTGGTAACGTTTGCGCTGGTCATATCGCTCGCATGATGGGTTTGCCAATTGCACACCTGATTGTTGCAACCAATGAGAATAATGTACTAGATGAGTTCTTCCGAACTGGCGTATATCGCGCACGCAAGTCTGCTGAGACACTGCATACCTCTAGCCCATCCATGGATATCTCCAAGGCAAGTAACTTTGAGCGCTTTGTATTTGACTTTATGGGTCAAGATGGTAAAGCATCGGCAGGAATGTTTAAGCAAGTCGACGAGACTGGTGGCTTTGATATTTCCAAAGATGCAGTCTTTAAAGATCTTGGTCAATATGGCTTCCAATCTGGTCGCAGCACTCACCAGAATCGCCTGGATACCATTCGTAATATTGATCAGCAATATGGTGTCATGATCGATACCCATACTGCTGATGGTGTGAAGGTAGCACGTGAGCATTTACAGGCCGGCATTCCGATGTTGGTACTCGAGACTGCGCTCCCAGTGAAGTTTGAAGAAACAATTCAGGAGGCTTTGGGTCGCCCCGCTGAGTGCCCGCCTGCATTTAAAGATGTCAAATCTAAGCCTCAGCGTGTAGAGAATATTAATGCTGACGTCAATCAGATCAAAGCATTCATCACCATGCATCTTAGTTAAAACAGAAGCAATTAATCATCACTATGACTAAGCCTCCAATGTTGACTGCGCAGCAAGCCTTGGATCATTTACTGTCTCACGCCAAGCCAGTCGCTGAACATGAAAGTATTGCGATGCAAGCATGCTTAGGCCGCGTTCTTGCTGAAAACGTGAATAGCTTAGTGGATGTACCGCCGCTGGATAACACCTCAATGGATGGTTATGCAGTTCGTACTGCTGATACTCAAAAACCTGGAAGCATCCTAAAGGTTACACAACGTATTCCGGCAGGTTCAGTGGGAACAGAGCTCCAAGTAGGAACTGCTGCGCGTATTTTTACTGGCGCACCAGTTCCTCCAGGTGCAGACGCGGTAGTCATGCAAGAGGATTGTGCTGTCCCTGAAAATTCAACTGATCAAGTACAGGTCGATGTAGTGCCAACAGTAGGTCAATGGATTCGTCGCAGGGGTGAAGATTTAACAACAGGTAAAACTGCATTAACTACAGGAACCTTCTTGCGTCCACAGGAGTTGGGTGTTGCTGCCTCTGCTGGCTTGACGCATCTCAACGTTAAACGCAGAGTCAAAGTTGCTGCATTCTTCACTGGCGATGAGCTATCTCTCCCAGGTGAGCCACTTAAGCCGGGTGGCATCTACAACTCCAATCGCGATACTTTGCTAGCTTGCCTTAAATCATTGGGATGTGATGCAAGCGATTTCGGTATTGTTCCTGATAATCTCAATGCAACAAGAGAGACATTGCGCAAAGCCAGCAAAGATCATGATCTCATCATTACTTCTGGCGGTGTATCCGTTGGCGAGGAAGATCATATTAAGCCTGCAGTCACTGCTGAAGGAAGATTGGATTTATGGCAGATTGCGATTAAACCCGGTAAGCCCTTGGCATTTGGTGCAGTTCGTAAATCAAATCAGCCTAAGGATGGTGAGGCTTGGTTCATAGGCTTGCCCGGTAACCCTGTTTCGAGCTTTGTAACCTTCTTGTTATTTGTAAGGCCATTTATTCTAAAGTTGCAAGGTCGCGAAGCAAAACAAGCTCAGGCTTATTTGATGCGCGCAGACTTTGATTGGCTTAAAGCTGATCGCCGCAATGAGTTCTTACGCGTTAAACTCAATAACAATGGTGGCCTAGATTTATTCCCCAATCAAAGCTCCGGTGTACTCACGAGCGCATCTTGGGGTGATGGTTTGGTGGATTGCCCGCCAAATCAGCCCATTAAAGCTGGTGATCTGGTGAAGTACATCCCATTTGATGCGCTACTTCGATAATCGGTTTACGATTTCCTTATGAAACTCCAATTACGATTCTTTGCCTCACTGCGTGAAGCTCTTGGTGTTTCGCAAGAGGACATTATTATTCCAGCTACTATTAAAACTATTGCAGACCTGAGAACGTATTTAATAGAGCGTGGTAATCCTTGGGCTGAAGTATTAGCAGAAAGTAAGGTATTGCGCTGTGCTTTGAATCAGGTCATGGTCGATGCTAGTACACCTCTAAAAGAAAACGCTGAAGTCGCTTTCTTTCCACCAGTGACTGGGGGTTGATATGTCCATCCGAATTCAAGAAAAAGATTTTGATGTCAGTGCTGAAATAGTAGGACTGCGCAAAGGTGACCCCAGAGTTGGTGCAGTAGTGAGTTTCTTGGGTACTGTGCGCGATATGAATGATGGTAGTCAAGTAAAGGGCATGACCTTAGAGCATTACCCTGGCATGACTGAAAAAGCATTACAAGAAATTTTGGATCAAGCTAAGGCGCGTTGGGATATCTATCAAACCTTGGTCATTCATAGAGTTGGACCGCTGCTACCTGAAGATCAAATTGTTTTAGTAGTAGTTACCAGCGCACACAGAGGCGAAGCATTTGCAGCATGTGAGTTCATCATGGACTATCTCAAGACGGCAGCTCCATTCTGGAAAAAAGAAGATACCCCTGAAGGTGCTCGTTGGCTCGACTCTAGGGTGACAGATGCTGCTGCAATGGAGCGTTGGAATAAAAAATAGTCATTAGTCCTCAGTAGTTGTAAAGGGTTAAACTAGTCCTAACATTTCAAGATGGTAGGTAATGTCAAATAATCAAGTCGGTAAATCAGGAAATGTAGGCCTATATTCTGCAATAGCAATGAGCATGAGTGGGATGATGGGCTCAGGGCTCTTCACGATTTTGGGCTTTGCTAATTTGACGGCTAAATCCCACTTTCCATACCCCTTTTTACTAGCAGGAATCGCGGTTCTGTTTACCGTTTACTCTTGCGCAAAGCTCAGCGCTACTTTTTCAGCTGGCGGAGGTCCCGCAGGATACATTGTCTCTGCATATGGCAATGGTTTTATTTCTGGTTGGATGAATACTTTTTTATATCTTGGATTTCTAGTATCAACCGCACTATATGCATCTGGATTTACAGAGTTTATTGTTGTTTTAACTGGTGATTTTTTCACCTCTTTTGAGTTAAAGCTGATAGGCAGTGCCTTGGTATTCACTTTGGCTTTAGTGAATTTACTGGGCGCAAGCATTGTTGGGCTTGCTGGTTTGATTGCAATTGGTATTGTATTTTTTTCACTGATTGGACTCAGTAGTTATGGCTTTTCACAACTTCCTTTAGCCAATTTAAGTTTTAGTGGGGGACCCATCAAAGATATGGCGATTGCAACAGGGATGCTCTATATCAACTATCAGGGTTTTGCTGTTGTGAGCAGCGCAGCTAGCTCAATGACTGAACCTAAAAAAATTATCCCGAAATCAATGTATATCGCTGTCTCACTAATAATCTCTCTTTATGTATTAGTAAGCTTTGTCATTATCCAAGTTACACCACTAGATTTGATACAAGCAGATCCAAGCAATGTCATTGGTTCCGCTGCTAATATTTTAATAGGTAGAGCAGGCTTTATTGCTATAGGTGTTGTCGCCTTACTGGCATGTGCGGCAGCTGTTAACGCTACGATATTTACCGCTACTAGAGTCCTGGGAGTGGTGGTCTCAGAGCACTCGAAAATACAATGGCTCAGCCAATCATTGGGACATAGTCAAACAAAGCAACTCTTGATCTCTTCCCTGATCGTTATTGCCTTGGTTTTAGGATTTCCACTAGAGATTGTCGGCAAGATGGCCAGCATGGCATTTCTATTGCTCTTTAGCGTAATTAGTTATGGGCATATTCTGATCCGTCGTCAAACGGGCGCTAATGCTTATATTCTGTGGTGCGGCGTAGTCATTAATTTGATCTTATTTATATCTTTACTGATTAACGAAATTAAGTCTGTACCTTCAGGAGCTATAGTTCTTGTCATTGCCTTACTGGGGACTTTATTGATGCAACTGAAATATAAATTCACTAAAGCCTGACATAGCTCAAAAGTAGTCATGTATTTCGGGTTATTTAAAAAATCCCAATTTCTCGCTTCGAGGAAGTCCCTTTAATTTCGCCTCTGCTTTAGATGCCTCTGATCGGTCGGGGTGCTCTTGAGTTGCCAATAGGACAACTGGTCTACGAGATCTCGTATAGCGTGCACCTTGGCCCGAATTATGGGCCTCTAGACGGTGTTCTAGGCGGTTAGTGATCCCAGCATAGTAAGTGCCATCAGCGCATTCGAGGAGGTAAACAAGCCAGGTCACAGTTGGGGTAAGTTCGCTTAAAAAGAGGGTGTAAAAGCCTTGAAATTTGTCATATTGCCCTTATATTCTATAGATAGATATATAGAGTACAAAAATGAGAATAGATAAGTTAACAACCAAATTTCAAGAGGCCCTAAGTGAGGCCCAAAGTATCGCTTTAGCCAAAGATAATCAATATATTGAACCAGCCCATGTATTGCTGGCAATGCTGCGAGATTCTGATGGGGCTGCCAAGAGCTTATTAACCCGCGCCGGTGTAAATGTATCAGGCCTTGAAAAAGGTATTGAGAAGATTATTAGCAATCTACCTGAGGTACAGGGTACGAGTGGCGAGGTCCAAGTTGGCCGAGATTTAAGTAACTGGCTCAATCTATGTGAAAAAGAAGCTAACAAGCGCAATGATCAATTTATCGCTGGTGAGTTGTTCTTACTAGTAGTTGCGGATGACAAAGGTGAGCTTGGCAAAGTTGCTCGTGAGAATGGATTAAATCGTAAATCGTTAGAAGCGGCTATTGATTTAGTGCGCGGAGGGGAATCAGTGAATAGTGCAGATGCTGAAGGTCAACGTGAGGCCTTAAAGAAATACACCATCGATTTAACTGAGCGTGCTCGGATGGGTAAGTTAGATCCTGTGATTGGTCGTGATGATGAGATTCGTCGCACGATTCAGATCTTGCAACGTCGTGGCAAGAACAACCCCGTACTGATTGGTGAACCGGGTGTGGGTAAGACTGCAATTGTTGAGGGCTTAGCGCAACGCATTGTTAATGGAGAAGTTCCTGAAACCCTGAAGAACAAGCGTGTCCTAGTTTTGGATATGGCTTTGTTGTTGGCAGGCGCTAAGTATCGTGGCGAGTTCGAAGAGCGCTTGAAGGCAGTGTTGAGCGATGTTGCTAAAGACGAAGGTCAAACCATCATCTTTATTGATGAGATTCATACGATGGTTGGTGCTGGTAAGGGTGACGGCGCAATGGACGCTGGCAATATGCTCAAGCCTGCCCTAGCACGTGGTGAATTGCATTGCATCGGCGCAACGACTTTAGATGAGTACCGGAAGTACATTGAAAAAGATGCAGCCCTCGAGCGACGCTTTCAAAAAGTCATGGTTGAAGAGCCTAGTGTTGAAGCAACGATTGCAATCTTGCGTGGTTTGCAAGAGCGTTATGAGCTTCACCATGGTATTGAGATTACTGATCCAGCGATTGTGGCTGCTGCAGAGTTATCGCATCGCTACATCACCGATCGTTTCTTGCCAGATAAGGCGATCGATTTAATTGACGAGGCCGGTTCACGTATTCGGATGGAGATTGATTCCAAGCCCGAGGTGATGGATAAATTAGAGCGTCGTCTGATTCAGCTCAAGATTGAGCGTGAAGCGGTGAAAAAAGAAAAAGATGAAGCTTCTCAAAAGCGTCTTGGCCTCATTGAAGATGAAATCAAGCGCCTAGGTGCTGAGTATGCTGATTTAGAAGAAATCTGGAAAGCGGAGAAGGGCGCTGTGTTGGGCGCTGCCAATCTGAAAGAAGAGATTGAAAAAGTTCGTGCTGACATCACTAAGTTACAACGCGAAGGTAAGTTGGAGCAAGTTGCAGAATTGCAATATGGAAAATTGCCAGAGCTTGAGGCCAAGCTCAAGTCTGCAGCAGCAGCCGAAGCTAAGGGCGATAAAAATGGCGTGGTGAAGAACAAGCTTTTGCGTACCCAGGTAGGCGCAGAAGAAATTGCTGAAGTGGTATCTCGGGCGACTGGTATACCGGTATCGAAGATGATGCAAGGTGAGCGCGATAAGTTACTCAAGATGGAAGAACTTTTACACAAGCGCGTGGTTGGGCAGGAAGAAGCAATTCGTGCGGTATCGGATGCTATCCGTCGTTCCCGTGCCGGCTTGTCTGAAGAGAATCGTCCTTATGGATCTTTCTTATTCTTAGGGCCGACTGGTGTTGGCAAGACTGAGCTGTGTAAGGCTTTGGCAGGCTTCTTATTTGATAGTGAAGAGCATCTCATTCGCATCGACATGAGTGAATTCATGGAGAAGCATAGCGTTGCGCGTTTGATTGGCGCGCCTCCAGGCTATGTGGGCTATGAAGAGGGTGGCTATCTCACTGAGCAAGTCCGTCGTCATCCTTATAGTGTGATTCTCTTTGATGAAATTGAAAAAGCACATCCAGATGTCTTCAATGTGCTCTTGCAAGTATTAGATGATGGTCGTCTAACAGATGGTCAAGGTCGTACTGTGGACTTTAAGAACACTGTGATCGTGATGACCAGTAATATTGGCTCGCATCTCATTCAGTCGATGACTGGTAAGAAACAGTTAGAGATTAAAGAAGCGGTATTTGAAGAGCTCAAGAGTCATTTCCGTCCAGAGTTCTTGAACCGTATTGATGAGATTGTGGTCTTCCATGGTTTGGACAAAGGCAATATTGCTAATATCGCTAAGATCTTGCTCAAGAACTTGTCAGATCGTTTGGCTAAGGTAGATATGCAGCTTGAGGTCAGTGATGCTGCCTTGAATAAAATTGCTGAAGTGGGCTTTGATCCTATCTATGGAGCAAGGCCACTTAAGCGGGCTATTCAGCAGCATATTGAGAACCCCGTTTCCAAGATGATTCTGGAAGGCAAGTTTGGGCCTAAAGATGTGGTGCCTGTGGATGTCGATAAAAAAGGCGACTTTAGCTTCACACGTCAGGTTCACTAAGTATTTCAGCAGAAATCGTTCTGCACCAGTAAACTCGGTACATGACTGTTGCCCTTACCAGTAGGCGCGCCAGTGATGTCCGGGTTATTGGTCTGATTAGCCTGGCGCACGGCAGCTCCCACTTCTTTCATTTGATTTTGCCTCCCATGTTTCCATGGTTGAAGGCAGAATTTGGCTTTAACTATGCTGAGCTTGGTTTGCTCATGACCATCTTCTTTGTGGTTTCCTGCATGGTTCAGGCAGCCTCTGGATTTTTAGTAGATCGTATTGGTGCTCGTCCTGTTTTGTTTGCTGGAGTTGGCCTGCTTGCATTGGCTGCTCTGACCTATTCACAAAGCAATGGGTATGCCATGTTGATTTTAGGGGCTGTGATTGCAGGATGCGGTAACGGCATTTTCCATCCCGTCGATTACACACTCATTAATCATAAAATTTCACCATCTAATTTGCCCTATGCTTACTCTGTTCATGGGGTTACAGGTTATTTAGGGTGGGCTGCTGCACCGGCCTTTATGGTTGCCATGACCACTGTATTTGATTGGCGGATTGCATTCTTGGCAGCAGCAGCACTTGAAGCATTGATTCTGTTAATACTTTGGCTTGGTCGAGACCGCTTAGCAGATGATGTCCAAGCAAGGCGGGAGGAATCGGAAACCAATCACGCTGCTAATAATCCTAGCGGTACACCGCTGAGTACTTTTGGATTTATGAGATTACCAGTCGTTTGGCTTTGCTGGATTTTCTTTTTCTTTAGCATGGCAGCAACTTCTGGGCTTCAATCCTTTGCGCCTACTGCACTCTTCGAAATTTATGATCTTGCCGTGAGCTCTGGAAATTACTATTTAACTTTACTGTCCATGGGTGGGGCAGGTGGCATGTTGTTGGGCGCTTATCTTGCTACACGTTTGAAAGTTCCAGAAAGAATTATCACCATCTGCTTTACCGTCAACATTCTGATGGGCCTTCTTTTAGCCACAGGTGCATTGCCCACGGAGATTATTGTGATGGCGTTCATTGTGATCGGCCTGGGTTTAGGTATTGCAGCACCTTCACGTGATTTGATGATTCGCTCTGCTACCCCTTCGGGTGCATCGGGAAGAGTGTATGGGATTGTGTATTCGGGGATTGATTTGGGTGCAGCCCTCAGTCCTTTGGCGTTTGGCATCCTATTGGATATCGGTATGCCTAAGCTCTTATTTATTGGTGTTGCTCTGCTGCAGTTGATGATTATTGTGATTGGTTTTAGGGTCTCTAATCTGAGCGTGGGCAAAACGGCTTAGTTAACTATTTCATTTCATAATATAAAATATCATTACACTGCGTAAAATGCGATCTAACCAGTTGCAATGAATTGCATCTCGTTAAGTGAGTCATCCTTCCACATTATAAAAATATATATTTAAGTTATTGTTTTTAAACAACTAAATATTTTTATATATTACTGTAATACCCCTTGCTTGCTTGCTTGAACTGTCTAAACTCTTATATAAGACATAAGAGTTAACTGTCTCAATATTTGAAGTACTTGTTTAACTTAGGGAGAAAAACATGGCAGATCGCAAAGCAGAAATCGCAGCGCTACAAAAGGATTGGGATACCAATCCACGTTGGCAGGGCATTACCCGTGGTTACACAGCAGAAGACGTTGTTCGGCTGCGTGGTTCGTTAAAGATTGAACACACCTTAGCAAAGCATGGCGCTGAGCGTCTTTGGCAATTGGTGAATAACGAAGCTTACGTTAATTGTTTAGGCGCATTAACTGGTGGCCAGGCAATGCAGCAAGTGAAAGCGGGTATTCAGGCGATTTATTTATCAGGCTGGCAAGTTGCTGCCGATGGTAACTCTTCTGCTGCTATGTACCCAGACCAATCTTTATATCCAGTAGATTCAGTTCCTAAGATGGTAGAGCGTATTAATAATTCATTCCAACGTGCAGATGAAATCCAGACAGCAAAAGGAATTAATAAAGGCGATGCCGGTTACATTGAGTACTATGCTCCAATTGTTGCTGATGCTGAAGCTGGTTTCGGTGGTGTATTGAATGCCTTTGAATTGAGTAAGGCGTTGATCAAGCAGGGCGCTGCCGGCGTTCACTTCGAAGACCAATTATCTTCAGTGAAAAAGTGCGGTCACTTGGGCGGCAAGGTATTGTTGCCAACGGCTGAATCTGTACAAAAATTGATCTCTGCTCGCTTAGCTGCCGACGTGATGGGTGTACCAACGATCATCTTGGCGCGGACTGATGCTGAAGCTGCTGATTTATTGACCTCTGACTATGATGAAAACGATAAGCCATTCTTAACGGGTGAGCGCACGCCAGAAGGCTTCTACAAAACTCGTAAAGGTTTGGATCAAGCAATCTCACGTGGTTTGGTATATGCCGCTTACGCTGACATGGTTTGGTGTGAGACTGGTACGCCTGATCTTGATTTTGCGCGTAAATTTGCTGAAGCAATTCGTGCAAAGTTCCCAGGCAAGATGTTGGCTTACAACTGTTCACCATCTTTTAACTGGAAGAAAAACTTGGATGATGCAACGATTGCGGTGTTCCAGCGTGAGTTGGGCGCGATGGGTTACAAATATCAATTTATTACCCTCGCTGGTATTCACTCAATGTGGTACAACATGTTTGACTTGGCGCAAGACTACTCCAAGCGTGGCATGACTGCTTATGTTGAGAAAGTTCAAGAGCCAGAATTTGCTGCTCGTGAGCGTGGTTACACTTTTGTTTCACATCAGCAAGAAGTTGGCACTGGTTACTTTGATGATGTCACTACCGTCATTCAGGGTGGCAAGTCTTCTGTAACAGCCTTAACTGGTTCTACTGAAGAAGAGCAGTTCCATTAATCCTCGGTAGATCCCTAAGTAGTCTGTAGTAGCAGTAGCACTCATTACTGCCACGGCATCTAAATTACCCCACAAGGGTGACTTAGATGCCGTTTTCGTATACATTCTTCTCATGACGAATTGCATACTGTGTACAGAGACACTCAAGCCAGAAGAGGGTGAACTCATCTGGCGTGGAGATGACTGTCGCGTTATCCTCGTGAATGATCCTGACCTACCCGGTTTTTGTAGAGTGATCTGGAATTATCATGTCGCCGAAATGAGTGATCTCACCTATGGTGAGCGTGAGCATCTCATGACGCTAGTGTTCGTTGTAGAAGAGGGTATTCGTCATGTCATGCAACCAGACAAAGTCAATATTGCCGCCTTAGGCAATATGGTTCCCCATATTCACTGGCATGTCATCCCTAGATTTAAAGATGATGCTTTTTATCCTGGATCCATTTGGTCTCCTAGAATTCAGAAAGCCCCAGATTTAGTCTTGAGTATGCGGCAGAAAGCAGCGCTAGACCTTCCAAATGCTATTCGCGAGCAGATTTCTCGGTTATATTAGTACAAATAAAAACTATAAAAGTAGGTAATAGTTTCGTAAGTTTCTCAAAATACTCACTAGGAGACATAAATGAGTCATTGGTTATTGAGTAAGTCTAATTTTTTGGTATTGGCCTTGCTGGGTCTTTTCGCTTTGAGTGTAAATGCTCAAACTAAATGGGATTTAGCAAGTGCATATCCAGTCAGTAATTTTCATACTGAAAATCTCCAGCAGTTAGCTATAGATGTTGAAAAAGCTACTGACGGTAAGTTGAAGATTGTGGTTCATCCAAATGGCTCCTTATTTCCTGCGAACGGCATTAAGCGTGCCGTCCAAACTGGACAGGCCCAAATAGGTGAGGTATTGATCTCAGTATTGGCGAATGAAAATCCTATTTTTGGTGTCGATTCGATTCCATTCTTGGCAACTAGCTACAAAGATTCAGAAAAGCTGTGGAAGCTTTCCAAAAATGCCACTGAATCAGCTTTGCAAAAGCAGGGTTTGAAGGTGGTATATGCCGTACCTTGGCCTCCACAAGGTCTTTACTCTAAGAATCCTATTAATTCAGGCGCAGATATGAAGGGTTTGAAGTGGAGAGCCTATAACCCAGCCACATCCAAGATTGCTGAATTGGTTGGCGCTCAGCCAGTAACTGTTCAGGTTGCTGATTTAGCTCAAGCTATGGCTACAGGCACTATTAACTCCATGATGACATCCGGTGCAACTGGTGTGGATATCAAGGCATGGGAAAGTTTGAAGTATTACTATGAAGTAGATGCATGGTTACCCAAGAATATTTTGATGATTAATCAAAAGGCATTTGATGCATTGGATAAACCAACACAAGCTGCGTTGCTTAAAGCTTGTACTGAAGCTGAAAAGCGTGGCACAAAGGTTTCTGAAGAAAAGACCAAGTTATACAACGAGACTTTGGCTAAGAACGGCATGGTCGTACAAAAGCCATCCCCCCAGTTGAAGAACGATTTGGATAGAGTTGGCCGCATCATGGTTGCCGAATGGATTCGCAGTGCTGGTGATGAAGGGCAAAAAATCATCGAAGACTTTAAAAAGTAAGATTGATGCACGCACCACGAAGTTATTATGGCCGTCTTTTAGATGGTCTGATTCAAGGGGCCGCCACTTTGGCGGCCTTATGTATTCTCAGCATTTGTATTCTGATGGTTTCAATGTCACTCTCTCGAGAGTTTGGCATCAACCTCCGCGGAGCTGATGATCTCATTGCCTGGTTATGTGCGGCCTCAGCCTTTTTAATACTGGGCCAAACATTTCAGCATGGAGGTATTGTCCGGGTTGAGATTTTCTTAGGCACATTGAATGATGTATGGAAAAAGCGCCTAGAAATTATTGGTTTAGTAGTTATGTCTGGCTTTTGCCTCTTTGCATTAGTTGCTTTTTCTCTATTTGTCTATCAAAGCTGGGAATTTAATGATGTCTCGCAAGGGCAAATTATTGTGCCTTTATGGATTCCACAAATATGTACTGCTTTGGGTTGCTTGATTTTTTTCCTAGCAGTTGTTGATGAATTAATTCGAGTGATTAAAGGAGGTAAGCCTCGCTATCAACAAATGGCAGAGCAGCGCTTATCAGCTGGTGATTTTGGAGAGACCTTGTGAGCATTACTCTGATCGCCCTGGTTTTATTGGTCTTGATGGCTTTCTTGCTATTGATGGGTATCTGGATTCCTGCTGGCGTAGCAATCACCGCTTGGTTTGGCTTAGCGTTTTTCTCAGATAAAGACACGATGCTAAATTTAGCCAATGTTTGGTGGAATTCTAGCTCGTCGTATACCTTGGCCTCTTTGCCTTTATTTGTTTGGATGGGAGAGATTCTCTTTAGAACTAAATTATCCGAGCAAATGTTTACTGGTTTGTCTCCATGGCTAAATTGGTTACCAGGTCGGCTGATGCATGTGAATATTTTGGGGTGCGGAATTTTCGGCTCTGTTTCTGGTTCATCTGCAGCAACCTGCGCTACTATCGCGAAGTCTGCTTTGCCTGAGCTAACAAAGCGTGGTTACGATGAAAAGATAACCCTCGGCTCTTTATCTTGTGCTGGTACTTTAGGGATCTTAATTCCGCCCTCAATCACCATGGTGGTTTATGCCGTAGCAGCCGATCAATCTATTATTAGAATCTTTTTAGCGGGATTCATTCCTGCTGCTATTTTGATGGGCCTATTCTCTGGCTATATTGTTGTCTGGGCTTTGATGAACCCGAGCAAAACACCTCCAGCAGAAAAATATTCTTGGCAGCAGCGCCTACATTCCATTGGGCAATTAATGCCCTGTACCGCATTAATTATCTTTATTGCCTGGTTGATGTTAGCTGGTTACTCTACCGCGACGGAGGCCGCAGCTTATGGAGTGGTGGGCTCTTTAATATTGGCGGGAGTAGGCCGCAATCTATCTTGGTCTAATTTTTGGCAAAGTTTACTTTCTGCTGCTCGACTGACAGCCATGATTATGTTTGTGCTGGGAGCAACCTCGTTTTTGTCTATAGTGATGAGCTATACCGGAATACCGCGTGGATTGGCAGAATGGGTGCAAAGTATGCATCTTTCACCCTGGGCACTGATTTTTGTTTTAACCATTGTTTATATTATGTTGGGTACTGCTTTAGATGGTATTTCGATGATTGCCTTAACAACGGTGACTGTATTACCTATGGTGCAGCTAGCTGGATTTGATTTGGTTTGGTTTGGTATTTTTATTGTGCTCTTGGTAGAGATTGCAGAAGTCACGCCACCAGTTGGATTTAATCTATTTGTTTTGCAGAGTATGACCGGAAAAGATAGCAACTACATCGCCAAAGTTTCCCTACCTTTTTTTGCCATGATGGTCGTAGCAGTTGCGATGATCACAATATGGCCCGAACTAGTGACATGGCTGCCAGATCAGTTTTTGCAAAAAGAAATTAAGTAGCTTTAATGCAGCTCAAGAGATCTAGGAAAGTCCCCGGCAAGATTGACATCCTTGATTCAGGGGATGTAGCTCTCTTGGTAGATTTTCGAAGCTATCCAGAGCCTTTAAGTAAGATTCACCAATTATCTGAACTCTTATCTTCTCTTTCGCCCGTATGGCTTTTAGATTTAATCCCAGGCATTGATAGTCTGTTGGTCGTACTCAAATTTTCAGACTATCACTATCGAGATACTCGTGCTATAGCTAAAGTAGAAATTGAGGCTTTACTCAAAAAGCTATTGAGTGAGAAAAAACAAGAGACCAAGAGCGAGGTGGTTCATCGCATTCGGGTCTGCTATGACCCCGAGCTGGCTCCAGATTTATTGGCGAGTGCCGAGAAATGTAAATTAACAGTGCGAGAATTCATTAATCGCCATAAAAACTCCGAGATTAGAGTGGATATCTTGGGCTTTATGCCAGGATTTTCATACTGCAGTGGTTTAGATCCCAGCTTAAATCTGCCACGATTGGAGTCGCCTAGAACCACTGTGCCCGCAGGTTCCGTGGCTATCGCTGGATTGCAAACAGCAATTTATCCGCAGTCTACCCCGGGAGGCTGGAACATTATTGGCAGAAGTCCTGAAGTCTTATTTGATTCCAGCAAGCCTCGCCCGAGCTTACTGATGGCTGGTGAGCGCGTTGAGTTTATTGAAATTGATTTACTTGAATTCCGTAAAATTGAAGCGCAAAATTTGACCAAGCTAGCACAAAGCATGCCCAAGTCAAAATCATCAAGCTATGCTATTGAAGTTATATCTCCAGGTTTGCAAACAACTATTCAAGGTTTGCCTCGTTATGGGTTTGCGCATTTAGCACTTAGTGCTGGTGGACCAATAGATCAAGAAAGTGCACGATTAGCAAATGCCTTATTAGGCAATCCCGATGATGCAGCTGGGCTAGAGATAGCGGGAGCTGGAACAAAGTTACTATTTCATGAGGATGTATGGGTGGCCTGGGTAGGAGCTCGGTGTATAAGTCAAGTAAATGGCACTGCCATTCCGGGTAATCGTCCGGTATTTTTACGTAAAGGAGAAACCTTAAGCTTTGGACCCATGCTACAGGGATATCGGATTTTTTTAGCGCTCAGCGGCGGTATTGATAGTGAGTTTATTTTAGGCGGGAGGGGTTCCCATCTCAGCGCCGGCATTGGTGGTAAAGCATTGCAAAAAGGGGATGTTCTGTGCTTACCCCGCGCGCAAGATTCTTGCCAAATACCATTCTTTAAAAAACTCAAAGAAGCACAAATTTCTTTTCCAAAGTGGTCAATTGCTTCGCCTGCCTTGCCAGGAGAAAAGATAGAGCTTATCAAGGTCCTACCAAGTATTCATTTGGATGTTTTGAGTTCAGCCGAACAAGATGCGCTATGGAGAACTGTTTGGACTATATCTTCACAAAGCAATCGCATGGGAATGCGTTTAGAAAGTGATTTTAAGATTTCGAGCCCTTTAACAGGCATCGCCTCTCAAGGAATCTGGTTTGGTACTGTTCAGCTACCACCCTCTGGTCAACCTATCCTCATGATGGCCGAGCATCAAACTACAGGGGGATATCCTAGACTCATGGAAATGATAAGTTCTGAGCGATCCAAATTGGCTCAATTGAGGCCGGGTGACAAAATACAGTTTTTGCCGATTACACTGGATGAAGCTGATCAAATAAATGCATTGTATTTTATTGAGCAGAGAAAAATATTTGATAATGTGCGAATAACTCTTTTGGCGAAATCATGAAACAGAAAATTGATCTAAATAGTGACATGGGAGAGGGATTCGGTGCCTGGGAGATGGGTAATGATCTCGCCCTTTTAGACTATATTGACTCTACTAATATTGCTTGCGGGTGGCATGCTGGAGATCCCGAGCGTATGAAAAATTTAGTGGCTGCTGCTATTGAAAAGGATGTATTTATTGGCGCTCATCCAAGCTTGCCAGATCTAATGGGTTTTGGTAGAAGAGAGATGGCTATTACCCCGAACGATGCCTACAATTTTGTTCTATACCAGGCGGGCGCACTACAGGCTTTTATTCGAGCCCAAGGCGGGATACTCCATCATGTTAAGCCTCATGGTGCTTTCTATAATCAAGCAGCAAAAGATAAGGGCTTGGCACTCGCAATTGCCCAAGCAGTAAAAGATCTAGGCGATGGCATCATTTTGTATGGCCTAGCTTCCAGTTGTTTCGTTGAGGCCGCAAAAGAGATCGGCGTTCCTATCTGGCAAGAAGTCTTTGCAGATCGACGTTACACCTCAGAAGGTTATTTAGTCCCACGCACTCAGCCGGGGGCTTTAATCGAGAGCGAGGACCAGGCGGCAGCCCAGGCACTGCAAATGGTTCAAAAAGGCGAAGTGCTTGCATTAGATGGCAGGATTGTCAAAGTCCAAGCTGATACTTTATGCATTCATGGAGATAGCCCAACAGCTCTTGATTTTGTGAAAAAGATCAATGCTCTTTTGTAATAAAACTAAGTTTTAGACCTCAATATGCTATATCTAAAAATTAGAAGAGCGGTACCGACACTTTTCATCAGCTTGTTTTTCTTTAGCTTGGCGTCTGCAGCAGAGATTCAGGTTATTACTTCAGGTGCTTTTGCAGAAGCGTTAAAAGATTTGGCTCCTCAATATGAAAAACAATCCTCTAATAAGGTGATTATTGCTTATGGCTCATCGATGGGGGCTGCACCCGATTCCATCCCATCAAGATTGGCTAAGGGCGAGAAATTTGATGTACTTATTTTGGCTGCGCCAGCATTAGATGGATTTATTAAAAGCGGAGTAGTTCAGCTAGGCACGAGAGTGGATTTGGTTGCCTCAGTTATGGGTGCCGTAGTAAAGACGGGTGCTCCAAAACTCGATATTAGTACTATGAGTGGTCTTAAATCAGCACTACTAAATGCTAAGTCGGTTGCGTATTCTGCTAGTGCGAGTGGTGTGTATTTATCGACTGAGCTCTTTCCGAAAATGGGTATTTCGGAACAGATGAATAAGACTGCCAGAAAAATATACAGCGAGCGGGTGGCCTCGGTGGTTGCCCGTGGAGAGGCTGACTTAGGTTTTCAGCAAGTGAGTGAGCTATTGCCTATACCAGGCGTTACATTTATTGGCGAGCTGCCACCTGAGGCACAAAAAACGGTTCTGTTCTCGGCTGGCATCACTAGCAATGTTACTAACTTAGACAGCTCTCGAGATCTCATCGCATTTCTAGCTTCATCAAAGGCAGTTCCGATTATCAAGAAAGCTGGATTGAACCCAGTATTGCCAGTTTTACCGTGGTCAATTCAAAATCATAGCCAATGAATGCAAGAATGACTTGCTGAGGCTCCGCTTAGGCCAATCTTTTGAGAGCTTCTAGATAGTTTTCTGGATTCAGTGGCTGTCCTTCACGTTGCGCTTCCCACATCACTTGCCCTAAACATTCCATAATGAGGTGCTGGGCTTCATGCTTCGATCCTGTTTTCTTCATGAGCTTTTCTGCTACTTCTTGAATGCCGGGTGGCTGATTGATGGAGATCTGCTCGCTAATCGATAGATGCATGGAAAGATGTAAAAAAGGATTGGTTTCGCCACGTTCTGGTGTGTAGTCCTCTGCTAAAGCACCCTCAGGATCTGTTAGTAGACCGTGATACTCCGGGTGATCTACCATCCAATCACTCGCAAGTGTTTCCATTGGGTCTAGGATGTGGCCATCCATTTTCTTCTTCCAGGTGTCGCAGAAAAAGCGACGAACTTCTTCTCGAGTTGGATTAAATATCGCCACGCACTTTTCCTTTGCCAGTTTTTTGTTTAAAGCCACATAAAGGCTCAACAATGCATTGGGCACAATCTGGATTACGTGCCTTACAAGTGTATCTTCCATGCAGGATAAGCCAATGATGCGCATCTAGTAAATACTCTTTAGGTACGCGTTTGAGTAATTGCTCTTCCACTTTCACCACATCTTTGCCAGGTGCCAAGCCAGTGCGATTGGAAACTCTGAAAATATGTGTATCGACTGCAATGGTGGGCTGCCCATAGGCAGTATTGAGAATCACGTTCGCAGTTTTTCTACCAACCCCTGGTAAAGCTTCTAGTTCTTCACGCGTTTGCGGAACCTTGCCATGATGTTGATCGATTAGCAGACGGCAGGTTTCTTGAATATGCCTGCCCTTAGAGTTAAATAAACCAATGTGCTGAATAAATGGCTTCACCCCTTTCTCGCCAAGATCTAAAAGAGCTTGAGGTGTATTGGCAATCTTAAAGAGTTTGCGGGTGCCTTTATTGACAGATACGTCAGTCGCTTGTGCTGAAAGCAATACTGCAATGAGTAACTCAAATGGTGAGCTGTACTCTAACTCTGTAGTGGGTTTTGGATTATTGGCCTTCAGTTGCTCAAAAAAAGCACGCCGCTTATCAGGATTCATCATTTCTGTTGCTGAGAACGTGTAATCGCAGCAGCAATGATGGCGCGTTTACGTTCTTGCTCTTTCTTTTGTTCATCTGATGTTGGGGTATCGGCATTAATCGCTATTAATTTAGCAGCAGCTTTTTTTGCCAAACGATCATCATTGTCTTTTTGTTCTCTATCAAGGCGCTGCTTTCGCTCGTGATAACGCTGACGTGAAATGTCTGCTAAGTCTGTTGACCAGGCATTCCAACCTGTTTGATTGCCCGTAACATCGATCATGATGATGCAATCAACAGGGCATGGTGGGATACAAAGATCACAACCAGTGCACCACTCAGTTAAAACAACATGCATTTGTTTTGAAGCACCAACAATGGCATCTACAGGACACGCCTGAATACATAGCGTACAACCAATGCATTTTTGTGTATCAATGAAGGCTACTGGTCTAGGGCGTTCCATACCGCAGTCGGGATCAATCGTCGGGTGCAGCTCAAAAGCATCTTGTGGATAAATGGGAGGGAGGATTTTACTTAGACGCGTAATGCCATCAATACCTCCTGGTGGGCAACGATTGGGCAATGCTTCGCCACTGGCCATTGCTTCTGCATAACCTCTGCAATCGGGATAACCGCATTTAGTGCATTGAGTTTGAGGAAGGGTGTCTTCCAAGCGATCAGCAAGTTCGTTCGCTTGTGTGGTCTTCATTACTGGTTGGTGAGCTAAAAAAGTGAGGGCCTTAGCCCCCACTGATTAATGCTTAGTTAGAGTCTTCTAATTTAGGAGGCCTTGCTTTAGTTCCGTTATGTGCAACTTGGTGCTCGCGAATGAACGATTTAATCTTCGGGTAAACCTTATCACGCCAACGACGACCAGCAAAGATACCGTAGTGACCAGCGCCAGTAACTTCGTAGTGCGCTTTATCCTCTTTTGGAATACCAATACACAAGCCATGAGCCGAGCGAGTTTGTCCGCTTCCAGAGATATCGTCAAGCTCACCCTCTACCGTCAGAAGTGCTGTCTTGGTAATGTCTTGAGGCTTTACTAGATCACCGGCTACTTCCCAAGTGCCATTCGGTAAGGCGTAATCTTGGAAAACAGTCTTAATGGTATCTAAATAGAACTTAGCATCTAAATCCAATACCGCGTTGTACTCATCATAGAAGCGAATATGTGATTCGGTATCCTGTTCGTCACCCCGCACGAGATCTTGGAAGTAGTCCCAATGTGATTGCAGATGGTTCTGTGGGTTCATAGCAATAAAGCCAGTGTGTTGCAAGAAACCTGGATAAACTTTGCGACCTACGCCGGGATAGCTTGGCGGCACTTTATAAATCACATGACTTTGGAACCACCCATATGATTTTTGCTCAGCCAAGTTATTCACAGAGGTAGGTGATTTACGGGCGTCAATTGGGCCACCCATCATGATCATCGATGCAGGTGTTACTTCACCAGCAGAAGCCATTAAGGAGATGGCGCCTAAGGTTGGAACAGTAGGCTGACAAACAGATATAACATGCAAATCTTTTGCGCCAATCGTACGAATAAATTCTTGGATGTAGTGAACGTAGTCATCCAGGCCAAACTCACCATCTGCAACTGGTACATTACGCGCATCGATCCAGTCCGTAATGTAAACCTTGTGATCTTGCAAAAGAGTGCGAACGGTATCGCGCAACAAAGTAGCATGGTGCCCGGACATGGGGGCAACGACCAATACAACGGGATCTTCCTTGAGGCTCTTGATGGTTTCTACATCATCTGAAAAGCGCTTGAAGCGAACTAAGTTACAAAAAGGTTTTGCAACGATAGTTCTTTCATGAATGGCTACTTCTTGACCATGTGCTTGTACTGAGCGAATGCCAAATTCTGGTTTTGTATAGTTTTTACCTAAGCGATAGAGAAGTTCGCAGCTAGCAGCTAAACGCTCGGATCCTGGAACCATTGATGCAGGGTTGGAGGCATTAATAAATGCCTCAGAGGCTGCTCGTGCCCATGAACTGATTGGTTGCAGTAAGGCTGTTTGGAACTCGTGTAACTGATATAGCATTCTAGCTCCTGTAATTCTGTATATCCGCTTGTTATCCTAAAACACGGGCGATTGCTTTGGCTACTTTATCAATATTTTTGGTATTGAGTGCTGCAACACAAATGCGTCCAGTGGAGAGGGCATAAATGCCATCTTCTTTCTGTAAGCGTTCAACTTGCTCAGCCGTTAAGCCTGAGTAAGAAAACATTCCACATTGCTGTTCGATAAAAGCAAAATCTTGCTTCACGCCAGCAGCAGCGAGTTTTTCAACGAGACCATGACGCATTGCTTTAATACGGTCGCGCATTTCTGCCAACTCATCTTCCCATAGCTTGCGCAATTCTGGAGAATTCAAAACAGCAGCTGCAATGGCAGCACCGTGAGTTGGAGGATTTGAATAGTTGGTACGAATCACGCGCTTTAATTGGGAGAGCACGCGAGTAGATTCATCTTTGCTTTGTGTCACGATAGACAGAGCGCCTACACGCTCACCATAGAGTGAGAATGACTTAGAGAAGGAGCTCGATATAAAGAAGGACATACCAGACTGCGCAAAGAGACGAACTGCAATACCGTCTTGTTCAATTCCTGCTGCAAAGCCTTGATAAGCCATATCCAGGAAGGGAATCAGACTCTTGTTCTTACAGATATCGATCACTTGACGCCACTGAGCTTCAGTGATGTCGGCACCCGTAGGGTTATGGCAGCATGCATGTAAAAGCACGGTTGTGTTCTTCGG
Organism: Polynucleobacter sp.; assembly: GCA_037129175.1. Classification (GTDB taxonomy): domain Bacteria; phylum Pseudomonadota; class Gammaproteobacteria; order Burkholderiales; family Burkholderiaceae; genus Polynucleobacter. The sequence continues at coordinate 33,792 of JBAXVK010000002.1, read as the reverse complement.
GAATGATTCTAAAGATTTCACCATGCCAGCAAAATCAACACTACGAGTTTTGCCATCGAAGTAGGTGTATTCAATAACCTCAAAGCCAGCGGATTCAAAAATACCGCGATGGTTTTCCCAGGTTGGGTTGCTGATAGCGCAAGGCGCATTGAGATTGAGGCGCTTAATAAAGTCGGCACCAACTCGTAATGCACCAGTGCCACCCAAACATTCTGCAGTCACAACGCGGCCATCTTTAATCAGCGCCGAGTCAGTACCAAACAATAAAGTTTGAACTGCACTGTTATATGGGTTTGGACCTTCAATTGGAATGTAGCTGCGTGGAGAATGTTTAGCAACAATCGCCTCTTCCGCTTTGACCACTGCCTTGAGGAGCGGTACTTTGCCTTCATCGGTGTAGTACACACCAACACCAAGGTTTACTTTGTCAGGACGTTGATCTGCAACGTAGGCTTCTGTGAGGCCAAAAATAGGATCTTTAGGGGCTAATTGGACTGAGGCAAACAGGGTCATTGGAGGTCGAAAATGATGGTTTAAAGGTAGTTTTGCAAGTAATTACCGTTGAATTTAGCTTAATTATCGGTTTTAGATTCCAGAATCAACTATTTCCAAATAAAAACGGCAAAATCATTGTTTGTACAAAATTCGCTGTAAAGAAAACTTACAGATGAAATGATAGCCGAGATGCCCCCTAAGTCCCCCAAAACTGCCCCGAATCCTGCAGCTAAAGAAGATATCAAAAAGCCGGTTGCCGACCCACTGGGCGAAGCTGGTCATGATCTAGACCCCACCAAATTTGTTAGCTTTCCAGATTCTCCATACCTCCTTTATCAGCCCTTTAAACCGGCTGGGGATCAACCAGAGGCTATTCAGGCTTTGGTAGAGGGGATTGAGGATGGGCTCACTTTTCAGACTCTGCTGGGGGTTACGGGGTCTGGAAAGACCTTCACCATGGCCAATGTCATCGCCAGAACAGGTCGTCCAGCCATTATTTTTGCCCCAAATAAGACCTTAGCCGCTCAGCTCTATAGCGAATTTAGGGAGTTTTTCCCAAAAAATGCGGTTGAGTACTTCGTCAGTTACTACGATTATTACCAACCGGAGGCTTACGTCCCTCAGCGCGATCTCTTTATCGAAAAAGATTCATCAATTAATGAGCATATCGAGCAGATGCGACTCTCCGCAACCAAGAGCCTGCTAGAGCGACGTGATGTCATCATTGTTGCAACTGTTTCTGCAATTTACGGTATTGGTAATCCTGGTGACTATCACAGCATGGTGATGACATTACGTCCTGGCGACAAAATGAGTCAACGTGATATTTTGATGCGCTTAATTGCGATGCAATACGATCGCAATGAGACAGATTTCAAGCGCGGCGTGTTTCGAGTGCGGGGGGATACGATTGATATTTTCCCGGCTGAACATAATGAGTTGGCAGTGCGCGTTGAATTATTTGATGATGTGGTCGAGAGTTTGCAATTTTTTGATCCACTCACTGGCAAAATTCGTCAGAAAATTCCCCGTTTTACAGTCTATCCAAGTTCACACTATGTGACGCCTCGCGAGACAGTACTCAAGGCGATTGAAACAATCAAGGTGGAGTTACGTACTCGCCTAGATGAGTTTGTTAAAGATGGCAAACTCGTTGAGGCGCAACGCCTAGAGCAGCGGACTCGATTTGATCTTGAAATGCTCAACGAGTTGGGTTTTTGTAAGGGCATTGAGAACTACTCTCGCCATTTATCTGGAGCCTCTCCGGGTGAGGCTCCGCCAACCTTGGTGGACTATCTCCCAAATGATGCTTTGATGTTCTTAGATGAAAGCCATGTCTTGATTGGACAGCTCAACGCCATGTATAACGGCGACAAATCGCGCAAACATACTTTGGTCGAGTTCGGTTTTCGTTTACCTTCGGCGATGGATAACCGGCCACTCAAATTTACAGAGTTTGAAACTAAGATGCGTCAAACTATTTTTGTTTCTGCAACACCAGCTGATTATGAAAAAACTCACCAAGGTCAAGTTGTTGAGCAAGTCGCGCGACCAACAGGATTAGTTGATCCAGAAATTGAAGTATTACCAGCAAGTACCCAAGTTGATAATTTGCTAGATCAGATTCATGAGCGCGTCAAAGTAAAAGAGCGCGTTTTGGTAACGGTGCTGACCAAACGGATGGCAGAGCAATTAACAGATTATCTTTCTGATAACGGTGTGAAAGTGCGTTATGTTCACTCAGATATCGATACCGTTGAACGGGTTGAAATTTTGCGGGACTTACGCTTAGGGGTCTTTGATGTCTTAGTGGGTATCAACTTGTTACGTGAGGGTTTAGATATTCCAGAGGTTTCTCTAGTAGCGATTTTGGATGCCGATAAAGAAGGCTTCTTACGCTCAGAACGCAGCTTGATTCAGACGATTGGACGGGCTGCACGAAATATTCGGGGTAAAGCTATTTTGTATGCCGATAGGGTGACCGATTCCATGCGCAGGGCGATGGGGGAAACCGAAAGACGCCGTACCAAGCAAATTGCCTTTAACAAGCTCCATGGAATTGTGCCCAAAGGGGTTCAAAAGCGGATTAAGGACATTATTGATGGCGTCTATGACGTCAAAGAGAAGCGTGATGAGATGCAGATTGAGCAGGAACGAGCTCGCTATGAGGATATGAGTGAGAAGGATCTGGCAGGCGAAATCAAGCGCTTGGAGAAGCAAATGAACGCTGAAGCCAAGAATCTTGAGTTTGAGAAGGCGGCTAGTACTCGGGACCGTCTGACCAAGGTGAAGGAAATGGCCTTTGGGGCTCGTTCCAGGGACTCAATAGGTCAGAACTAGTTAACAGAAGGGTTTTATAGAGCTATCTCCGAGCAATTTTATAGGGCATATGGTAAAGTTGAGTGAATTGGTCGGGTATTACCCATCTGATCATGAGCTGTCCATAAACAATCCATTACCAAGGTGAAATATGAGACTTACAACTAAAGGCCGTTTTGCAGTAACTGCAATGATCGATTTAGCCCTGCGTGAAGCGCATGGTCCTGTAACTTTGGCTGGAATTAGCCAAAGACAAAAGATTTCCCTTTCCTATTTAGAGCAATTGTTCGGCAAATTACGCCGTTTCAATATCGTCGAGAGTACTCGCGGCCCTGGGGGCGGTTACACCCTTGCCCGAACTGCTGATGCCATTAGCGTTGCAGACATCATTGTTGCTGTCGATGAGCCAATAGATGCGACCCAATGTGGTGGTAAAGGCAATTGTCATAGCGACGAAGAGGAACATGGTCATTGCATGACCCATGATCTTTGGAGCAACCTCAATCTCAAAATGGTTGAGTACTTAAGCTCTGTTAGTTTGCGCAACCTGGTTCAGCAGCAAGAAGGGCGCGGAGTAGTGATTCAAGACATGCGTCAGAAGAAAGTTAAAGTTGAAAGTGCGAAAGCTGAAAAACTAGCACCAGCACTTGCAGCCAAAAAAGAAGTTGTTCCTAAAGCACCATTAATTAATTCAGTATTTAATTTGGCGCGTCAAAGTTAATAGTAGTAATTTATCTATAAGTAAATCATGAACGCACCACAAGACCTTCCAAAGCAACCTATTCCGATGTTTAGTCCTAAGCACTTTCCGGTGTATATGGACTACTCGGCGACAACGCCAATTGATCCCCGTGTGGTCGACAAAATGTTGCCTTACTTGCGTGAGCAGTTTGGAAATGCTGCGTCCCGTAGCCATGCTTATGGCTGGGCTGCCGAAGAAGCAGTTGAGTGGGCGCGTTCAGAAGTTGCCTTACTAGTTCATGCAGATCCAAGAGAAATTGTATTTACTAGCGGCGCTACTGAAAGTATCAACCTTGCATTAAAAGGTGCAGCACATTTTTATAAAGATCGTGGCAATCACATCATTACCGTGAAGACCGAGCACAAGGCAACTTTAGATACTTGCCGTGAGCTAGAGCGTGAAGGTTATGAAGTGACTTACTTAGATGTATTGCCAAATGGCTTAATTGACTTTGCTCAGTTAGAGGCTGCAATGAAGCCTGGCACGATTTTGACTTCAGTGATGTATGTCAATAATGAAATCGGTGTAGTACAAGATATTCCTGCTATTGGCGAATTGTGTCGCTCACGTGGCGTAATTTTGCATGTGGATGCTGCACAAGCTACCGGCAAAGTCGAAATCGATTTAGAAAAAGTCAAAGTGGATCTCATGAGTTTTTCTGCTCATAAGACTTATGGCCCTAAAGGAATTGGCGCATTGTTTGTGCGTCGTAAGCCCCGTATTCGGATTGAAGCCCAGATTCATGGTGGTGGCCATGAGCGTGGTATGCGCTCTGGAACGCTAGCTGTCCATCAAATTGTTGGTATGGGCGAGGCGTTCCGCATTGCTCGTCTTGAGATGGCTGAAGGAAATAAACGCATTCGTGGCTTACGTGATCGTTTATTAAATGGCCTAAAAGATATTGAGGAGGTGTATGTCAACGGTGACATGGATCACCGTGTCCCTCATAACCTCAATATCAGCTTTAACTATGTAGAAGGTGAGTCGATGTTGATGGCCTTGAAAGAATTAGCCATTTCCTCTGGCTCGGCTTGTACATCAGCATCTCTTGAGCCATCTTATGTGTTACGTGCCTTAGGTCGTAATGATGAATTGGCACACAGTTCGATTCGTTTTACTCTCGGCCGCTTTACAACCGAAGAGGAAGTAGATTTCACAATCAAGTTAGTGAAAGAAAAGATTGCGAAGTTGCGTGAACTCTCACCTTTGTGGGAAATGTTTAAAGATGGCGTCGACTTAAGTACGATTCAATGGGCAGCACATTAAGAATTTGAAGGATTAACGAGGAAATACCATGGCATATAGTGAAAAAGTAATCGATCATTACGAGAACCCCCGTAATGTTGGCTCATTTGAGAAGGGCGACGAAAGCGTAGGTACTGGTATGGTTGGTGCGCCTGCTTGCGGCGACGTGATGAAATTACAAATCCGCGTAAATGATCAAGGCGTTATTGAAGACGCTAAGTTCAAGACTTATGGTTGTGGCTCAGCGATTGCCTCTTCCTCATTAGTCACCGAGTGGGTCAAGGGTAAGACTTTGGATCAGGCTTTAGAGATCAAGAACTCTCTGATTGCTGAAGAGTTGGCATTACCACCTGTAAAAATTCACTGCTCTATCTTGGCTGAAGATGCCATTAAAGCAGCCGTTGCTGATTACAAAGATAAGCATCCAGCGAAATAAATAAAGCCAAACTATGTCAATTACCTTAACCGACAAAGCAGCTGCACACGTCAACCACAATTTAGAAAAGCGCGGTAAGGGCTGTGGTTTGCGTTTAGGTGTACGCACTACTGGCTGTTCTGGCTTGGCTTATCAATTGGAGTACGTGGATGAGCCAGCGGCAGAGGATCAAGTATTTGAGTCTAATGGGGTGAAGGTATTTATTGATCCAAAGAGCTTGGCTTATTTGGATGGAACAGAGCTAGACTTTGTACGTGAGGGTTTGAACGAGGGGTTTAAGTTTCAAAATCCAAACGTAAAAGATGAGTGTGGTTGTGGCGAATCCTTCCGCGTCTGACGATTACTTTCGCTTCTTTGGACTAAATCAGCAATTCAAAATCGATTTGCCTGCCCTAGACCAGGCTTACTTAGCGATTCAGAAAGAAGTTCATCCTGATCGCCATGCGCGTGGTAGTGATACAGAGCAACGCTTGGCAATGCAAATGGCGACATTAGCTAATACCGCATTGCAAACTCTCAAAAATCCTGTGCAACGGGGTTTATATATTTGCCAACTGCATGGCGTAGATGCTAAGCTAGAAACTAATACTGCGATGCCTGCTGCTTTTCTGATGAAGCAGATGGAATGGCGTGAGAATTTAGATGAGCGAGCTGAAGATTTGCCAGCTTTAGAAAAACTCATGGATGAGGTTGAAGTCTCTAAGCAAGACACCTTAACTGAGATTACCCAAGTAATCGATAGCGCTAAAAATTATCAACGCGCTGCTGAGCTTCTCAGAGGCTTACTCTTTATCGATAGGTTTGCTTTTGAGCTTGACGATGCTATTGCAGCCTTGGCCTAGCCTGCACTCGAATTAAACTTTAATCTTTATGGCCTTATTACAAATCTCCGAACCTGGTAAATCCTTGGCGCCTCATCAGCGTCGCATTGCTGTCGGTATTGATTTAGGGACTACCAATTCACTGGTGGCTATCGTGCGCGATGCTTTACCTAGGGTGCTACCTGATGCCCAAGGAAGAGAATTGCTCCCATCAGTCATACGCTATCTGCCAAATGGCAGAACCCAAGCTGGCTTTGAGGCTCTTGAGAGTGTGGTGATTGATCCAAAGAATACGATTGTTTCTGTGAAACGCTTCATGGGTCGAGGCATACAAGATGTAGAAAATATTGAGAGCGCTCCATACGATTTTGTTGATCAACCGGGCATGCTCAAATTGAGAACAGTTGCTGGCGATAAGAGTCCGATTGAAGTATCTGCTGAGATCTTGGCACGTTTACGTCAACTCGCTGAAGACTCTGTCGCAGAAGATATTGTTGGCGCCGTGATTACTGTCCCGGCTTATTTTGACGATGCACAACGTCAGGCCACCAAAGATGCTGCTAAGTTAGCTGGTATTGAAGTACTCAGACTTCTGAACGAACCTACTGCTGCAGCGATTGCCTATGGTTTGGATAACGCCTCTGAAGGTATCTATGCTGTTTATGATTTAGGTGGCGGAACCTTTGATATCTCTATTCTTAAAATGAGTAGGGGTGTATTTGAAGTACTTTCCACTGGCGGTGATTCTGCTTTGGGTGGCGACGATTTTGATCATCGCTTATATTGCTGGGTGATTGAGCAGTCAAAACTAGCGCCCTTATCAATTCATGATCATCGAACCTTATTAATGGCATGCAAGCATGCTAAAGAGTTGCTGAGCCATAACCCCTTAGCGCGTGTGCATGAGACTCTGGCAGATGGTACCGTAGTGAATGTGGGTGTTAGTCAGGCACAGTTCTTTGAGATTACTCAAAACCTAGTTACTAAGACCTTAACGGCGTGTAAAAAAGCGTTGCGTGATGCTGGCTTGAAGGCTGAAGATGTAAAGGGCGTAGTCATGGTTGGCGGTTCTACCCGAATGCCCAATGTGCAGCGTGCCGTAGGTGAGTTATTTGGAACCCAGCCACTCAATAATTTAAATCCAGATCAAGTCGTTGCGCTTGGCGCTGCAATGCAAGCCGACTTATTGGCTGGCAATCAAAGCAAGGATGATGAATGGCTGCTATTGGACGTTATTCCACTCTCTCTGGGTATTGAAATGATGGGCGGCTTGGTCGAAAAGATTATTCCGCGTAATACCCCAATTCCAGTAGCCAGAGCTCAAGAATTTACAACCTTTAAAGATGGTCAGACTGCGCTAGCAATACAAGTGGTGCAGGGTGAGCGCGAGCTTGCGCAAGATTGCCGCTCTCTGGGCAAATTTGAGTTACGTGGCATTCCGGGTATGGCTGCAGGTGCTGCACGTATTCGGGTAACCTTTCAGGTAGACGCGGATGGCTTGTTATCTGTCAGTGCTATGGAGCAGGGTTCTGGAGTCCAAGCTTCAATTGATATCAAGCCTTCTTACGGTTTAACGGATGCTGAAATTACGCGCATGCTACAAGATGGCTTTGCCTCTGCAAAAGAGGACCTCTTGGCTAGATCATTGCGTGAAGAGCAAGTCAATGCTCAGCGTTTACTCGACGCAGTGCAAACAGCTTTAACTAGTGATCGAGCCTTACTCAATAAAGAAGAGCAAGCTGCGATTGATCAAGAAATGCTAGTTTTACAAAAGATTTTGAATGAAGAAAATAACAGTGAAGTATTGCGCAAGGCAGTAGATCATGCTGCTAAAGCGAGTGATGATTTTGCACAAATGCGGATGAACGCTAGTATTCAGAAGGCATTATCTGGGAAGAATGTTGCAGAGATATAAAACAATAGAAACAAAACTAATAGAAAAGAATCATGACGCAAATTGTTGTATTACCTCATAGTGAGTATTGTCCGGAAGGTGCTGTTGTTGAAGTGGCACCTGGCACATCGATTTGCGAAGCTCTGCTAGAAAATGATATTCCAATTGAGCATGCTTGTGATATGGTTTGCGCTTGCACTACTTGCCACGTGATCGTAAAAGAGGGTCTTCAAAGTCTGAACCCACCCGATGAGAATGAAGAAGATATGCTTGATCGTGCTTGGGGTTTGAACCCACAGTCACGTTTATCCTGCCAAGCGATTGTGGCCAAACAAGATTTGGTCATTGAGATACCCAAATACTCTATTAATCATGCCAAAGAAAATCACTAGTATTCAATCAGTAAAAAAGTTAGATTTTTAGAGGATTAATAAGAACTTTTAGTTTGCTCTTTAAGTGGTGCTTTCAAAAATCTCTTTCAAGCCATTCTTCGTAGTGGCTTTTTTTCTTTAGCTAGGTAATGTTCAGTTGGTGTATCGCCTAGAATCTGGATTTCTTACTTTTGTACTTATTAAATAGTAATTTTCTAGCCCCAGCTTAGCCTCTTTTGATATTGGGTGCCGCAATGCCTTCGATCATGACATTAAGACATGAAGGTAATTTGCTTTCTATGGCGCGCTTTACTGCTGGTAGTATGTTTTTAGAATTTGTGACAAGTTCACCGTGACCGCCAAATGCTTGACAAACTTTTTCATAGCTTGAAGGTAATAGTTCGCAACCAATCGTTCTATCTTTACCGTAGTCTTTAAGCTGTATCTGAAATTCTGCATTCCAGCAAGCATCATTCCCCACGACAAGGACACAATCTAAGCCATAGCGGACTGCAGTGTCGATTTCCGCGCTATGAAATCCAAAAGTCCCATCACCCATTACGGCAATGATGGGGACATCTTTTTTTGCAACCCTAGCAGCTACGGCAAAAGGTAGACCAGCGCCGATAGATCCGGCAATGCCATTTAGAATTCGATTTGGAGCGTTTAAACAAGCTTGAGCCCATTGTCCAATTTCTCCGCCATCACTTACAAGGACAGAATCAGGATGACTGTCCAGTATTTCTTGTAGTGGTAATAATGCTTTTACTGGATGCAGTCTTCCCTCATTAGATGGTAATTCCTTCCATGAGCTTGGGCGATATGCAATTGCTGTGCTAACTTCTTTTAACCAATTATCTGAACTCGGATGTTTTGCGGGATTTTCAGAGAGAATGGCATTAATAGCGCTTGAGATATCGCATACACATGCCATTTTTAAGCGATTACCAAGTATTTTTTTTACTCTTTCAACTTCAGTCTCTTCGGGATCTATTTGTAGAAAATTGCATTCTTGTTTAATGCCAGGGGTGTTGCCAAACTTTAACGTAAAGTCTAGTTTTTTCCCAAGCAAGAGAATGCAGTCTGACTCAGCTAGGACTTCCGCAAATGCCCCAAGACTTGGGTCACCAATACCTCTTGGACTTTCCATACCGATCACGGGGATGCCTAAAGATTCTTCAAGTAATGCCAATTGCTTCTTACTAACCTTAGAGAGCATCATTGGACCCACAATGATGAGTGGTTTTTTAGCAGCGGTTAACGCCGATATGATGATTGTAATGTCTGAAGATTTCGCTACTTTACTATTCACCATAAAGTCTTCACTTGTTGGAAGCGGCATATTTAAGGGTGAAATTGACTCTAGAAGATCAGATGGCAAACTTAGATGTGTAGGACCGGGTCTTCCTGATTTTGCTATTCGTATTGCTTTTGCCAAATCAAAGCCTAGGTCCTCTATTTTTTGACAAGTCCAAGATGCTTTCGTTAGGGGAGCAGCAATAGCCGCTTGCGCCATTTCCTGAAACGCACCTTTACCAAGCTGATTAAGAGGGGCATGCCCTGAAATCAAAACAACAGGGGATTCAGCCATAGAGGCGGTATATAGCGCTGAGACTGCATTTGCATGCCCCGGCCCACCTGTGACTAAAGCAATTCCAACCTTTCCAGTTAATCTTGCCCATGCATCCGCCATGTGGACGGCTGCTGCCTCATGACGCGTATGAATGAGTTCAATATTAGAATCAAATATGGCGTTATATATAGGCATGATGTGATTGCCAGATAGTGTAAAAATTGTATTTACACCCGCTAACTCAAGAGCGTTCACAACATTTTCAGCACCGTTTGTGATTTTTTTTATCATATAAAAGCTTGATCCTAGGACATTAAAATAATGTTGTTTGATATCAATAGAGAATACGTTACTTTTTTTGACTCATTACATTAAAGCTAATTATTCTTGACTAAAAGTTTTAACAAATATGATGAGGTCTACCTTGCGCTATAAATTTAGTCAAAAGAGATGTCTGCTTGAGCTGAAATTAGTAATAACCCTTAATCGTCTAGCTAGATTGGTTAGAAGGGGGGTTTAAGGGGATATCCAAATTGATATATTTTTTTTTGGCTTGGGAGCCTCATTTTTTAGGGTAGACTAATTTTATTGTTCGCCTTATTCCCAGATCAAAATAAGGGTGCATAGAGGAATCAATATGAATCCAATCAAGCCTTTTACTTCAGTAAGTGATATTCCTTTTTCTATTGAGGGATCCTGCGTATGGATGGGTAGTCACATTCAAGATAATCCTACGTGGATTGTGAAGTGGAGCTCAGAGCAAATCACAGAACTTGAAGCGGCGGCTGATCAATTTCTAAGTTTAGGGGTTCCTCTTGAAAATATTACACCAGAGTTATTTCCTCTTACAAAGCTACTTTCTTTTATTGACGGAACTTTGAATGAAATCCTCTGTGGACGCGGTTTTGTAATGCTCAGAGGACTTCCAATTGAAAGCTGGCCAATGGAAAAGATTGCAGCTATTTATATGGGGCTTGGGCGTCATATGGGTTCGCTACGGAGTAGTAATGGAAAAGGTCACCTGCTTGGACACGTACGCGATCAAGGCGCAAAAGTGGAAGCTGGAGCACGTTTTTATCAAACCAATAAGAAGCTTGACTACCATACTGATTCAGCAGATGTTGTTGGCCTACTTTGTTTGCAGAAAGCCAAAGAGGGTGGGGAGTCTTTTATTGCTAGCTCTATGATGCTCTATAACAAAATGATAGAACGTCGACCCGACTTGATCTCTGCAATGTTCACACCATATCCAACAGATCGCCGAGGAGAAGTTCCAGAAGGGCTTCATCCTTGGTTTGAGATTCCAATCTTTAATTGGTATAAAGGATACCTATCCTGCGTATATTTACGTCACTATATAGAGGATGCACAAGAACGCTTCCCAGATGCCCCAAGACTCAGTCAGCAGCAAATTGAAGTGATGGATGAAATCGATGCTATTTTGCAAGAGCCAGGCTTTGCTCTGCAGATGGCTTTTGAACCGGGTGATATCCAGCTTTTGCACAACCACCAAATTCTGCACTCTAGGAATGATTTTGAAAATTGGTCTGATCCTAAGCTGCAACGTCATTTGCTTCGACTTTGGATTGCGCCCCCATCTGCAAGACCGCTACCAAATTACTTTGAGTCCCGTTGGAGTGGGGTAATTCCAGGAGATCGAGGGGGCATCATAGTACCGGGCACAAAATATTCAGTTGAATTAAATGTTTAGTAATTAAAAATGCTTTAGTTTGGATTGTCAGTGAATAAATTAATCTATCTCACGGGAGTTTTATGCTTAAGTTAGTAAAAAAGACCGCTTTTACAGCATTGATTTTGATGGGGCTAGTGACAAATGTTGTTTTAGCCCAAAGTTATCCTAATAAAACAATTACTTTTATCGCTCCCTATGGAATTGGAGGTGATAGCGATTTCTCTGGTAGAAATTTGGCTCCTATCGCTACTAAACTAATGGGTCAAAATGTAATTGTGCAAAATATCGCAGGAGCATCTGGCACGATTGGCTCTCAAAAAGTTCGCACTTCACCTCCAGATGGGTATACCTTATTAATTTCGAGAGGCGGTTCGCAAGCAATCACCCCTGCCCTTGACAGTACTACACCTTATAAATGGAACGATTTCACATTTATCTCTCTGCTTGACTTTAATCCGGTTATTTGTGTAGTTAAGCCTGATGCGCCTTATAAGAGTATGAAGGATCTTATTGCTGCAATTAAGGCAAATCCCGGAAAATTAAATTATGCAACCGCAGGTTCTGGCACTACACAGCATTTAGCTGTTGAAGTAGTTTTGCGTGATGTTGGATTAGCATCATCGGCTGCCACAATGATTCCTTATAAAGGTGGTGGCCAGGCTACTACTGCCTTGCTTGGTGGAGAGGTAGACTTCTTATGTAATAACTTAACAACACTCGTTGGGCAGATAAAGGGAAATGCGATGCGCGCGCTGGTAACCTCTACGCCTGCTCGCCTGAAAGATTTTCCTAATATACCTACTGCCAAGGAAGAGGGAATTCCTAATCTAGAAAAAGTCATGGGATGGAGCGGTCTTTATGGACCACCAGGTTTACCCTCGGAGGTTGTTGAGAAATGGCAGACTGTACTAAAAGAGGTTGCCAAAAATTCTGCTTGGTTAAATGGTAACGATACTGTTGGGGCTATCCCTGCAATTCGATCACCAGCAGATACAGAGGCATTTGCTAAAGAACAATTTGATCTCTATAGCAAGTTAGGAGCCGACCTTAATCTAAAGAAATAATCTTTACAATATGTCTTGTAAAGAAGTCTGGTTCGTCCAGGCTTTTTTATTTGGGAGTGGCTCTTCCAGCGGATTAAAAATCTATCGGCTTTTTAGATGCCTTTAATACGTTTGATAAAAAGTGACCTTTGATAGCCGCTGTAATGTTATTTCGACTATGTTTCTTACGTTCTAATAGGCCAACTTTTCGGTAGACTGTTTTTCCTGGTAGATTTTGAATCTTGAGTTGGCGATCGCTTGACCATGAAATATTGGCAAGTTGTGGGACGATCGAATAACCAAGCCCTTGTCGTACCAATTCAATAATAGCCTCCACTGAATTTAATTCCATGCCGTCTTGAATTTTGAGTTTATTTACTCTGATAGTTTGTTCAACTAGATTCCCAGTCCAAGTATTTCTCTCAAACCGAATAAATGGCAATTGATTACTCAAGTTGTTTGAGTTTTTTGATGATTTCAATGCGCTTGGAGCAATTAAAATCATAGGCTCCTTATAAAGCTCGGTCCACTGTACGTTTTGAGGGAGTGCATAGGGAGACTCGGTCACAATTGCTCCATCAATAGTGCCTTCGATCACTTGGTCTAAGAAATTACTAGATAAGCCCGCTATTAATTTAATTTCTAGATCAGGATAGTTTTGCTTGATTTCATTTAGAGTTTTACCAAATGCACCCATTAGCGAAGATACCAAAGCGCCCAAGACAATTATGCCGCTTAGCTCAGATCTGAGGTTTATGCCAAGGGCTTCATAGCGTGCAATGATTTCTTGGATAGGCTCTATCAGAGAGCGTCCATGACTATTAAGCGTAAGTGAACGTTTTGTTCTATCAAATAGCTCTAGACCAATTTCGTTTTCCAGTTGCTGTAATTGTTGCCCTGCAGCAGCAGCCGTGAGACCAATTTCTCTGGCAGCAGCAGCCACGCTTTTGTGCCTAGTGATGGTAAGGAAATTTTTCAGTATTTTGATGCTAGACATAAGGATCATTATAAAGAATGACCTTATCTGATAGAAATTTATTTGACAGATTAGGCCGTATATTTAACTATTGTTGGTTTGATGGTAAGGTGCTTGAAGATATCATTAATTTGGACGTAGCTAATGGAGATGAGCTATCTATGAATAAGAATAAAAACCTTACTGAGCGCCGTAATTTCCTAAAAAAATCTTTAACTATTGGCTCTGCTATTAGTGCAGCAGCAAGTACTAAGATGGCATTTTCTCAAAATAATGACTCAAATTTTTTGGCTATAGATCCTTGGACAAAAACTCAGGGGTCAGGCTTTATCAATCCACCTTATGGTTTGCCCGCTAAATATGAAAAGAATGTTGTTCGAGTTCTACCTTCACCCCCGCCAACTTTTTTAACTGGCTCGCGTACACCATTACAAAGCTTATACGGCATTACTACTCCTAGTGGTTTGGTATTCGAGAGACATCATGCTGGCATACCAGATATTGACCCCAATCAACATCGCCTTGTAATACATGGATTAGTTGATCGCCCTATGATTTTTAGTATGGATGACATCGTACGCCTGCCATCAGAGTCAAGAGTTTATTTTTTAGAGTGCTCCGGGAATAGCGCAGCAGAGTTAAAGAAGGCAAGCGGGAAGACTGCTCAAGAAATTCATGGACTTCTCTCTTGCTGTGAATGGACGGGGGTTCGTTTATCAACTATTTTGCAAGAGTGTGGTGTTCAGTCCTCTGCAAAGTGGGCGCTGGCAGAGGGCGCTGATGGCGCCGCAATGACGCGAAGTATTCCGATGAGTAAGATGATGGATGATGCGCTTTTGGTATATGCCCAAAATGGTGAAATGTTGAGGGCCGAACAAGGTTACCCATTGCGTCTCTTTCTGCCGGGATTTGAAGGCAATATGAGTATTAAGTGGTTGCGACGAATTAAGTTAGGCACCGAACCTTGGCAAACCCGAGAAGAAACTTCTGCCTATACCGATTTGCTCCCCAATGGAAAGGCTGAGAAATTTACTTTTGCAATGGATGTTAAATCAGTGATAACTCAACCCTCTGGAATGATGCGGCTTAAATCTAAAGGTTTTTATGAGATCTCAGGATTTGCATGGTCTGGTAAAGGTGAAATTAAACGGGTTGAAGTTTCTACAAATGGCGGCGCCTCTTGGGTTCAGGCTGTTTTGCAAGAACCTGTTATGGATAAGTCTTTAGTTCGTTTTCGCTCTCCATGGATGTGGGACGGAGCTCCTGCAATGTTGATGAGTAGGGGAGTCGATTCAAGTGGTGATGTGCAGCCCATGATGGATGCATTACTTAAAGCCAAGGGCTCCAACTTTTTTTATCATAACAATGCTATTCAACCGTGGCGAGTGGCAGCCAATGGGGAGATTACCAATGGTCGCTAGTCGAGTCACCCTTAAAGCTATCTTTGGAATTTCTCTACTTGGTTTGATTGCAGCCTGTGCTGGTGGACATCCATCTAATGGACCTGTTGGAATTGGTAAGCCAATTACTGAAAATCAAATACGTCTATGGAATATTGATATTGGTCCAAATGGTGAAGGATTACCCCCTGGATCAGGAACAGTTTCAGATGGAGCGGTTTTATATCAACAGCAATGTGCCTCTTGTCATGGTGATAAGGGGCAAGGTGGAATAGCCAATCGTTTAGTTGGTGGTGGAGCATTAAATACTAATTCACCTGTGAAGACAGTAGGCAGTTTTTGGCCTTATTCCACTACCATTTTCGATTACACAAAAAGAGCCATGCCTCATAACGCACCCCAGTCATTGAGTAATGATCAAGTCTATGCGGCAACAGCTTATATCCTATTTTTAAATCAGATAATTACTAAAGATGCGGTCATGGATGCCAAATCTTTACCGTTGGTAAAAATGCCTAATCGGGATGGATTCACAAGAATAGAGCGTTAGGATTTGCGAAATAAAAAAAAGGTTGCAAGCGCGAAATTGAGATAAAAATATAATTTATCTCAAAGAAAAATATATTCGATTTATTTTTTACTATCTATAGATATAATTAGCCCATGTCAAATACCAATCTCAAAGTAAAAGTCTGGCGTGGCGCCCAAGAGGGCGAGTTCGTTGAATACTTGGTTCCGCGCAGTCCCAATCAGACTGTATTGGATGTAGTGACCTATATCCAAAGGAAGCTGGACCCGACTTTAAGCTATCGCTTTGCCTGTCGCGTCGGAATGTGTGGCTCATGCGCTATGACTGTGAATGGAGTGGCTCGTTGGACTTGCCGCACTCACGTATCTAAAATTCTTGTGGGGGATTCTTTAGAGATTGCTCCATTAAATAATTTACCGGTTATTAAAGATCTTGCTACCGATATGCGCGAGTTCTTTAATAAGTGGAAGGGTGCAGTTGGGTTCTTTAAGGGTGATAAGACACGCTACGATGATTTTACAAAAGTGCAGCCAAATTCTGAAGAGCGTCAATTGGCAGACGCTGGTATCGAATGTATTGGTTGTGGTGTTTGCTATGCCTCATGTGAGGTTGTTCAATCTAGACCGAACTATCTCGGACCTGCAGCTCTCAATCGTGCTTGGACGTTAACAAATGATGTAAGGGATGTTCAGCAGTTAGAACGTATTACTGCAGTGGCAGGAGATGCAGGTTGCCACGCTTGCCATTCACAAGGCTCTTGCACTGAAGCTTGTCCTAAGTCTATTGCACCTACTGCAAGTATTGCGGGCCTCAAGAAGTTAGTGGCTAGAGCTGCGGTCAGAGGTAGTAGGTGGGGCAAGTTATGAACCAAGGAGTAGTGCAGGCTAAGCTCTGGTATGCCCAAAGAATTAGTGCTATGGTACTTGGCATCTGTGTTGCAGTTCACTTAGTGATTATTTTTTATGCGATCCGAGGCGGTTTGAGTGCCCAAGAAATTTTAGGACGCACCCAAGGCAATGCTTTGTTTGCGTTCTTTTATGAAATTTTTATACTTGCTTGCTTTGTTCATGCCCCAATTGGCATGGCCAATATATTACAAGAGACATTTCCTAAAAGTGGTATCGCTAAACCTGTGGCCAGTACTTTAGGACTGTTCATACTGGTATTGGGCAGCATAGCTGTTATTGGCTTGTATACCGGAGGTGCCTCATGAGCTCTCGGCCAAGACTAGATTTCCGTGCAAAGAGTCATTTATCTTATTTTGCATATGCTTGCCACCGCTTTTCTGGCCTGTTATTAGCGTGCTTTATTCCACTTCATTTTCTGATGCTGTCTCAATCTTTGCGTGGCGCTCAAGGTTTCGAGCATTCTTTAGTTTTAACGGATTTCTGGGTATTTAAATTTGGAGAGTGGGCTTTAGTGATTTTACTAGCCGTTCATTTTGCTGGCGGCTTACGTTTGTTAATCATTGAGTTTGGACCATGGAATGGCTTGCGCAAGGGCTGGATACAACTCTCTATCTTGTTTGCCATAGCTTGTGGGCTCTTATTTTTATATTTTTCTAATTGATTAGGCTGATATGCAATTACAAATGAACTTAGTTGAAGAGGCTTGTAAAGAGCTCTACATTCGTGCCCTCAAAGTACTACCTGATGACATCAAGGCAGCTATCAATAAATTAGATAAAGCTGAGACAGATACACGTGCTCAAGTGGTTTTAAAAACCATGATTACCAATATCACAGTAGCAGAGCGTGAAGACAATCTCCTCTGCCAAGATACTGGTCTGCCAATTTATAACGTCAAGATTGGCAGTAATGTGCAATTTGATGGCGTGGCATTAAAGGCTGCTATTCGTAAGGGTTGCGAGCGTGCTACTAAAGAATACCCCCTCCGATCTTCAGTTGTGCACCCTATTACCCGAAAAAATAATCACACTTCTTGTGGGATTGATATGCCAGCAATTCATATTGATTTTTTTGATCATGCAGAGTCTGTAGAAATTGAGATGGTGCCAAAGGGAAGCGGTTCAGAGAATAATTCATTTTTAAAAATGGCAATTCCTGCAGAGGGTATTAATGGTATTAAAGCCTTTGTAATTGAGAGTGTCGTTTCTGCTGGCGGCAAGACTTGTCCACCAACCATAGTTGGTGTTGGCATTGGCGGCACGTCTGATCAATGCGTAGCTATGGCAAAGCGAGCGGCGACCCGTGAGCTCGGAAGTCAATGTAGCGATGAAGAAGGGGCTAAGCTTGAAAAAGAGTTGAGTGCTGCTGTGAATCAACTGGGGATAGGCCCGCAGGGGCTTGGTGGTGATGGAACTGCCTTTGCGGTCCAGGTAGAGCTTGCCCATACGCATATCACTATGAATCCCGTAGCCGTCAATATGCAGTGTCATTCCGCACGTAGAGCACGCGCTACTTTTACGCCATCAGGCGTCACCTACGGATTCTAGGAAAGCAACTGATGCCCCATTACAATCTTGTCACACCAGTTAGCGAAGAAGCCATTCGTAAACTTCGTATTAACGATACGGTGACTTTGCAAAATACCTTGTTCGGTATTCGAGATGCGACACAAATTCAGATGTTTGATCATGATCGTAAGACTCGATTCGATTTAAATGGGCATGCAGTCATTCATACGGCACCTAATGTCCGAAAAGTTCCTGTTAGTAAAGAATTCCCTGCTGGCTACGAGCCTATCTGTATTGGTACAACTACTTCAGATCGGATGGAGCGCTTCACTCGTCCCCTGATGACACAGAATGGCGTTCGCATGATTGTGGGCAAAGGGGGTATGCGTGAAGGATCTGCACAAGCATTTCAGGATCTTGGCGGCGTATATCTAGCCATTATTGGAGGTACTGCTGCGCTAGAGACCACTTGGATAGAACAAATTGAAGATGTAGATATGGATGATCTCAATCCAGAGTCACTTTGGCTTTTCAAGGTGAAAGATTTTGGTCCATTATTAGTTGCAATGGATAGCCATGGTGGAAGTATTTATCAGGAAGTCAATAGCGATGTGGCTCGTAAAAAAGATGCAGTACTCAAAAGTCTTGGAATAATTTCATGAGCTCTGTTCCAACAATAGATACCGACATTCTGATTCTCGGGTCTGGGGGCGCAGGCCTCTTTGCAGCCTTGCATGCGCATCAAGAAAATCCTAACTTAGATATCACAATCGCAGTGAAAGGCTTATTAGGTAAGTCTGGTTGCACGCGCATGGTTCAGGGTGGTTACAACGTGGCACTAGCTGAAGGAGATTCAGTTGAGCGCCATTTCATGGATACGATTGAGGGTGGCAAATGGCTCTCTGATCAAGATCTTGCTTGGACGTTAGTCAATAAAGCAGTTGAGTGTATTCATGAATTAGAAAATGAGCTGGGCTGCTTTTTTGATCGAAATCCTGATGGTACGGTTCATCAAAAAGCATTTGCTGGTCAAACATTTGACCGTACAGTTCATAAAGGTGACTTAACGGGTATTGAGATCATTAATCGCTTGGCTGAACAAGTTTGGGCACGAGGAATTAATCGCCTTGAAGAGTATCGCGCTATTGAATTAATTCATAGCAAGGATGGAAAATCACTTGCAGGCGTCTTGATGCTCAATATGCAGACTGGCCAATTTGTTTTAGTGCGTGCCAAAGCTGTCTTGCTAGCTACTGGCGGTGGACCAACAATGTATAAATACCATACCCCTTCGGGAGATAAGAGTTGCGATGGCTTGGCAATGGCGTTGCGTGCTGGTCTCGCTTTACGGGATATGGAGATGGTGCAGTTTCATCCTACGGGATTATTAGCTGGACCAGGCACACGCATGACGGGCACAGTTATTGAGGAAGGCTTGCGCGGAGCTGGTGGCTATTTACTCAATGGTGAGAAAGAGCGCTTCATGGGTAAGTATGATCCACGCAATGAACGTGCTACAAGAGATATTGTTTCTAGAGCAATCAACTCTGAAATTCGTGCTGGGCGGGCAACTCCCAATGGTGGTGTTTATATTCAAATGAGTCATTTAGGCCCTGAGAATGTGCGCAAATTATTTAAGGGTATGGTTGAGCGCTGTGCCGATAGTGGGTTTGATTTAACTAATGATTTGGTGGAGGTTGTTCCTACTGCCCACTACATGATGGGCGGTTTAGTCTTTAAGAAGGATTGCACTACTGACCTGCCGGGGCTGTTTGCTGCTGGTGAAGATACGGGCGGCGTGCATGGCGCGAATCGCTTAGGCGGCAATGGTGTTGCCAACTCAACCGTATTTGGTGGTATTGCAGGAGAGTCCATGGCCCGTTGGGTTGCCTCACAGCAGTTAAGAGAGTGCAATATGGAAGAGGTAATAGCTAGCATTCATGAGCATGAAGCACCATTGCAAAAGCCACCTGGCGATATTGAGTTTATTCGTGATGCTCTAGCGGAGTGCATGTGGGATGACGTTGGCATATCAAGAACTAAAGAAAGTTTAATACGGGCACGTCAAACCTTAAAACAGTTGGCATCTCAATTACACCAAATGGGTGTTGGCAATATTCAGCGGGAATACAGTAATACTTGGCAAGATTGGATGAACTTACAAAATCTGATTCTAGTTAGTCAGGCTGTAACGGAAGCGGCTATTGCTAGAGAGAATTCGAGAGGGGCTCACTACCGTGAAGATTTTCCTGAGCCGGGATCGCTTGAAGACTCCTATTACACAGTAGTTAGCTTTAATCATCAGGTGTTAAGTATTGAGAATCGCCCTGTGCAATTTACGATGGTTAAGCCTGGTCAAACAATTTTAGTTGAGGCTTAATCATTTTTGATTTGATTGAACCTGGCCAATTTATATTGGCAGCCTTAATTATTTTTGGTGCCTATTTCATTTTTGGTATTTCAGGATTTGGTTCATCAATCATTTCAGTGCCATTACTGGTCCAGATATATCCACTAAAATCAGTGGTACCAATGATGGTCATCATTGATCTATGTGCCTCGCTATATGTCGGTAGAAAATCTTCCCAAGATGCCAATCTAAAAGAACTGAAATGGCTATTCCCGTTTACTCTAATCGGGATGATTTTGGGGATTATTTTTTTGCTAAGGGCGCCTAGTGAGCCACTATTAATCACATTGGCATGTTTTGCTGTAATCAATGGTGCTCGAGTTTTGTGGCAGCGAAATGCAGAAATGGCTGACCCAATTAATAAGTGGTGGGCTATGCCATCTGGATTTTTTGGAGGCGCTTTCACTGCATTATTTGCTACTGGTGGGCCTATTTACGCGTCGTATCTTGGCCTACGCATTAGCGATCCTAAGGTTATGCGGGCTACTATGGCGTTTGCGATATTCATACTGACCTTATTGCGCCTAAGCTTAATGCTTATTACTGGCTTGATTTTGAGCTGGTCAGTTATTGGATTGGCAATTTGCCTAATACCCGCAACCTTTCTTGGTATTTGGGCAGGAACTCATGTTCATACTAAATTAAATAATACAGCAATGCGAGTAGCCTATGGTTCCATCTTGCTTTTTTCAGGAACAACTTTATTAGTGCGTCAGTTATTTTAAAGTTAAGGATACCTCTTTAAGAAGCGTCCTTAACTAATTTTATTGGGCTTGAATATTACGAGCCTTAATGACTTTTTCCCAGTTTGCTGTTTCATTCTTAATTTGAACGTCTAGCTGTTCTTTAGGGGTATTCAAAATTGCTGTAAGACCATTAATTTCTAGGCTCTTACGCATTGCTTCTGATACCAAGGCCTGTTGAGTTGCGGCATATATTTTTTCTTGAATAGCCTTTGGAGTGCCTGATGGTGCAGCTAGCGCAAACCAGCCCATATTAACGAATCCTGGAATGGCTGCTTCTGCAACAGTAGGAACATCGGGTAATTGCGTAACTCTTTTACTGCTAGTAATGGCTAAAGCTTTGATCTTTCCGGATTTTGCGAAGCCGGCTGCTGCCGGAAGGTTGCCAACCATAAAGTCAATTTGTCCAGAAACTAAATCAGTAAGAGCTGGCCCTTCTCCTTTATAAGGCACATGGGTAGCTGCAATTCCAGCTGAGTAAGTAAAATTTTCACCCGCCATATGAACTTGGCTACCAATTCCAGCTGAGCCAAAAGTCAGCTCCTTGGTTTTTGCTAAGGCAATCAACTCTTTCAAGTTATTTACTGGTAGATTTGGGTTAACGGATACCAGCATGGGGCCACCAGCTACTGCAGTAATGTAGGTAAGATCGGTAGCGTAATTTAACGGAAGCTTTTTGTATAAAAATGGGTTAACCGTCATCATGCTTCCTGATGCAAGTAATAAGGTATAACCGTTAGGAGGTGCGTTTGCAACGACTTCAGCGCCAATATTGCCACCAGCGCCGCCTTTGTTTTCGACAATGACATTTTGACCTAGGACGGTGGTCATTTGTTGCGCCAAAATTCTTCCGAGAATATCAGTGGTGCCGCCAGGAGCAAAAGGAATAATTAATTTAATGGGTTTATCTGGCCAACTCTGAGCCTGTGTAATTGTAGGAGAAGCAATGCAGACTAACGTTCCCATGCTAATGAGTGCACATCGTAAAGCGGTAGTTAATTTTTTCTTAAACATTTTGCTCCTCCAAGTCTAATAATTTTTTTATCTTATCTCTTTTTCATTACATTGGGATGATTATTAAATAAACTTATTTTTCTTAAAAATAGTACGTTCGCTTGCAAGTGATTTAAATCATCTATATGATATGGATATGTCTACTATTTTGATCTCTGAGTTCATCACTAGTCAAGCCTTAGAAACCCTGCGTTCTAAGCATAATGTGATTTATGAGCCTGAGCTGTACAAGGATCGGACGGCTTTAATTGCTGCAATGCAAAATATTGACGCACTGATTGTGCGCAACTTAACTCAAGTGAATGAAGAAATCTTGCTTGCTGCGCCGAACCTAAAAGTGGTTGGTCGCTTAGGTGTTGGACTTGAAAATATTGAGTTACCAGCTTGTGCTAAGCGTAATGTCAAAGTTATTCCTGCCACTGGTGCTAATGCCGAGTCAGTAGCTGAATATGTTGTTGGGGCTGCAGTTGCATTAACTCGTGGATTTATTCCCGCTACGATATCAACTCTGAAAGGGGGGTGGCCGCGCCCCCGTTTTTCTGGGTACCATGAATTTTTGGGTCAGACCTTGGGTATTGTAGGTTTCGGTAGTATCGGCAGAGTAGTCGCCAAAAAAGCACATGCGTTTGGCTTGCAATGTGTGGCTTACGACCCAATGCTCTCAGGGGGCTCTGTTGTTCTTGATGGCTTTTCAGTTCCTTTACTTAAATTAAATGAAGTACTTTCTAAAAGTGACGCAGTTTCGCTGCACCTTCCTTATTTACCTGAAACTAAGAATTTATTTAATGCTGTAACGCTTGATCGAATGAAAGAGGGTGCTTGCCTCATCAATACAGCGCGAGGTGGGATAGTAGATGAATTGGCATTAGCCGAGCGACTCCGTTCGGGACGCGTTGGGGGCGCC
Source organism: Polynucleobacter sp. (assembly GCA_037129175.1). Classification (GTDB taxonomy): domain Bacteria; phylum Pseudomonadota; class Gammaproteobacteria; order Burkholderiales; family Burkholderiaceae; genus Polynucleobacter. The sequence goes on along the minus strand of JBAXVK010000002.1, from coordinate 10,768 downwards.
GCAATTGATGTCTTCTCTGCAGAGCCTGCCAAAGATTTAAGTCATTTCATGGGAATTGAGAACCTCATTCTGACGCCACATATTGCGGGTGTTACGCATGAGAGTAACGAGCGTGTTAGCCAAATGATTGCCGATGAAGTCAATCGGTATTTGGGGGTTTGAAATGAACTTATCCTACGAAAAGATGGTTCAGTTAGCTACGGCTGGCTTGAAGGCTGCTGGCGTCGACGATAAAGCCGCTTTTGAAACAGCACAATTTTTAGCGCTTGCCGAATTAGATGGTTTAGCCTCGCATGGCTTGGCCCGAGTTTCACAATATGCAGGTCATGCAAAAAATGGCCGAGTTGAGTTAGCTCCTAAAATTAAGGTTCGCCCTTTCAAGACATCTGCAGCCTTAGTTGACGCTTGTGACGGATTAGCTTTCCCTGCTCTTCGCTTTGCGACCGATTTATCAGTTAACCTTGCCTCAAAAAATGGGGTTGGTCTCGTAGCAGTCACTAATAGTCATCACTTTGGCGTTGCTGGTCATTTTGCTGAGGCTGCCGCGCGTGCAGGTTATATCTCTTTATTGTTTGGTAATACTCCAGCTGCGATGCCAATGGTTGGTGGCAGTAAAGCTATGTTTGGTACCAATCCTTTGGCAGCTGCATTTCCAATCACTGATACCGATCCCCTGGTGATTGATATGTCCTTATCTGCAGTTGCACGCGGCAAACTATTAGTTGCTGCAAAGAAGGGGGAGTCTATTCCTGAGGGATGGGCATTAACAGCAGATGGAAAGCCAACAACAGATCCACAGGCAGGTCTAAAAGGTTTAATGGTTCCTTTAGGTGGTGATAAGGGAGCATTGCTAGCTTTGATTGTTGAATTATTGGTGGTAGGTTTATCTGGCAGCAGGTTCTCCTATGAGGCCGACTCGTTTTTTGATGCCAAAGGGAATCGTCCACGCATTGGCCAGCTCTTGCTCACTATCGATCCAGGCCTCGCAGGTGGTCAAGTTTTTGCAAACAAAATGCGCGGCTTTTTAAAAACTTTGGCAGCTGATTTAGGCACTCGTTTGCCAGGACAGCGACGCTTTAAGCAAAGAGCAGCGGGATTTAAAGAAGGTGTAAACGTTTCTGATGTGGTTGTAGAGGAAATTCAGACTGGCATTCGTCAGTCATGGAATGGGTAGTGTTCAAATAAGCTTGATAAGGAGAAAGAAATGATTCATTTTGTCGTGCATGAACCAGGAGACGTCGTTGGCGTTGTCGTGGTAGAAGGCGTGAAGGCTGGTACCGATTTAATCGGCTGGGTAATGGATGGTGATAGTACTGTCAATATCAAATCTGAAAGTGATATTCCGATTGGCCACAAGATTGCATTGCAGGACATGAAGGCTGGCGACACCATTATTAAGTACGGTGTTGATATTGGTAAGGTAGTCGCTCCCATTAAAAAGGGTGAGCATACCCATGTTCAGAATGTTAAAACTAAGCGTTGGTAATCGATACCCGTATTCATTACGATATTAAGAGAGATAGAAAATGATTAATTTAAAACAAGCAACTTTTATGGGCTACCGCCGAGAAAATGGCCGCATGGGTATTCGTAACCATGTCGTTATTTTGCCCTTAGATGATTTATCGAATGCTGCATGCGAAGCAGTTGCGAACAATATTAAAGGTACGATTGCTATTCCACATCCTTATGGCCGTCTTCAGTTTGGCGCAGACTTAGAGCTCCATTTTAGAACCCTGATTGGTGCTGGTTGTAATCCAAACGTAGCTGGGGTGGTGGTGATTGGTATCGAACCGCAGTGGACAAAGATTGTGGTTGATGGAATTAAGGCATCTGGCAAGCCAGTAGAAGGTTTCTGGATTGAAGGTAATGGCGATACTGCAACGATTGCTAGTGCTAGTAAGGCTGCTTACTCCATGATGAAACATGCTTCTAAACAACAACGTGTTTCTGCTCCGCTATCAGAGCTATGGGTTTCAACAAAGTGTGGTGAGTCTGATACTACTTCTGGTTGTGCATCAAACCCAACAGTTGGTAACGCGTTTGATAAGCTTTACGAGATTGGCTCTACATTGGTATTTGGTGAAACTACTGAGTTAACTGGTGGTGAGCATTTAGTTGAAGCGCGCTGCCGTACACCTGAAATTAAGCAGAAATTTCGTGCAATGTTTGATCGCTATCAAGATGTCATTGAGAAAAACAAAACTAGCGATTTATCTGATTCACAGCCTACCAAAGGAAATATTGCTGGCGGCCTAACTACGATCGAAGAGAAGGCTCTCGGTAACATCCAGAAGATTGGCAAGAAATGCGTTGTAGATGGCGTTCTAGATAAGGCTGAGACCCCAACTATTCCAGGTTTGCATTTTATGGACTCTTCTTCAGCTGCTGCTGAAATGGTTACGCTTTGTGCAGCTGCTGGTTTTGCAGCCCATTTCTTCCCAACTGGACAAGGGAACGTGATTGGAAATCCGATTCTGCCGGTGATTAAGTTGTGCGCTAATCCAAAAACAGTGCGGACCATGTCTGAACATATCGATGTAGATGTTTCTGGTATTTTGCGTCGTGAAGAGACCTTAGATTCTGCGGGTGAGAAGCTTCTCGATGCTCTTCTGAGAACTGCTAACGGTGAATTAACAGCTGCTGAGATTTTGGGTCACCGTGAGTTTGTGATGACCCGTCTTTACGAGTCTGCTTAAGTCTTAAGCTATGAGATCCCTGACCGCTTATCAAGAAGTGAAGCAAAAGATCACTGAAGATCTGGTCAGGGGGCATTATCCAACGGGGCAGGCATTACCTGCTGAAAAGGATTTAGCCAAAGAGTTAGATGTATCAATAGGTACCCTGCGCAAGGCAGTGGACGAATTAGTTGCAGAAGGTATTGTTGTCCGCCGTCAAGGCAGGGGAACCTATGTTGCAGAACACGATGCTAAGCGACTACTATATTATTTTTTCCACGTGGCTCGCCAGGATGCTGATAAAAAAACCTATCCTCGTGTAGAGACCGCCTCTTTTGGAGTGGCACAAGCAAGCAAGGAGGAGTCTCTTAAGTTGGGCATCAAGGAAGGAGCTCCTGTTTGGCATATCGTCACTCGCTTATATTTGGAGGGTGAATGCGTGATGATTGACCACATCACTTTGGATAAAAAGCGTTTCAAAAATTTAACTCGTAATGAATTTGATAAACGAGAGGGCAGTATTTACCAGTTATATCAAATGCGTTATGGTCAGTCGGTAGTTAAAACGAACGAAAGATTACGGGCTGGATTAGCGGGTAGGCAAATGTCAACTTGGCTAAAGTTAAAACCAGATTCACCTATACTACATATTCGTAGGGTGGCGCTGGATATACAAGATGAACCTATCGAGTGGCGTATTTCTACACTCAATACTACACACCATGAATATTTCAATGAATTGGTTACCTAGCTTTTGCAGACTTTAATTCTTTAGCCCAATTGATCAGGGATTCACTGGGATTCTCACTTTCTTGATCCCAGCTTAAGCGATGTGGAAAGAACGCTCTTAATTCCTCTCCAATACCACAACCCCACAACTCAAAATTATTCTGCTGTTCACACCATGTAATTGCCTGTAAAAGATGGTCTTTAAGGAAATGCTCTCCATTTGCCTCGATAGTAGCTCTATCCATAGGGCAGCCATCTGAAAATAGAATCAGTTTTTTTTGCGTAGATTTATTACTACCTTCATTTCGCAAACGTTGTGCTGCCCAAAGTAATGCCTCCCCATCAATGCTCTCAGCATAGATTTCTGGTCTAAGGAGTGCAGCAATGCCAGGCCTTGCCTTGCGCCAGTGCGTATAAAAGTCCTTAAATATCCAGTGAGCACGTTCATTCAATCTACCTGGATGTGGTATTTGCCCACCTCTGCGCCATTCTTTAAAAGGCCTCCCACCTTGCCAAGTGCTCGTACTATAACCAAGCACTTCAGTTTGAATCTGGGCCTGCTCCAGTATCCTCACCAGAGCATCTACACAAGTGGCAATCTTCAGTCTTTGATCCTTCATTGAGCCAGAGCAGTCGATCAATAGCGTAACGCTGCCTAAGGCCTCTATCTTTTGAGAGGGATGCTTGTAAAGAACCGGATCTAGTGGGGCAGTTGCGATACGGGTAAGGTAGCGTCGATCTATGAGACCCTCGGTCTGGGTAGTCTCCCATCTTTTGAGTGTTTTTGTATAGAAGATATTTTGGTAAGACCTGGTTAATTTCCCCCAGGGTATATTAAGCTTTGCGACTTCCTCACTCAGCTCATGCTGATAAATAGCAAGTTGGGCAGGCCGAATACTCTTTTTGGCTTCAATCTCAATATCGTATGCAGAATTAAATACTGTGTATTGCTCTAATGACTGCTCTAAATATTTTTTAGAGTCTTGTGCAGAATAGCTTAGCCCCTTTTCGGAGGATGAGCTTGGACTTGGGGGTTGGACCCATTCGATTTTTAAGAATGTATTGCTAATATTTTTTTGTTTTGTTCGAATGCTAGGCACATTTTGATATTCCGCATCGATTAAGCTGCCTACTAGCCTGGTAATTTCAAGAGCAGTCTTAATAAAGCTAGCTTGGTCAAATTGATTTTCTTTAAGTTTGACTAAATGAGGTCCAAGTTCTGCCGCAAGTCCCGCTCTAGTTGCCTCTACTACATCTTGCATCAATTGCGGAAGAGGTCGTTGGTTGAGTTTTACCCAGACTGTCGAGAAAATAGAAAGCAATAAAAGACCGATACTGCCTTCCACTCCGCCATTAGCCATAAATTCTTGCAGCCAGGCAATAAATTGATTTTCTACATTCTGTTTGCTGCCCTTGAGCCCAACTGGGCAAATACTCTCTACGCGGATCTGTTCTAGAACTTCAAATACTAGCGACTCAATCTGGCCATTTGGAGAATATGAAAGATGCAGTTCATAGTCTGAATGGCGAAGACGCAAGGCAACGCCGTCTAATACTCCTCGTGGATCAGCCCAAGAAGCTTGCAAATAATTGAAGTTGAGATGTGGAGCTAAAGCATTGAGTGCAAGGCTCTTGTGAAATAACTGCCAATCCCGAATTTGAAGATGGGTATCGCCAGATAGGGAGCGCATGATAGCTCCATAACGATTTTGTAGCTCTACTTCATCGTGAGATTCGGTTTGCAAGATTTACCAGTAAAAGAGTTCTAGTTTTGATTGATGACTAACTCAGTTGCAAAGCAGCGCTGATAATATTCAGCAACTAACGCTTTTTCTTCTGACTCGCACTTATTCAAAAACGCTAAGGTAAAGCCAAGTTGCAAGCCCTTAAAGATGCGCCAGTTTTCCCCCCAGGTAATCAGGGTTCTAGTTGACATGAGGGTGGAGATATCACCAGCCTCAAATCCTTTTCTGCTGAGATTGGCAAGAGCAATCATTTGCTTTGCAATCTCCGGCGAAAGTTCTGGAACCTTTGCTAGTAATATTTTTTCTTCTGCTGCTGGCTCTAAATAATTGAGGGCAGCAACGATATCCCAGCGGTCGATTTGTCCATGGTTGAGTAACTGGGTTCCTTGATACAGCCCATTCCAATTACCTAGGCCAACGGTATTGCTAGTCGCAAAAATCCGAAATGCTGGGTTGGGCTCGATCACTCTATTTTGATCAAGCAGGGTGAGGCGTCCTTCGCGTTCAAGCATGCGCTGAATCACAAACATCACATCAGCTTGACCGGCATCATATTCATCTAGTATCAGTGCAATTGAGCGCTGCAGACTCCATGGAATCAATCCTTCTTGGAACTGAGTAATTTGCTTGCCATCCTCAAGGGTGATGATTTCTTTTCCAATGAGATCCATGCGGGTAATTTGCCCGTCTAGATTAATGCGTAAGCAAGGCCAATTTAAGCGAGCAGCAACTTGTTCTAAGTGAGTTGATTTACCAGTGCCATGCATGCCTTGAATGAGGACTCTGCGGTTGTAGGCAAAACCAGCGAGGATTGCCACACTGGCTTGTGGATTGAGTTGATAACTTGGATCAACTGACGGCACCAAGTCAGATTTTTGACTAAATGCTGGAATTTGGAAATCGGCAAAGCCCCTGCACTCTGGGAAGACAGAATGCAGCGAAACCATCTTATCTGGTTGAAAGCTCAATAAGTCGATGGATGGGGGGCTGGCAGCCATGGCGCGTCCTTTAATAGTCTTAATGCGTTGTCAAATATATTCCATATTGGGGTTTATATGCTTGACATGAGTGAAAATACACGATTAATATATGGATTGTAGAACAAAATGTTCCGTTTAATTGAATATCTAGGAGAGCTGAATGTCTAAGACTGGCACTAATTTACCTGCTGGCCCACAAAAAATGACCCCCTCAGAGGCTTTTGTCGAAACAATGGTAGCCAATAAGGTGACGGAGATTTTTGGAATTATGGGTTCTGCCTTTATGGATGCAATGGACATTTTTGCTCCTGCCGGCATTCGTTTAATACCGGTTGTGCATGAGCAGGGTGCAGCACATATGGCCGATGGCTACGCGCGAGTCAGCGGGCGTCATGGTGTTGTAATTGGTCAAAATGGCCCTGGTGTTAGTAACTGCGTCACAGCAATTGCAGCTGCCTATTGGGCGCATAGCCCAGTAGTGATTATCACTCCAGAGACCGGAACAATGGGTATGGGATTGGGCGGCTTTCAGGAGGCCAATCAATTACCTATGTTTGAAGAGTTCACCAAATATCAAGGCCACGTTAATAATCCAAAGCGAATGGCTGAATATACTGGCCGCTGTTTTGATCGCGCTATGTCAGAAATGGGTCCAACCCAACTCAATATTCCTCGCGATTATTTTTATGGCGAAATTGAAGTAGAAATTCCACAGCCTGCTCGCCTTGATCGAGGGCCAGGTGGTGAGAAGAGTTTGGACGAAGCTGCAGAGTTATTGGCAAATGCAAAATTCCCTGTCATTATTTCTGGTGGTGGCGTAGTGATGGCCGATGGCGTAGAAGAATGCAAGGCATTTGCTGAGCGCTTAGGTGCCCCCGTAGTTAATAGCTATCTTCATAATGACTCCTTCCCAGCAAGCCATCCTCTATGGTGCGGTCCTTTAGGCTATCAAGGTTCAAAGGCTGCCATGAAGCTGATCTCTCAGGCTGATGTGGTTGTTGCATTAGGCTCACGCCTTGGCCCATTTGGCACCTTGCCTCAGCATGGTATGGATTATTGGCCTAAGAATGCCAAGATTATTCAAATTGATGCTGATAACAAAATGTTGGGCTTGGTTAAGAAAATTTCAGTAGGTATTTGTGGTGATGCAAAAGAAGCAGCGATCGCCTTGACTAAGCGTTTAGCTAGCAAGACCTTGGTTAGTGATGCAACAAAAGCCGAGCGCGCTAAAACTATTGCTGCAGAAAAAGCAGCGTGGGAAAAAGAGTTAGATGAATGGACTCATGAGCGTGACCCATTTAGTCTTGACATGATTGAAGAGCAGAAAAAAGAAAAGACCCCAACCGGTGGCCACTACTTACATCCCCGTCAGGTCCTTCGCGAGCTAGAAAAAGCGATGCCAGCTGATGTAATGGTCTCTACAGATATCGGTAATATTAATTCTGTAGCAAATAGTTACCTCCGCTTTGAAAAGCCACGGAGTTTCTTTGCTCCAATGAGTTTTGGTAATTGCGGTTATGCATTGCCAACCATCATTGGCGCGAAAGCAGCTGCTTCTAATCGCCCTGCAATTGCCTATGCTGGCGATGGTGCCTGGGCGATGAGTATGGTAGAGATTCTGACTGCAGTTCGCCATGACATTCCGGTGACGGCTGTGGTATTTCACAATCGTCAGTGGGGCGCAGAGAAAAAGAATCAGGTAGATTTCTATAACCGTCGTTTTGTTGCTGGCGAATTGGATAGCCCAAGTTTTGCAGGCATGGCTAAATCTATGGGTGCAGAGGGAATCGTAGTTGATCAGCTCGATCAAGTTGGCCCAGCTCTCAAGAAGGCAGTTGAGATGCAAATGAAAGAGGGTAAAACCTGTGTGATTGAGATTATGTGTACTCGTGAACTAGGCGACCCCTTCCGTCGCGATGCACTTTCTAAGCCAGTACGTCTCTTAGATAAGTACAAAGATTACGTCTAATGAGAAGTAGTTAATAATGAGAAAAAGTCCGGTTTAACTGGACTTTTTCTTCTCTGTAGCTTGAGAAATTAAGACCGTCCTAACCAGGAGCAGATTGAGATGAATCGATTTTCATATATAACTGGCAAGTATCTTTTAGCGATCTTGAGTTTGCTTTTACTCTCTAGTAATGTTCTATCGCAACCTTATCCAATCAAGCCCATCAGATTAATTGTCCCCTTTCCTCCTGGGGGGCCTACTGATATTGTTGCAAGGCCATTGGCTCTGCTGTTGGGGGATCTTCTTAAAGAGCAAGTAGTCATCGAAAATAAGGGTGGAGCAGGCGGCTCTATCGGGGCAGATTTGGTGGCTAAGTCAGCGCCAGATGGATATACCTTATTTATGGGTACGGTAGGAACAAATGCGATTAATGGCAGCTTATACAAGCAGCTTTCCTATGATATGACTAAGGATTTCACGCCGATTGCATTGGTTGCTAGTGCACCTGTGGTAATTGTTGTTAATGCTAATGACAAGATTAAGACGCTCGCTGAGTTGATAGCGGAGGCAAAATCAAAGCCAGATACGATTGCTTTTGGCACTGCAGGGAATGGCACTCCAGGACATTTAACTGCAGCCCTATTTGAATCAACTACTCAGACTAAATTTAAGCATATTCCCTATAAAGGAAGTGCGCCCGCTGTAACTGACCTGATTGGTAGTCAAATCCCGTTAATGTTTGATCCAATCCAATCTGTATTGCCACATATTACTTCTGGAAAATTGCGGGCACTAGCAGTAACTAGTAAAACGCGCTCACCTTTATTACCAAATATTCCTACGGTTGCTGAGTTGGGCTACCCACAATTTGAATCTACTGCTTGGTGGGCATTATTTGGACCTGCCAAATTACCAGAGGGTATTACGAAAAAGCTCAGGTCCGACACAGAGAGGGTGGCTCAGTCAGCAGCGTTTAAAGAGCGCCTTGGAAATTTGGGTGTTCAGCCTAATACTGACTTTAAAGAGAGTTTGGCAAATTTTCAGACAAGCGAAATAGCTAAATGGGCTAGAGTAGTTCGAGATTCTGGCGCCACGGTTGATTAATTGATGGAGAAGAATATATGAAGTTAAATGCAGAAGAAAAAGCAATGCTAGCTGGTGAATTTGGTCCGGTAAGGCAAATTGCAATTGCCCATCAAATTAAAGTTGGTGAATTTTTCAGTGCCCAAGACTTAGTCCCAGTATCTCAAGCGCATATCATGGCTGATACAGAAAGCTTGGGTGAGTCAGGTGTAGAGTGGCTGGAAGGCTTGGCTCAAAATACATTCGAGGCTCGGCAAGTTCGTATTCCTACCATTACTGATCCAAGAGGCACTGACTTTACAAAAGCTAAGCAACTTGGCCAAACTGAAAAAATGGTTGAGTTAGAAAGACGTGCAATCAATGCATTTGTCAAAATGGGTGTTTCCATGACCGACACCTGTATCAATTATCAAACCATTATGGCTCCTGTTTTTGGTGAACATTTAGCATTTGGTGATACCGGTGTCGTGATCTATTCAAATAGTGTGTGTGGGGCTAGATCTAACTTTGAGGGAGGTCCCTCAGCTTTGGCTGCCGGACATACTGGAAGAACGCCGCGCTATGGCTACCATCTAGATGAGCATCGTAAGCCAACTCACAGATTTAAAACACTCTGGACTCCTAAAACATTAAATGAATGGGGCGCTTTAGGTGGTTTGATTGGAAAAAAATCGGGCAACTACTGGTCCGTACCAGTGCTTGAAGGTATTGAAGGACATCCGGGCTCTGATGCAATGAAACATTTCGGTGCTGCAATGGCAAGTTTTGGTTCTACGGCTTTATTTCATGTGCTGGGCGTTACACCAGAGGCTTTACACACTCGAGATTTAGAGTATCTCCATCTTCCAGAGGTCGTGATTAGCAAAGAAGAAGTCATGGGCCTACAAAATTCTTATCGCATTGCAGAGGAGGTTGATGTAGTAGTTTTTTCAGCCCCTCAATTAAGTCTGATGGAAATGAAAAGCATTGCAGAGCTATGCAATGGCAAGAAATTTATCAAGCCATTACTAGCAATGACAAGTCCCCAAGTAAAACCGGATGCAGACCGAATGGGTTATACGGCAATGATCGAGAATGCTGGGGGAACAGTATTTTCAGGAATGTGTTTTTATCAATCTTATGCAAGGGAGATTGCTGAGGCAAATGGCTGGAAGGTATTGGCAACCAATAGCGCAAAGATAGTGAATATCTTGGGCGGGTATGGGTATACGCCGATGTTAGCTTCTATGGAAGATTGCGTTGACGCAGCGGTTTCTGGGAGATTGAAATGAGCGGAAAAATATATCAAGCTAAACATGCACAAGGCAATAGCATCGAAGGCGAATGTTTAAGTGCCTCAGATGGTTTTTCTGCCCGTTATGACTTGGACCGTATTAAAGGTATTTTTTCAAGACCAGCCCATAAGCTTTTTGGCCAATCCTATAAAGATAAGATTTTAGTTTTAGACGCTGCTAAGGGTGGCGTAGCAAGCGCATGGATGCTGTATGAAATGAAATCTAGAAATCTTTGTCCATTAGCGATTATTTTTAATGCTGCTAATCCTATTTTGGCCCAAGGTGCTGCACATGCAGATATACCAATGCTAAGTGGTTTTGACTGTGATAT
>JBAXVK010000019.1:0-36233 GCA_037129175.1 Polynucleobacter sp. | reverse complement strand
AATTTTGAGCCACGCGGTGATGCAAAGATTGATCCAAGTTCTGTCAAAGTGGTTTATATGAAATCACCGTTTGTAGATTTAACTCCTCGTTTGAAGAGTGCTATTTCTGCTAATGGTATTGATTTTGCAAAAGCAGATGTACCTCCAGGAACCCATACGATCCGTGTAACGGTCAAAGATACCGAGGGACGCGAAACAAATTCAGTATTGAATTTGGTTGTTAATAAATAATGAATTGTCCATATTGCCTATCTGAGGTTTCAGAAGAGGCTTACGTCTGCAAGACTTGCAGTCGTGACCTTTATCTTTTGAAACCGATGATGACTAAGATTGCTAGCCTAGAAGGGCAATTGGCTGCAGCTCCTAACCAAGAAGTCAATGAGCTCAGAATTGCTGAGCTTGAATACTTGCTGGATGAACAAAATCGGAAACTCGCTCATAGGTCTTCATTCACCTGGATAAAAGATATTGCTCTTTATCTGATCGTGCCATTGCTTTTGTTACTACTAGCGCATTGGTTAATTGCAATTGTTTATGACACCAAGATGATTTATCTGCGCATCATCTCCATCATTCTACCGCTACCCTTTGCTTATTTCTTATTTAAGTCCCATGCGCATAAGCTTTTCCCTTGGTTTATTGGCGTAGTCTTTTTGGCTATTAGTTCAGTGATTGGTATGAGTTGGATTACGAGCTTGGTTGACCGCTCGCCCGTGTGGCCGCAGAATTTTTTCGAATGGAAAGAGGTTTTAGAGTACTCCGCTAGTATCGCCTTTAGTTTCTTAACGGGAATGCTACTTGGTGGAGTTGCTTATGCAAGCAAGCAGAGACGTCGTCAAGTCGGCATTATCAATGCGCTGATCAAGATAGCATCAACTCAATCTAAAGGTGGTGTCTCCATTCAAGGAGTGCATGGGCTTATGAAAGTCCTCCACGAATATGGTGGCACATTAGTTGCATTGGGAACCACAGCTGTATCCATCTATACAGGCCTTAAAGGAATTCTTGGCGGCTAGATTTTTATTGGCATTGTGTTTATGTCAAGTTACCCTAGGCATTCAGGCGCAGGTATTTGATGTTCCGCATCAGCAAGATGCCCCTACACGTACATTTTTGCTTGGTGCACAAAATCCAAAAGCGCTAGTTTTATTATTTCCTGGCGGCGGCGGCATGTTGCATCTTAAGGATGATGGTTCAACACGCAATCTACATACCTTTATCCGCTCGCTTGATCAATGGGAACAATATCAGATTGATGCCGTACTAGTCGATACCCCGTATGACTTAGGTGATCTAAGAAGGGGTGACCACAGAAGCGAAGAGGATCATCTCAAGAGGGTGGGTGAAGTAGTGAGTTTTTATAAAAGTAAAACTGACTTACCTATCTGGATTTTTGGCCACAGCATGGGCACATCCACCGCAACGTATTTTGTAAATCAGTTAAACGAAGATTCTAAAAAACTGATGGGCATCATTATTGCTGGAACTGTCAGAACTGCATCACTTGACGATAAAGTGATGCTACCTGTTGAGGCAATACATCATAAGCAAGACGAATGTGGTGGAACACATCCTTCGGCTTCCAAAGATATTATTTCAGGTAGACCTAAAAATACTATTTCACAACTTGAGATGATTGAAGGTGGAATCACTGAAGGTAATGTTTGTGATTCATTTGCCTATCACGGCTTTAATCAAACTGAGTCAGAATTTATCAAACGTGCTGCCCAATTTATTTTGAGTCAGAAATAGAGCGCCCTATCAGAATTTACTGATTAGTTTGTATCCCACGTAATTGGGTCAACAGTATTAACTTCCATTCGTTATAAACGTTCCACGTGCACTTTGTGTCCGTGGATTTTTTATTCACTTTTGGAGAATCAATGATGAAACATTTCAATAAATTAATAAGAGCTGCAGCCCTTTCAGCAACTTTAGCATTCACATCCCTTGGGGTTTGTGCATCCCCGATTAATGTGAATACCGCCTCGCAATCCGAGTTGGAGAGCATTAAGGGGATTGGGCCTTCTAAGGCAAAAACGATTATTGCTGAGCGCTTGGATGGCGGCCATTTTCAAGATGCGAATGATTTACAGAAACGGGTCCGAGGCATTGGCATGAAATCAGTGGAAAAGATGGTGGATAACGGTTTAACTATTGAGGCTCCTAGCTCCTTTCGGGAGCCGAACGGCAGGACTAAGAAAGAGGGCGCAGCCTCTAGCAGACGCAATTCTCGTGCTCAAACTAGTAATCGCCATCAGCCAGAGCGTTCGGGAGCAGGTCGCAGAAATTAAGCCCTTACGCATATAGGTTTGCTTATGGCTAAAATGGCTGAATGAGCAAATCTTCTTACCTGACTATTTCACAAACTGTAGGCAATACACCTTTAGTACAGTTGCAAAGGATTCCGGGTCTCGAGAACTCGACTCGTAATAACGTGATTTTGGGTAAGCTAGAGGGTAACAATCCAGCCGGGTCGGTGAAAGACCGACCTGCGCTGTCGATGATCATGCGCGCACAAGAGCGTGGCGAAATTAAACCTGGCGATACCTTAATTGAAGCAACGAGTGGTAATACTGGCATTGCTTTAGCTATGACAGCCGCTATGTTGGGCTATAAGATGGTATTGGTGATGCCAGAAAATCAAAGTATTGAGCGCCGTCAAAGTATGGCTGCCTATGGGGCTGAACTCATTTTGACCGCCGCGACTGGCGGCATGGAGTTTGCCCGAGACTATGCTCTCCAGCTGCAACGAGAAGGACGCGGTAGATTGCTAGATCAGTTTGCCAATCCTGATAATCCACGAGCGCATATTGAAACTACTGGGCCTGAGATTTGGCGCGATACCGATGGACAAATTACCCATTTTATTTCTGCGATGGGTACTACGGGAACGATTACTGGTGTCTCGACTTATCTGAAGTCTATGAATCCAGCTATTCAGATTATTGGTGCGCAGCCTGAAGAGGGTTCACAAATTCCGGGAATCCGTAAATGGGCTCCCGAGTATCTCCCGAAGATTTACCAAGGCGATAAAGTAGATCTGATTGAATACGTTACGCAAGCGGATGCTGAAGAGATGGCACGTCGTTTAGCGGCAGAAGAAGGCATCTTCTGCGGTATTTCCGCGGGGGGTGGTTTAGTTGTGGCCCTGCGCATTGCGCGTCAAGTTGAGAATGCCACGATTGTCTTTATTGTCTGCGACCGTGGCGACCGCTACTTATCTACCGGGGTGTTTCCAGCTTAATTTACTTTAGGCTTCTTCTTTGCTTTTGATTTCTTAGGCTTGGATTTTTCACTGGCGCTTTTGCTATCTACTGCTTTGCTAGTATTTTCTACTGGCACTACGCTTTGATTCTTATATCCTAGAGCTTCCGCAAACTCAGCAACGCTTTGTGCATAGAAGTAACTCCGGTTGTATTGCACTATCGAAAGAAAGTTATTTAAACCCACAAAGTATTGAACTTGGTCTGTACCATCTTTATCAGGGTAGGGTAGATCCACAATAAAGGCTTTACTGTTGGGTTCAACACCACCACTTTGCAGGTCACCTTGTTGTTTAGTCAAGATCCCTTTTTCAATGAGTTCTTGAACAGTGTGTTTTAGCTCTGGCTGTCCATCAGCTAGGTCCTTAGCGGCTAATATAGCGTTATCTTGCACAGGAAAAGAAATTGGCATGCCAGCCTGCCAACCATGTTTTTTCATGAAGTTACCAACACTAGCAATGGCATCTTTTGAGTTTTGCTTCAAATCGATTCTGCCATCGCCATCACCATCGATTGCAAAGCTACGAATACTACTGGGCATGAACTGGGGAAGACCAATTGCGCCAGCGTAGGAGCTATTTTGATTTAGGCAGGCACTAAAGCGAGCACTATTGACGCCTTGCGCATTATTCTTTGCAGGCAACTTACCGCCAGCTTCAGTCCAGCATAAGAGGATGAGTTCTTTAAGTTGATCTTTAAAAAGTTGCTCACGTGCGGGCTTATTTGGCGTCTCGGGGTAGCTAAAGGCTAGGGTAGATAAGACATCCTTGACGCGGAAATTACCAGTTTGGCGTCCATATATAGTCTCAATGCCAATAATGGCAACAATGATCTCAGATGGAACCCCGGAGTCTTGCTCAACTTGGCTTAAAAAGGCCTGATTTTCTTCCCAAAAGGCCTTTCCAGCCTTCAGGCGTATAGGTTCAATAAATCGCTTACGGTAGGCAAGCCAATTTTTCTTAAAAGTGCCTGATGGGGGTAATACCAATTTGCGTATTGAGGGAATCGTTTTAGCATCTAGAAAGGCCGATTCTAGGCTTTGCAGTGGGATTTCTTGGGTCTGGGAAACTTGGCTAAGCAATTCATTGAGGTTTTGACTGACTCGCGCTTCAGTGGCTACATCATCAGCTTGGTTTACGATGGATTGCTCTGGCTTGGTAGGCGGCGTTGGTGTGCTGGAGCAGGCTGCCAGAAGCAGGGCTAGCAGTGTGTAAGAGATGCCAAGATGCATGCGTGCTGGGATGGATGTTTGAGAAATAAACACGTTTACTAAGATTATAAAAATAAGAGTTTTGCTATTAAGGATTTAGAGTAATGACAACAGGATACATAACTCATCCAGACTTTCTGAAACATGAGATGGGAAGTCATCATCCAGAATGCCCTGAGCGAATTCAGGCGATCAATGATCAATTGATCCGTAGTGGCGTAGATCGCTTCCTTCATCATTTGGATGCCCCCTTAGCAACCGAAGATCAATTGGAATTAGTGCATAGTCCAGACCATATTGCATTTGTCAAAGATAGCGCTCCAGAGAGCGGTTACTTCATGCTTGATGGTGACACCATTATGAACCCTCATACTTATAGGGCTTCATTGCGTGCAGCAGGCGCTGCAATAGCAGGCGTTGATGCGGTGATGAAAGGTGAAGTCGATAACGTTTTTTGTGCTGTCAGACCTCCCGGACATCATGCTGAGCCAACCCGCTCTATGGGTTTTTGTGTGTTTGATAACGTTGCAGTTGCAGCCCGTTATGCTCAGGAAGCCTATGGCATTAAGCGTGTTGCGATTATTGATTTTGATGTACATCATGGCAATGGTACCGAGGCTGCGTTTTTCAATGACCCCAGTGTCATGATGTGTAGCTTTTTTCAGCACCCTTTTTATCCATACAGCGGACTAGATCCTTCAGACAATATGGTGAATGTACCTTTGCCTGCATCTACTCGCGGTGATGTAGTGCGCTCGATTGTGGAAGAGCGCTGGTTACCAGCCTTGCGTAACTTCGAGCCAGAGCTCATCATTATTTCTGCAGGATTTGATGCACATCGTGAAGATGACTTAGGTCAAATGGGTTTAGTGGAAGACGATTATGTTTGGATTACTCAGCGCCTTAAGGAAATTGCGAAAGATTATGCGCAAGGTCGTATCGTGAGCTGCTTAGAAGGGGGTTATAACCTTTCTGCCTTAGGCCGAAGCGTAGTGGCTCATGTCAAGGCGCTAGCAGACATTTAAGTCGTCCCAATAGAATTAAAGAACTGTTATTGAAAGTGCATGATGGCAAATATTTATGAACAAGGTTTGGATCGAAATTCGGCGAACTTTACTCCGATTACCCCACTGCTATTTTTAGAGCGTTCAGCGCAGACCTATCCCAATAAGACTGCCATTATTCATGGGAAGCTACGACAAACGTGGCAGCAAACAGATGCGCGTTGCCGCCGTCTTGCGAGTGCTTTGCAAAAGCATGGCATTGGCTTGGGAGATACGGTTGCAGTGATGTTGCCTAATACACCGCCGATGGTAGAAGCCCATTTTGGTATTCCGATGTCAGGCGCCGTATTAAATGCCTTGAATACCCGCCTAGATGCAGATTCGATTGCCTTCATGCTCAATCATGGCGAAGCCAAAGTGGTGATTGTTGATCCAGAATTTTCAGCGGTAATGAAAAAAGCACTAGAGATCGCTCAAAAAGAAAGTGGCCGTGACATTTTGGTCATCGACGTTGAAGAAACAGAATTTGATGTGGCGGGCGAGAAGCTCGGCAAACTCACTTATGAAAAACTACTTTCTGAGGGTGACCCAAACTTTGCATGGCAGATGCCTGCAGATGAATGGCAGGCAATTTGCTTGAACTACACCTCGGGCACTACAGGTAACCCTAAAGGGGTTGTCTATCACCATCGTGGTGCTGCAATTAATGCAGTATCAAATATATTAGATTGGGACATTAATAAGCATCCGGTGTATTTATGGACACTGCCCATGTTTCATTGCAATGGCTGGTGCTTTCCGTGGACCATCGCAGCGCGTGCGGGTATTAATGTTTGTATGCGCCGCGTGGATGCGCCTAATATATTTGCCGCAATTAAAAAGTATGGAGTGACTCACTACTGTGCCGCGCCGATTGTTCATAACCTCTTGGTCAATGCTCCTGATGAGCTAAAGATAGGCGTCCCTGCAGGCGTAAAAGGTTTGATTGCAGGAGCTGCACCGCCAGCCTCAATCATTGAGGGCATGGAAAAACTGGGCTTTGATTTAACCCATGTTTATGGTTTAACTGAGACTTATGGTCCTGCCGCAATTTGTGTGAGACAAGATGAGTGGGATGATTTGGATATTGGTGAGCGCGCTCGCTTGAACGCACGTCAAGGTATGCGTTATCACCTGCAACAAGCAATTGATGTGCTGAATCCAGAAACCATGCAGCCTGTTCCTGCCGATGGTGAAACGATGGGTGAGATTATGTTCAAAGGGAACATCACCATGAAGGGCTATCTGAAGAATGAGAAAGCTACTCAAGAAGCTTTCGAGGGGGGCTGGTTTCATTCGGGTGACCTAGCGGTGATGAACCCGGATGGTTACGTCAAGATTAAAGACCGTAGTAAGGACATCATCATCTCTGGCGGAGAAAATATTTCTTCTATTGAGGTAGAGGATGTTCTATACCGTCACCCTGCGGTAATGGCTGCTGCAGTAGTTGCTAAACCTGATCCAAAGTGGGGTGAGACCCCATGTGCTTTCTTAGAAATCAAGCCTGGCGTTGAGGTAACCCCGGCTGACATCATTGCGCACTGCAAGCAGCATTTGGCTGGCTTTAAAGTACCCAAGGCTATTGTGTTTGGGGAGCTGCCAAAGACCTCAACTGGAAAAATCCAGAAGTTTGAACTGCGCAAGCAAGCTGGGTCTGCCACCGCTATTGATGTCTAGTTCTTAGGGCTTGATGCGGATAAAATAAGAAGTTAAGCAAATACTTGTAAATTTTTGTCAATATTGAGAATTCCAAATGAAGATCTTAGTTGCAGTAAAACGCGTCGTTGATTACAACGTCAAAATTCGAGTGAAGTCTGATGGTTCTGGTGTAGATCTTGCCAACGTCAAAATGAGTATGAATCCTTTTGATGAAATTGCTGTTGAAGAGGCAGTGCGCTTAAAAGAAGCGGGCATTGCAACTGAAGTAGTGGTGGTTAGTGCAGGTTCAACGCAATGCCAAGAAACATTACGGACCGCTTTAGCGATTGGGGCTGATCGCGCCATCTTAGTAGAGTCTGATGCTGACTTGCAGCCCCTCGCAGTCGCCAAGATTCTCAAGGCGCTCTCTGAAAAAGAATCTGCTCAAATCATCATCCTTGGTAAGCAAGCGATTGATGATGATAGTAATCAAACAGGCCAAATGTTAGCTAGTCTCTTAGATATCCCACAAGCAACTTTCGCATCCAAAGTGGTAGTGGCCGACGGCAGGGCTACTGTGACGCGCGAAGTCGATGGTGGTTTAGAAACGATCGCTCTCACATTGCCCGCAGTGATTACTACTGACTTACGTCTGAACGAACCTCGTTATGTCACTCTGCCCAATATCATGAAGGCGAAGAAAAAAATTATTGATATTGTGAAGCCTGAGGATCTTGGCGTCGATATTGCTCCACGTCTTAAAACTCTGAAAGTCGAAGAGCCGCCTAAGCGGAGCGCTGGCGTCATGGTGGCTGATGTAGCGGCTTTGGTAGACAAACTTAAAAATGAAGCGAAGGTAATTTAAATGACTACTCTTGCCTCTCTCGTGATTGCTGAACACGATAATCAATCCTTAAAAGCGGCAACCTTAAATGCTGTAGCGGCTGCCTTGCAATGCTCTGCCGATATAGATGTGCTAGTTGCTGGAAGTAGTACTGATGCTGTGGCAACTGCTGCAGCTCAAATTGTAGGTGTGCGCAAGGTGATTCAAGTAGATGCCCCCAATCTTGCTGATCAATTAGCCGAGCCTTTAGCAGCACAGATTCTGTCGATTGCAAATCAGTACAGTCATATTTTGGCTCCAGCAACAGCTAATGGTAAGAATGTGTTGCCACGTGTCGCTGCTAAGTTAGATGTTGCTCAGCTATCCGATATCACTAAGGTTCTCAGTAGCGATACTTTCGAGCGCCCTATCTACGCTGGTAATGCGATTGCTACTGTGCAAACAAATGACCCAGTAAAAGTGATCACAGTTCGTACCACGGGTTTTGATCCTGTAGCGGCTACCGGTGGCTCTGCAGCGATTGAAAAACAAGCTCCCGTTGAAAGTAAACCTTCATCGTCTTTTGTGGGTCGTCAACTGACAAAGTCTGATCGTCCAGAACTGACTGCTGCCAAGATTATTGTTTCTGGTGGTCGCGGTTTGGGTTCTGGTGAGAAGTACCAGGAGCTCATTGCTCCATTGGCTGACAAGCTGGGCGCTGCTCTAGGTGCTTCGCGTGCGGCGGTGGATGCAGGTTATGTGCCCAACGATTATCAAGTGGGCCAAACTGGCAAGATTGTGGCTCCCGAGCTCTATATCGCGATTGGTATCTCTGGTGCGATTCAGCACTTAGCAGGAATGAAGGACTCCAAAGTGATTGTTGCTATCAATAAGGATCCTGAGGCCCCAATCTTTAGCGTTGCTGATTATGGTTTAGTAGCTGATCTGAATACTGCAGTACCAGAGCTGACTAAAGCGCTTGGCTAAAAGTGATTGCATTATTTGATTTGAATCTAGAGGAGCGGTAATGCCATACGTAGCACCAGTAAAAGACATGCTATTTGCAATGAATGAGTTAGCTGGACTAGCAAATGTGGTGGCTTATCCTGCTTATGTACAAGCAGGTGCTGATGTTGATTTGGCTCCAGCAATTCTTGAAGAGTCTGCAAAGTTCAATCAAGACGTTGTTGCACCACTCAATTGGCCCGGTGATCAAAATCCAAGTTCATGGAAGGATGGTGTTGTTACTACAACGCCTGGTTTTAAAGAAGCGTTTGCGCAATTTGCTGCTGCTGGTTGGCAGGGTGTTATGCATCCGGCAGAGTTTGGCGGCCAAGGCCTGCCAAAATTAATCGCTGCTGCTTGTTTTGAGATGGTTCACTCAGCCAGTTTGTCCTTTGCTTTATGCCCCATGTTGACTGATGGTGCAATTGAAGCCTTGTTAACTGCAGCTAGCCCAGAAATCCAAGAACAATATGTGCCGAATATGATTTCTGGCGAGTGGACTGGCTCCATGTGCTTAACCGAGTCGCAGGCAGGCTCTGATTTATCGATGGTCCGCTCTAAAGCTATGCCTGAAGGTGATGGCACCTACAAAATATTTGGTACCAAAATCTATATCACCTATGGTGAGCACGATATGGCCAAGAATATTATCCATTTAGTATTGGCTAGAACACCTGATGCACCTGAGGGCGTTAAGGGGATTTCATTATTTGTAGTACCTAAGTTTTTAGTCAATACTGATGGCTCTTTGGGCGAGCGTAACGATGTTCACTGTGTATCGATTGAGCACAAGCTGGGCATTAAGGCGAGCCCAACTGCTGTTCTGCAGTTCGGCGATCACGGCGGTGCTATCGGCTACCTTGTTGGCGAAGAGAATCGTGGTCTAGAGTACATGTTTGTAATGATGAATGCCGCTCGCTTTGCGGTAGGTATGCAAGGCATTGCAGTGGCTGAGCGTGCTTATCAAAAAGCGGTGCAATATGCCAAAGATCGTGTGCAAAGTCGTGACTTAGCGGGATCTGATGGGCCGGTAGCGATTATTCATCAGCCAGATGTCAAGCGCATGCTCATGACAATGCGTGCTTATACAGAAGCTTCTCGAGCATTGGCGTATTACGCTGCTTCTGCCTACGACTCCCAGCATGCATCACCTAGTGAGACTGAGCGCAAAGCGAGCCAAGCTGTTTATGAATTCTTGGTGCCGATTGTGAAAGGCTTCTCAACAGAGATGTCAATCGAGGTCGCTAGCTTAGGCATCCAAGTGCATGGTGGTATGGGCTTTATAGAAGAAACGGGTGCAGCTCAACACTATCGTGATGCTCGCATCTTGACGATCTATGAAGGTACTACTGCCATTCAAGCAAATGATTTGCTTGGTAGAAAAACAGTACGAGACGGTGGCACTACTGCAAAAGTATTTTCACAAAAAATAGCCCAAACAGAAACAGAATTAGCAGCGAGTGCATCAGCAGATGCGCAGGCAGTACTCAAGCAGTTGACTGCAGGACGCATAGCATTTGAAGAAGCGGTGGCTTATATTTTGACAAATGCGAAGAGCGATGCCAAAGCAGTCTATGCCGGTAGCTTTGCTTATTTACGCTTGTCTGGCTTAGTGCTGGGTGGTTGGCAAATGGCCCGTAGTCTTTTGGCTGCAGAGCACTTACGCGACAGTGATCCCGCTTTTTATAGTGCCAAGATTGCTACAGCGCGTTTCTTTGCAGAGAATTTATTGCCACAAGCTAGCGCCTTAGCGACTTCGATTGTTGAGAGTGGCCACTCTACGAATGCTTTAGAGGTAGAGCAATTCTAAAGTTATTGGGATAGCTTTCTGGCTTCGTGAAGTTGAGAGATGAAGAATTGCTCAAAAGAGACGGCTAAAAAGGTCATCATCACAGCAGCACCAAGCACGAGTGAGAAGATCACGGTCAGAATCACTGGCCAGCCAGAGCGGGTACGATGGCGATCTTCAATGCCAGGATTAAATTGCGCATCCCACTTCTCATCAAGGCGAAGACCGAAGGTAATCGTAGTTAACCAACTAGCTTCTATAGCAATAAAACCAAAAGTGATGAGAACCCATCCGGGTGCAGAGTGAAAGTGGGCATCCTTTAAAATTGTCCAACCAGCAATACCGCCAATCAGAGAAAATAATTGAGCCCAGGCCCAAAAAGATTTGAGGCATTGTAAGTAAAAGCAGTTCAGTCCACTACCTGGGAAAAAAAATCCGAGGGCGCAAAAAATGAGTTTGGAGTTTTTCATTAATCTTTTATCTTTTGATTGACTTACTTATTTATTGATATTGGGACGCTGAGTAAAGCTTAATACTTCGCGATCAGCTCCAATCATCAGCAATTGATCGCCATTACGAACGATGCTGCGATAGTCGTTGAGCTCATACAGGAAGTCATTTTCTAATTCTTGACGTTGTGGTGCGCATGTCATTCTGGTGCTCACAATCTTAGTGAAGGTAAAGCCACGATTATCTTCATCCAACTGTGCAGTAAATCGATTGCAGCCAGAAGAGCCACTTACGCGCTGACCAGCAGCATCAAAGCTCATTTGAATGGGATTACTTATATCGCCTTGTGGAATTTGGCGAGTACGTACCTCACCACTACTATTAGGAGCTAAGTTCCAGCGGGTGAGTTCCCACTTCGTGTTCCTAAGTTCGCTGCTAGGAGGGCTCGTTTTGGCATTGCAGGGCGGAATGACATTGGCGCACCCAGTCAAAAGAATAATACCTAGAGATGAAAACACCACAAATAGGCTATTTGAGAAGCTCCTGGAGCGCTCTTTTGAGAGGGTATGGGTCGCTATATTTGTGGGCATATTTATATAAGTTATTGTTTTATATGTATTTTTTATTTACTAAAGGGTTCTATTCTACTGGCTTAGACTCTTAAATAGGTGGAAGAAGTAGGGGTTTTCGTCTAGAATATGAGGTTTTCCGCTCTACCACGCGTTACTTTGGTGGGCCGGAGCCCAAGATTTTTTCATTTTAGATTTTTTAAGGAATAAGTATGGTCGTCATTCGACTGGCACGCGGCGGTTCTAAGAAGCGCCCTTTTTACAGCATCGTTGCTACTGATAAGCGCAACCGTCGTGACTCGAACTTTATCGAGCGCATTGGCTATTTCAATCCACAAGCAGTTGCAACTGAGCAAGCTATGCGCATCGCTCAAGATCGTTTGACTTATTGGACTGGTGTTGGTGCACAAATCTCTCCAACTGTAGTTCGTTTGATCAAAAACAATCCTGCTGTTTAAATCACTTTGCTAAAAACTTCATCTTTCCGGTGGAGTTTTTGGTGGCAGGATTTCAGTAGTTTTATTTCGGGAAAATAGGGTGTCTTTCAAATGAATACACCTACCCTAAATGATTTGATTGAACTTGGTGCCGTTTCTGAGGCCCAAGGGTTACAGGGTCAAGTGAAGGTTAGGCCTCACTCATCAGAGCCGGTAGCGCTTCTATCTTCTAAAGCTGTTTGGCTATCTTTGATCCCGCGCAGGGATGCAGGTGTCTCTGCGTCTGTAGAGCAGGCTTCTTTGACTCAATATAAAGTGAAGAGCGCCAAGATGCATAGCGGGAATGTCGTGATGGCATTAGAGGGCGTGAGCAATCGCGATCAAGCGCTCGCATTAAAAGGCGCCAGAATATTAGTAGCGCGTGATGTATTTCCAAAAGCAGATAGTGAATCTTATTATTGGGTTGACCTGATTGGCTGTCATGCAGTCAATCTGCAAAATGAAGAGCTTGGTGAGGTTATTAATGTCACTGAGAACGGTGCGCACGGTGTGATCGCGCTTGGCGATGCATCTAGCAAAACGACTAAACAATTAGTACCATTTGTAAAAGAAGTGGTGAAAAACGTAGACTTGGCTAATAAAAAAATTACTCTTGATTGGCAGAGTGATTGGTGATGAACAAATAAAAAATAAACCGACGAATATAGATATGCGCTTTGATGTTGTGACTTTATTCCCAGAAATGTTCTCTGCTTTAACGCAGTGGGGCGTGACTGGTCGCGCATGTGAGCAATCACTAGCTAGCGTTCATCTATGGAATCCGAGAGATTTCTGTTCTGATTCTCGCAAGACAGTAGATGATCGCGCTTATGGCGGTGGCCCAGGGATGGTCATGATGGCCAAACCCTTGGAAGATACTGTTACGCAAATCAAAGTAGCCCATCAGGCTGCTAATCTCAAATCAGGCCCCATTTGCCTATTAGCGCCTCAAGGTGAGCGTTTTTCCCAGAAAATAGCAGCTGATATCCTGCATTACGGCAATTTGAGCTTGATTTGTGGTCGATATGAGGCGGTAGACCAACGTTTTGTTGATCGAAATGTGGATTTACAGCTCTCTATCGGTGATTTTGTGCTTTCTGGGGGTGAAATCCCGGCTATGGCGATGATGGATGCAGTGATTAGGCTGATCCCAGGAGCTCTTGGTGATGGCGAATCTGCCGCCCAGGATAGCTTTATGAACGGTCTTTTGGACTATCCGCACTACACCCGCCCTGAAATATATGAAAATTTGTCAGTACCAGACGTGCTTTTAGGCGGACATCACGCTAAAATAGCAGATTGGCGTCGGCAGAAGTCTTTAGAGCTGACGTTTAGGTTCCGGCCGGATTTAATTGAATCGGCTAGAGCCAATGGGTTGCTAACCCGAGAAGATGAACAATTTCTTCGCTCGCTGTGAATACTTTCAGTAGTGCGCAGTTGTGAATGAGTGGTTTTGTTTTTGGTTTAGTGAAATTGTTTTAACTGCATCCTCTGTTAAGTCCGTTGATAAGTATCTCGGGATTAAACGTTAACAAGATGTTTAAGGATTGAAAATGAATTTAATTGAAAAAATTGAGCAAGAAGAAATTGCTCGCTTAACTGCTAACAAAGTGTTGCCAAGTTTTGCGCCTGGTGACACTGTAGTTGTTGGCGTAAACGTTGTTGAAGGTACACGTAAGCGTACCCAGGCCTTTGAAGGCGTTGTGATTGCGAAGCGTAATCGCGGACTCAATTCCAGCTTTATCGTGCGTAAGATTTCTTCTGGTGAAGGCGTTGAGCGTACTTTCCAAACATACTCACCATTGATTGCTAGCATTGAAGTGAAGCGTCGCGGTGATGTACGTCGTGCAAAGTTGTACTACTTGCGTGACCGTTCTGGTAAGTCAGCACGTATTAAAGAAAAGCTCCAAGCTCGCACTAAGGCAGTAGCTACTCCAGCTGCTGAATAACTGCTGCTTTGATGCAAATTAAAAAGGCGGCCTAGGCCGCCTTTTTTGTAGCCTTAAAATATGAATATGCCCAAGATCCCTGAGACTGAAGAAGACGCAATCAATGTGGCCACACGGCCAGGATTTGACGCGCAAGCTATTCCGATTCATAAGGTTTGTAGTAATCAGAGAAAAGTGCCTAAAGAGCATCTTGAGCCAGCAAGCTTAAGGGCCCGTTTTGAGTCTCCTCCAGCATGGCAGCCAGAAATTACTGATGAGAATCGTCATGTGATTGCATCTGACATCATTGCCAAACGCAATGCTGCCGGCAAGGTGACTAAAGCAGCGGTACTGATTCCTTTGGTATTAAAGGAAGATGGCCTATGGGTTTTATTGACACAGCGTACAAATCATTTGCGCGATCATGCTGGGCAAATTAGCTTCCCCGGAGGTCGGATGGATTTAGATGATCAGAGCCCTCACGAGACCGCGCTGCGGGAGAGCGAAGAAGAGATTGGCTTGGACCGCAAGCGGGTTGAGATTATTGGGCATTTACCGCAATATTTAACCGTTTCTGGCTATAGCGTTACTCCAGTAGTAGGGTTGGTGCAAGCTCAGGCAGAATACGTCTTAGATGAATTTGAAGTGGCAGATGTATTTGAAGTGCCCTTACGTTTTTTGTTAGACCCAGCAAACCATCAGGTTAGAGTGTGGCAAAGTGAGCAGGGTAGCCGTCGTTTTTATGCAATGCCTTATGAGAACCGCTTTATTTGGGGTGCTACTGCGGGAATGTTGCGTAACCTATATCATTTATTAAAAGTATGACTTTCTTTTCTATTCTCTTCGCCCTCATTGCTGAGCAATATCGCCCAGTAACTGCCAGCCATTGGATTGTGCGGACTAGTACCCGTTGGTTAGATTGGGTCGCTGGAGAATTCGGTGGCAAGACTGAAGAAGGTGCAAGCCCAGTTGGCGCTCGCTTGGCCTGCTTAGTCGCCTTTATTCTGCCAACCTTTTTAGTATTCTTGGTTTATGTCATTTGTATGGTGACCTACCCAATCTTAGGTTTCTTGTGGAACATTGTGATTGCCTATTTGTTTTTTGGCTTTCGTCAGTTCAGTCATTCTTTTACTCTGGTACATGAGGCCATTGAAGCTCATGATTTGCCAGCAGCGCGCTCTGCATTGGGTGAGTGGTATGGCCCAGATTTAGACACTTCGAATTTGACAGAAACTCAAGTCATCTCTTTAGCGCTTGAGCGTGCCATCATTGGCTCACATCGCCACGTGTTTGGTGTGCTGTTCTGGTTCATTATGCCAATGGGCCCTGCAGGTGTTGTACTCTATCGTTTGGCTGATATTGCTGCACAGCGTTGGTCTGAGCGCGGTGACTTTAATTTGAGCGAAGCCGCACGTCATTTCTTCTTCGTGCTCGATTGGATTCCCTCACGTATCACTGCAATGGGCTTTGCGATTGTTGGTAATTTTGAAGGCGCCGTTTATGCATGGCGCTATCTCACTCAAAAATGGGCTGACTCTTTATCGGCAGTCATATTAGCTGCAGGTGGTGGTGCCTTAGGTGTGCGTCTAGGCGAGCCTTTAAGTGAGCCCGATAGCGATGAAGCATTACGGATGGCAGAAGCTGGTGAGCCGCTAATCTATGAAGTAGGTCTTGAGCCTACCGAACGTACCATGCGCTCTGCAGTAGGCTTGGTGTGGCGCTTGGTTATCGCTTGGATGGCTTTGTTGCTAATGCTGACCATCGCTCTTTGGCTTGGCTAATTCCCTGAATTTGCGTATCTGCAGTTTTTGAGTCAGAGTGCAGCTGTCTAAATAGCGCTAGTCTTTCTGGTGCTATTTGATTTCTGTCAACTGCATCTCGTATTGCACACTCTGGCTCTGATTCATGAGCGCAATTATGAAAGCGACACTTACCTAATAAATCTTTAAATTCTCTAAAGGCATGTTGCAATTCACTGACTGACATGTGCGCTAAGCCAAATTCCTGAAATCCTGGAGAATCAATGAGCGCCCCAAGCTTGCCAGATTGATCTCTCCCCCAAGCTTCAGGCAATTCAAAATAACGACAAGCAGTAGTAGTGTGCTTTCCAGTGTCTAAACGCACTGAATATTCTTGTGTGAGGGCAGCAGCATTAGGAACCCAGGCGTTTAAAAGGCTCGACTTACCCATGCCTGATTGACCTACAAAGACGGAGACCTTGCCACAGAGTGCTGGCTGGAGTGCATCAATTGATGCAGAGTCAAACTTAGCCGAGACCTCGCTTACTGAATAGCCCATTCGTGCATACGGCGCAATAATTTTGCGAGCATGCTCTAAGTTATCTTTGAGGTCGCATTTATTTAAGAGAATATGCAAGCCAATTTGATTGGCTTCTGCAGCTACTACTGCTCTGCCCAAAAGATCGGGTGAGAAAGCAGGTTGCGTTGCGAGTACTACCAAAATTTGATCGACATTAGAGGCAATAATCTTGCTCTTAAATGCATCTGATCGATAGAGAATATTCTCGCGTGGTTCAATCTGGATAATGCGCGCTTGATCTACTGATGTCATCTCAAGCAGCATGCGATCACCAACCGCACCAACGTGCTGCTTAGCAGGCGTGCTCACTTGGATTAACGGCCCTTGAGGCGATTGCCTTCCTTGAGGATCTGCTACCAAACGCTGCGCTAGATAGTGCCTTCCGTAAGAGGCAGTGAGTAGCGCGTGGAACTGTTCCATGGATGATTCGTATTAGCTCAGGCGCTGTAGGTTAGCAATTCGTAGTGGAGCCGGTGGGTGTGAGCTATAGAATGCGGTATAAATCGGATCAGGAGTGAGCGTTGAAGCATTGTCTTGGTATAACTTGACCAAAGCAGAGATTAAATCTTTAGCAGAAGATTTTTCGGCAGCAAAGCCATCAGCTTCGTATTCATGTTTACGTGAAGCTAGACTGGCAAGCGGTGTGAAGAAAAAGCTAAATACTGGGGATACGAGCATGAATAGGGCTAGGGCTAGGCCACCGTTATAACCATTCGGGTTGGGCATGACGCCAAGATCAGCATAGAACCAGACTTTGGTGCTAATCCATCCCAGAAGAGCAAACATACCAAAACTCAGGGCAAAAGAAACCAATAGACGCTTACGAATATGCTTGCATTTAAAGTGGCCCAACTCATGAGCAAGCACCGCTTCCACTTCACCTGGGTTCAGTTTTTCAATTAAGGTATCAAAGAAGACAATGCGTTTTGCCTTGCCCATACCAGCAAAGAATGCATTACCATGCGCGCTACGCTTGCTGCCATCCATTACAAATAAACCTTGACTAGCAAAGTCACAGCGTTTCAATAGGGCTTCGATTTGGGTTTTTAAAGGACCATCTTCTAAAGCTTGAAACTTATTAAAGATCGGCGCAATGAAGGTAGGAAAGATCCACTGCATCAGCAAGCTAAATGCGGTCAATACTCCCCATGCCCACAGCCACCAAAGATCACCCGCTTGAGCCATGAGGGTCAGAATCACCCAAAGTAGTGGGATACCAATTGCACCACCCACTCCTAAACCCTTCATCATGTCGCTAAAGAATAATTTTTTACCCATGCGGTTAAAACCAAAGCGCTCCTCCAGATGAAACTGTTTGTACCAGGAGAAGGGGATGTCGATAATTCCGGAGATGATCACGATAGAGACTAGGAGGGCAATTTGTTGGGCAATGCCTTCGCCTAATAATTGCAACAGAGCCATATTGAGAATTTGCAAGCCACCCAATAAAGTGAAGGCAATTAAAATAATGGCGCTGACCCCATTTTCTAATATACCGAGGCGTAGTTTGGCGATAGTGTAGTCAGCTGCTTTTTGATGTTCAGCCAAGCTCACTTTTTCAGCAAATTCTGTAGGAACCCGATCGCGGTGCTGGGCAACATAGCGGATTTGACGTTGGGACAGCCAGTGGCGTAGGCCAAAACTGGCAATGAAAGCGATTAGAAAAACAATTGTGAATGTCATGAGATCATTATAGATATGAGCGAACAAACAAACACAGCCGAGAAAAAGGCCCCCCCCGCTAATGAGCACCTCATTTGGGTGGATATGGAAATGTCGGGTTTAAACCCCGAAACCGAGCGCATTCTAGAAATTGCCATCATTGTCACGGATGCCCACCTCAATACCATTGCAACTGCCCCTGTCTGGGTCGTTCATCAAGATGATGCCGTTTTAAGTGCTATGGATGCTTGGAATACAGGTACTCATGGCCGTTCTGGTCTGATCGATAAAGTCAAAGCATCCCCATTGGATGAGGCTACTGTCGAAGCGCAGTGCATTGCTTTTTTACAGAAATATATCAAGGCTGGTATTGCGCCGATGTGTGGCAACACGATTGGTCAAGATCGTCGCTTTATGGCTAAGTACATGCCAAAGTTAGAAGCTTATTTTCATTATCGAAGTATTGATGTCTCGACTCTCAAGGAGCTGTGTAAGCGTTGGCATCCAGAGCTGGTGAAGGGCTTTACTAAAAATCAGGCCCATACTGCCTTAGCAGATATCGAAGAATCTATTGAAGAGCTCAAGTACTATCGTGATAAATTTATCGTACCGCTGCCTTAGTGTTGAGGCTCAAAATGAAAAAGGTCTGCCGCAGCAGACCTTTTTGTATTTAAAGCGAGTTTAATTACTTGGCGTTAGCAACCGCTTTTTCAGCTTTATCTACCAATGCAGCACCAATTTGGTTTTTCCACTTGTTGTATACATCACGAGTGGCGGCTACAAAGAGTTTGCGATCTTCAGGCGTGAGGTAAGTCACTTTAACGCCATATTGCTCCATATCTTTCCAGGCCGGCTGGCTTGGCTCTACTAGACCTTTACGAGCAATAGCTACCTCTTGTTTGCCAGCATCAATTGCTGCCTGCTGGACGATCTCGCGATCTTGTGGAGTCCAACTTTCCCAGACTTGTTTATTCACAACAAAGATCAATGGATCAGCAACATAACGCCATACCGTAACGTATTTTTGTCCCACCGTATAGAGTTTTGCTGAGGCATAAACGGACTCAGGATTTTCTTGGCCATCTACTGCGCCAGAAGCTAGTGCAGCTTGCGTATCGGCCCAGCTCATCTGAGTTGGGTTTGCGCCTAATGCTGAAAAAGTTTCGTTATAAATCGGCGATCCCACTACGCGGAACTTCATGCCCTTAAGATCCTCTGGTTTCTTAATTTCTTTCTTAGAGTTGGTGATTTCTCTAAAACCATTTTCACCCCAAGCCAATGGCACAACGCCTTGCTTCTCAATGATGTCTAGCAAATCTTTGCCTACAGGGCCTTTCACTAGGGCATCAATCGATTGATAGTTGGTCATCAAGAAAGGCAGCGAGAATAAATTAAGCTCTTTGACCTGTGGCGACCAGTTAATAGTGGAGCCAATTGACATATCAATCACGCCTTGACGGATTGCCGTGAACTCACGAGTCTGATCGCCACCAACTAAAGAGGCGCCTGGATAAAGCTTGATATTGATACGCCCATTGGTGCGCTCCCGTACGAGATCGGCCCAAATTTCTCCACCTTTCCCCCAAGGGAAGGCGGTGCCAAGTACCAGTGACATTTTGTATTCTGATTTATATTCCGCAGCCAATGCTAAGTTCGAGTGCAATGACGCTGTGAGACCCACTACTGCAAGCAATGAAGCTAGTGTACTTGTCAGGAAAGAGCGCTTATTCATTTGAAACCCCTTTTTTGCTTTTGATAAAGTTTTTTGATTCTATATGAGAACTCAAGGCACGCTCTTCTGGTGCGATGCACAAATTTTTAGTAGCCTAAATAACGCGGCAACCAAGTAGCAATTGGCGGGAATATCAAGACTAGAACCATCGCCATGAAGAATGCCCCAAGCAGCCAAATAACCCAAGGGATGGTTTCTTCCATTTTGACGCCTGCAATTTTGCAGGCCACCATCAGATTGACTGCGAGTGGTGGCGTAAATTGTCCCAGGGCAACTTTCAGTGTGAGGATGACACCAAACCACACTAGATCCCATTGATAGGCTTGGGCAATTGGTAAAAGTAATGGCACAAAGATGAGGAATATCGAAATGCCATCTAGAAACATTCCTAGGGTCATGAGTAGTAAGACGATGAGAGCTAAGACCCCTGCCTCACCAATGCCTGAGTTCGCAATCGCATTGGCCATTGGATCGATAACTCCTAAGGTGGAGAGTGCATAGGCAAAGATGCCAGCCAAGGCGATGACCATTAAGATCACTGATGAGGTTTCTCCAGCCTCCAGAAGGATTACATAAAGGTCACGAATTTTGATGGTGCGATAAATCACCATGCCGACAAATAAACCATAAAATACTGCAACGACAGCGGCTTCCGTTGGAGTGAACCAGCCCGCGCGCATGCCGCCCAAAATAATGAAGGGCGCACTTAAGCCCCAGAGTGCTTCTTTGCAACTTTTCCAAAAAGGCGGGCGCGGTAAGTCTGCCTCCAGGGCGCCCATCTTATGTTTGCGTGCAAGCCACACTGCAGGAACAATAAGAGCGATGCCAGCAAGTAGGCCCGGAAACATTCCCGCAGCAAAAAGTGCTGGTACAGATGCGCCTGGCACGAGAACACTATAAACAACAAAGGCAACGGATGGAGGAATCAAAATATCGGTTGCCGCAGCTGCACCAACAATACTGGCTGCAAAAGCACGAGGGTAGCCAGCGTTAGCCATCGCTGCAATCATGACGCCACCAACTGCCGCTGCATTTGCTGGGCCTGACCCAGAGATACCCCCTAGAAACATGGCTACCAAGATTGCAACTAAGGGCAGCATGCCAGGACCACGACCCACAATCGATACTGCAAAATTGACTAAACGCTCCGCAACGCCGGAACGATCAAAAATGGAGCCTACCAACACAAACATCGGGATGGCTAGCAGCGGGTACTTAGCAATACCCGCATAAAAATTTTGTGGGACAGCCAGTAATCCATAGTTTGCGGTATCGAGGTTTGATAGGGTGATAGCAACAATGCCTCCAATACCAAGAGCCGCACCAATTGGCACACCGATGAGCATTAGCGTAATAAAAATCACAAAAAGAATAATGGCGATCGTAATCATTTAGTTCGCCATTGTTTGATCAGTAGGACTCCAGAACGAGCCGCAATTAAGATGGAGAGTAGCGGTAGCCAGATGGTGTACCACCATTTAGGAACTCCGATTCCAGGAGATGTTTCTCCAAAGCGGTATTCATCCCAGGCCAGTAATGAGCCGAGATAGGCTAGTAGTAAGTAAAGTAAAAACGTTGCAGCGCCAGAAGCAATTGCGAGATTGCGACGACGCTGTGGTGAACCTTTATCAGAAAAAATTTCAATCCGAATATTGCGATCTCTTGCAGCGGCAGCGCTACCGGCAATTAGAGTCAAAGCCATCATTAAGAAGATTGAAAACTCTTCAGTCCAGGCAAATGATTGATTCGTAAAATAGCGAGTAAGTACATTGCCAAAAGTAATTAATGCTAAAAAGCCCATTACTATGACAGTGATCCAATCTTCAACACGCAAGCCTAGCTGCTCTAAAGACTCTGTCTGCTGATTTTCAACTTCTGTGATGTTTAATTTGTCGCTCATAGGAAGTGCATCCCAATGACTCTCATCGGGAGAAAAGGATAAATTTATTTCTTGAGCGCGCTTTTGGGCCTAAAGACCTTGATGATCTTTTCATCGGTCTCGATATAAGGCCCGCCGATTAAATCAATGCAGTAAGGAACCGCAGCAAAGATGCCAGGAACGAGTACTTTGCCATTCTCATCTTTGAGGCCTTCAAGCGTTTCTGCAATCGCTTTGGGTTGACCGGGTAAGTTGATGACAAGCGCAGCATGTTCCTCAATTTCTCTGAGTACGGCAACTTGCCTAGATAAAATTGCAGTTGGAACAAACTGCAGGCTAATTTGACGCATTTGTTCGCCAAAGCCGGGCATTTCACGAGTTCCAGCTTCTAGGGTGGCCTCAGGGGTGACATCTCTGCGGGAAGGGCCTGTACCTCCTGTAGTGAGCACCAGATCGCATCTCATATCGTCTACCAGTTCCACAATGGCTTCGGTGATGATTTCACTGTCATCGGCAATCAGACGCTCATGAAAGACGCAAGGATTGTTAATGGCTTTCATAAGCCAAGTCTGCAGGGCAGGGATACCCTCATCTTGATATACCCCTTTACTGGCTCGATCAGAGACTGAGATCAGGCCAATTATGACTTCATTTGGAGAACTGCGCTTTTGGTCTTCGGTATGCTTCATGTTTCTATTCTAGCTATTATTAGGGCATGTTTACATATACATCCAGTCAGTTTCAAGAAATCGTCGATTTCTTGCTTAAAGAAGCCAAAAGAAGGGGGGCTTCGGACGCCGTTGCCGAGGTTTCTGAGGGTCAGGGCCTATCTGTAACGGTCCGTAAAGGCGAGGTTGAAACGATTGAGCAAAGCTTAGACAAGCAGGTCGGAGTCACTGTATTTTTAGGGCATCACCGTGGCAATGCCAGCACAAGCGATTTTTCTAAAGCATCTTTGAAAGCAACCGTTGATGCTGCATATCATATTGCCGAGCACACTGCTGAAGATACTTGTGCAGGACCGGCCGAACGTGGGCTCTTAGAAAAAAATCCTCGTGATTTAGATTTGTTTCATCCGTGGAATATTGATGCAGCACATGCGGTGGAAATTGCCCGCATTGCAGAAGGTGCTGCATTTTCAGTGAGTAAGCAAATTCAGAATAGCGATGGCGCTTCTGTATCTGCACACCATGCACATTTCATGATGGGCACCAGTCATGGCTTTATGGGTGGCTACCCATTTTCTCGCCATTACATTTCTTGTGCACCCATTGCAAGTGAGGGTGGCAAGCAGTCAAATATGCAACGTGATGATTGGTACTCCACTTCGCGCATTCCAGAGCAATTAGCTGAGCCTGCCTTAATTGGCCAATATGCAGCCCAGCGTGCGCTATCACGTTTAAAGGCGCGCTCATTGACAACGCG
Organism: Polynucleobacter sp.; assembly: GCA_037129175.1. GTDB lineage: Bacteria > Pseudomonadota > Gammaproteobacteria > Burkholderiales > Burkholderiaceae > Polynucleobacter. The sequence continues at coordinate 13,019 of JBAXVK010000019.1, read as the reverse complement.
CCGTTGTCCTGTCATTTTTGAAGCGCCATTGGCTGCTGGGCTCTTAGGCGGATTAGTGCAAGCAGTGTCGGGTGGAGCGCTCTATCGACGTTCAAGCTTTTTACTCGATAGCCTGGGTAAGCAAGTACTGCCAAAACATATCAGCCTCTTTGAAAATCCTCATCTAAAGTCAATGACAGGTAGCGCTCCTTTCGACGAAGAGGGTGTGAAAACTGCTGCACGTACTGTTGTGGATAAAGGGATTTTAGAAGGCTATTTTTTATCTACTTACTCAGCCCGTAAATTGGGGATGAAGACTACTGGTAATGCTGGTGGTGCGCATCATTTGACGCTACAGAGTAAAAAAACGCCCAAAGGTGGATTACCAGCTTTGCTAAAAGAGATGGGTACAGGCCTCCTGGTTACTGAATTAATGGGGCAGGGCGTGAACTATGTCACTGGGGATTATTCACGAGGCGCCTTTGGCTATTGGGTTGAAAATGGTGAAATCCAATATCCAGTTGAAGAACTCACGATTGCAGGTAATTTACGCGATATGCTTCTAGATATTGCCATGATTGGTAGTGATACTTTGATACGAGGAACCAAAGAAACCGGCTCAATTTTGATTGGCTCGATGACTGTTGGTGGAAAATAAATACTGAAAGGGGATGGAAATGCAAAGACGTTCATTTTTAAAGAAAGCTACTATTGGAGCTGGAGTCGCCGCCATCGGCGCACCGGCGATTGCGCAAAGTTTGCCAACTCTCAATTGGCGTCTGGTGTCTAGTTTCCCCAAATCCTTGGATACCTTATACGGTACGCCTGAACTATTTGCTAATTCCTTACGCAAAGCTACTGATGGAAAGTTTAATGTCAAAGTATTCGCTGCTGGCGAAGTCGTTCCTGCTTTGCAAGTATTAGATGCAGTTCAGAACGGCACTGTTGAATGCGGTCATACAGCGGGCTATTACTACTTAGGCAAGAATAGTGCATTTATATTCGATACTGCAGCGCCGTTTGGCATGACTGCGCGTCAACAATCAGCATGGATGCTTCATGGTAATGGCATGAAGCTGATGCGCGAGCTCTATGCAAGTTACAACATTGTTAATTTCCTGGGTGGACAAACTGGTACTCAGATGGGTGGCTGGTTCCGTAAAGAAATTAAATCCCCTGAAGATCTTAAAGGGTTGAAATTCCGTATCGCAGGTTTTGCAGGCCAGGTATTGGCAAAGTTGGGAGTGGTGCCACAGCAATTGCCTGCCGGTGAAATCTATTCAGCGCTTGAAAAGGGTACGATTGATGCTGCTGAATTTGTTGGGCCTTACGATGATGAAAAACTCGGCTTAGCAAAAGTAGCTAAGAATTATTACTATCCTGCATTTTGGGAGGGTGCCGCAGGCCTTTCTTTCTTGGTCAATAAAAAGCAATGGGATTCCTTGCCGCCCTCTTATCAAGAAGCTTGGGAGGCAGCCTGCTTTGAAGCTCACACTGATATGTGCGCTAAGTATGATGCTTTAAATCCACCCGCACTGCAGCGCTTACTCGAGAATGGCGCAGTCTTACGTAAGTTCAACACCTCTGTAATGGACGCTTGTTTTAAAGCTAGTCAAGAAACCTATGCAGAGGAATCTGCCAAGAATCCTCAGTTCAAAAAGATTTTTGACGACTATCGCGTATTTAGAAACATGGAAGCGCAATGGTTCAATGTGGCTGAGCAAGCTTTTGCCCAATATAGCTTCAATAAGAAACTCTAAGTCCATCAATCACCCAAGAGGAGGACTGCAAAGCCCTTTTCTTTTTTCTACTTAATCTCACAGGGCTTATTAGTATCGCATCGTGTAGTTTTTTTGCTAGTAGCTAGCGTCAAGCTCATTGCTGACGGCTTGATGTAATTATTTATTGAGAACCAAGAACCTGTCGTAAGAAGCGCGAGATATCAATGAGCTCTTCACGGTTGACTGAGTGTTCCATTGGATACTCATTCCACTCTACTGAATATCCCATTTTTTCAAGCAAAGCATATGAGGCTTGGGCGCGGTCTAGTGCAACCACTGGATCATATTCTCCATGAGCCATGAAGATAGGTGTATTTTGGTTTGCTGAGTGCTTTTCAATTGGAATAGTTGTTGCTAATGGCAAATATCCTGAGAGCGCCATAATGCCAGCAAGTTTATGTGGAAAGCGCAGGCCGATATGTAAGACCATTGCGCAGCCTTGTGAGAAACCAGCCAAAACGATGTTTTCATAAGCAATGCCACGACTTGCCTCACGCTCGATTAATTGAACAATAGCTGCAGCTGATTTCAAAATACCAGCAGCATCTTCTTGATCTATTAAGCTGCGCCCAATAATGTCATACCAAGCAGGCATGACATAACCACCATTTAAAGTGACCGGCATACTTGGCGCACTTGGAAAGACAAAGCGAATCCCCTGGCAGCCAGCAAGATTAAGTTCGGAGATGATAGGAACGAAGTCATTACCATCAGCTCCCAGGCCATGCAGCCAAATGACCGCAGCTGTTGGGTTTGGGGTAGTTTCCAGTTCGATGCAAGGTAGTAATTCCATGGAGTGTCCAGTAAGTATTGGAGTGTTTTGATGTGTCATTTTAATAGAGTATCTCAAAAGAGCCTCATGTTAGCGGGTTGAGACTATTGGGGTGTAAGATGTTTTCATCGGTAGCAAGTACCCTGGAGATTACGGATGAAGCCCTTCTATATTGACTACCCTCAGGAAAAAATCGAGGAACATCAACATGCTTATCGCTGTCAGTACTGCAAGATCCCAACAACGGTCATCTTCGGTTTACTAGAAAACCATGCAGAAAATTGCCAATATAGAAAACAGCAAAGTAAATGGACGCAGTTAGAAGCAAAACTAAAGCCCCATAAAGAACATTTTGATGAACTCCATGCCGACGAGGTTGATTAAATGAAACACTATCCCATTGCTCTTGAATTAACTGTTTGGTTTGATCTTGGATTAAATCAATATGAGGTGGTAATTGATGGAGCCTCTAAGATTTCAATTAAGAGAACAGATGATGTATTGCATAGCAGGGAGCTTACTGCCTCTGAGATAGCAATTCTGATCGACGCGATTGAGGCAGTCAAAGTGCCTATCACTGAGGAGTTGCAGGCTAAGTCTAGCAATAAAGCTTCCTCAAGCTATGAGCTGATTATTGAGTCAGCTCATTTCTCCTTGGAATTTAATTGGGAAAATTTAGATGTAGAGGCGAGTAGCTCTAATGCCTTTGAGTCTGTTATCAAGCTTGCCAGCTTAATTCAGAGTTTGGACTTAGAGCACTAAGTCAGTCTAACTTTCTACGACAACAAATTCACCTAGAGAGATTTTTTCTCGGAATTGAGAAAAAGAAAATCGTGCCTTAATTTTCTTGGTATTTATCACTTCAATCTTTCCTTCAGAGGTGAGATTGGCAAGATACTCCCCTTCCGGAAAGAGGGCTTCAGGAACGGTTTCAGACTCTTGTATCTGAGCTGCGACTACAAGGCTTTTAGTAATTTTGATACGCATACCGTATCTTAGGTTATAGAAATTAGTAGTAATTAAAGGGCTGCACCATTTCTGGGTTTTTAAGATGAATGCAAATCAAGGCCTTGCAAACAGGTCTTTTTGAGTTTTAGTGCTTAGGTTCAATTGCTTCTCGCACTTAAGTAGTGCAAGTCACCAATCTGTCATAAAAAACGATCCTTTTTAAAGAAGCTCACAGTTGCTCGTATTGTTAGAATGCCGTGAAAAGTACTCACCATCCAGCCTACTTCTGCATGAGTATTGTTGATCTATTGTGGCCATTAATCAGGAGCTAAAGCCCGTATTTTGTGGGTCTCTAGGCAGTCCAGAGGAATGCTACAAGGGGGTGAGCAGAAAGGATTAAAATTACCTATTCTTTAGCTATAAAAAGCCTTAACTTTCAATAAATGATTGAGCGTAAACAATATGAGTAACTTATCTTTCCAGTTCGAAAAAGCCTACATTAATGGCCAATGGGTTGAGGCCGATAACAAAGCGACTATTCCCGTTACTAATCCCGCTACAGGTCAATTGATTGGTACGGTCCCCAATATGGGCGCAGCTGAAACCCGCAGAGCAATTGATTTTGCCAATCAAGCCTTACCTGCTTGGCGCTCTAAAACTGCTAAAGAGCGCTCCAGAATCTTGCGCAAGTGGTTTGATCTCATCATGCAAAATCAAGAGGTGCTCGCGCAACTCATGACAGCTGAGCAGGGCAAGCCTCTTGAAGAAAGTAGAGGTGAAATTGCTTACGGCGCTTCCTTTATTGAGTGGTTTGGTGAAGAGGCGAAACGCTTGTACGGCGAGACTATTCCTGGCCATGCCGCTGATAAAAGATTAATTGTGATTAAGCAAGCTATTGGTGTATGCGCCGCTATCACCCCTTGGAACTTTCCATCGGCAATGATTACCCGTAAAGTTGGCCCTGCCTTAGCAGCTGGTTGCACGATTGTTTTAAAGCCTGCAAGTCAAACACCATTTAGTGCTTTAGCTCTATGTCAATTGGCTGAAGAGGCTGGTATTCCTCCTGGAGTGTTTTCTTGTGTAACGGGGTCTGCGGTAGCAATCGGTGGTGAGCTTTCTTCAAATCCCATTGTCAAAAAACTCAGCTTTACTGGATCAACTGAAATTGGTAAGTTGCTATTAGCCCAATGTGCAACGACAGTGAAAAAGGTTTCCATGGAGTTGGGCGGTAATGCGCCATTTATTGTCTTTGATGATGCTGATATTGACGCGGCTGTTAAAGGGGCAATTATTTCTAAATATAGAAACGCTGGCCAAACTTGTGTTTGCGCTAATCGCATCATGGTCCAAGACTCTATATACGACACATTTGTTGAAAAATTTACTAAAGCAGTTGGCGCCCTTAAAGTCGGTAATGGCTCTGAGCTTGGCACCGTTATCGGGCCCTTGATTGATGATAAAGCCCTTACAAAGGTTGAAGATCAAGTGAACGATGCTGTGAAAAAAGGTGGAAAAATTGTGATTGGTGGTAAGCGCCATGCTTTGGGCGGTACTTTCTATGAGCCTACTGTGGTTTCTGGTGCGACTAAAGATATGCTTGCATTCAGAGAAGAAACATTTGGACCTTTGGCGCCGATATTCAAATTCTCAAGCGAAGCTGAGGCCATAGTGATGGCTAACGATACGCAATTTGGTTTAGCTGCCTACTTCTATAGTCAGAACATCGGGCGTATCTGGCGTGTAGCAGAAGCATTGGAATATGGCATGGTTGGTATTAATGAGGGCATTATTTCAACTGAAGTTGCTCCTTTTGGAGGAGTCAAGGAAAGCGGTCTAGGTCGTGAGGGCTCACAGCACGGCATCGAAGACTATTTAGAGCTCAAGTATCTTTGTATGGGTGGTATTAAGGCCGCAGAATAAAAAGATAAATAGAAGAGCTAAAAAATGGAGTCCATCACTGTAGAAGATGCCATCACTTCCCGGAAATCTGTGCGGGCATTTACAAAAGATCCAGTATCAAAGGAGACTATCAATAAGCTCTTGAGTATTTCTGCGAGAGCACCCTCTGGCACCAATACCCAACCTTGGAAAGTTTATGTATTGGAAGGTAAAGCGCTGCAAGATCTTTGCACTAAGGTATGCGCTGCTTATGACAGCATTGCTGCCAACCCAGAGCTAGCAAAAGAATATCAAGAAAGCTATGACTATTACCCCAGTAAATGGTTTAGTCCATACATTGATAGACGTCGCGAAAATGGCTGGAGCTTGTACGGTCTTCTTGGTATTGCCAAGGGCGAGAAAGACAAAATGCATGTACAGCACCGTAAGAATTTTCAAGCTTTTGGTGCGCCAGTCTGTATTTTTTACACAATTGATAAAGAGTTAGGTAAGGGGTCCATGCTTGACTATGGCATGTTCTTACAAAGCTTCATGATTGCAGCCAGAGGGGAAAGTTTAGATACTTGTCCACAAGCTGCTTGGAACCACTACTCCAAAATCATCTTGCCTTTCATAGGCGCAAAAGACAATGAGATGTTGGTATGCGGCATGGCGCTAGGCTATGTCGACAAGGCTGATATTGTGAATACTTTTCATACACCTAGAGTAAGTGCAGAAGAATTTACTACTTGGCTTAGTTAAGGTCTGCCCTTATTTCAGCAGAGCGATCCCAAAGATTGAAAACTTACAATCTTAAGCTAAGGCACTTTCTGGCTCTACTACTGATGAGCGGATCAGGTAATCGAATGCTGCCAAGGAAACTTTTGCGCCATCACCCATAGCGATAATGATTTGCTTGTATGGCACAGTAGTGCAGTCACCTGCTGCAAATACACCAGGCATCGAGGTTGCGCCTTTATGGTCAACCATGATTTCACCATGTTTTGACAGCTCAAGCGTACCCTTTAGCCAATCAGTATTAGGTAACAAGCCAATTTGCACAAAGATGCCTTCAAGTTCAAGAGTATGTTCAGCATTATCTGTACGATCTTGGTAGCGCAATCCATGGACCTTAGCACCATCTCCTAATACTTCTTTAGTAAGAGCGCTCTTAATGACAGTGATATTTGAAAGGCTATTAAGTTTGGTTTGCAAAACAGCATCTGCGCGTAATTTGCTATCAAACTCAATCAAAGTCACATGACTGACGATTCCTGCCAAGTCAATCGCTGCCTCTACGCCAGAGTTACCACCGCCAATGACTGCAACACGCTTACCCTTAAATAATGGACCATCGCAATGCGGGCAGTAGGCTACGCCTTTGTTACGATATTCCTGCTCACCAGGTACTTTCATTTCTTTCCAGCGCGCTCCAGTACTTAAAATAATTGACTTACTCTTTAGTACTGCACCATTGACTAATTCAACTTCAAAGCCAGCATCGGTTTTGCGTAATCCATTAGCGCGCTGTAAATTCATAATGTCTACATCATAGCTTTTTACATGTTGTTCAAGAGCTTGAACTAACTTAGGTCCTTGAGTCTCTTCCACGGAGATAAAGTTCTCGATACCCATAGTGTCCATCACTTGACCGCCAAAACGTTCTGAAAGAATACCAGTCCGAATGCCCTTGCGGGCTGCGTAGATCGACGCAGCCGCGCCAGCAGGGCCACCACCAATAATCAACATATCAAAACCATCTTTAGCATTGAGTTTCGCAGCATCTTTCTGTGGACTATTAGTATCGAGTTTAGTAACGATCTCTTCAACCGTCATCCGGCCTTGACCAAAGACTGCTCCATTCATAATGACTGTAGGTACCGCCATGATTTCGTATTGATCTACTAGGCCTTGGAAAAGAGCGCCATCAATCATCTCGTGCTCGATGTTTGGATTGAGTACGGCCATGAGGTTTAATGCCTGGACTACGTCTGGGCAGTTATGACATGACAAAGAAATAAAAGTCTGAAAATGCAGTTTTCCTTCGATACCACGGATGCTCTCAATGATGTCTTGCTCAACTTTAGGTGGGTAGCCGCTAGATTGCAAAATTGCCAAGATAAAAGAAGTCATCTCATGACCCATAGGCAAGCCAGAGAATGCAATACGTGAAACCTCACCGACTTTGCCAACAGTAAAGCTTGGGATGTTCGTAGATTGCCCATTGGTAGACATAGTGATTTTGTCAGATAGTTCAGCGACTTCATTTAAGAGCTCAAGCATTTGTGCCGAGTTTTCACTATTGTCTACAGTTGCTGTTAAAACGATTGGGCTAACAATTTTCTCAAAGTAAGCCTGCAGTTGAGTTTTGATATTGTTATCTAACATGATGATTCCTTAATATAAATTAGGTGAGTCTATTGGGCAGGATCTAGTCCTCTCCAATAGACTCTCCGAAGAGAGTCTATTTGGTTAAAGCGTATCGCTGATTTAGATCTTGCCTACGAGGTCTAAAGATGGAGTCAAAGTTGCTGCACCTTCTTTCCATTTAGCTGGGCAAACCTCACCTGGGTGAGCAGCTGTGTACTGAGCAGCTTTTAGTTTGCGCAAGGTCTCGCTAACGTCACGAGCGATTTCATTAGAATGAATTTCTGCAGTCTTGATGATGCCCTCTGGATTAATGATGAAGGTACCGCGAAGTGCTAAGCCTGCCTCTGGAATATGGACACCAAATGCATTTGTCAAGGTATGGGTTGGGTCTCCAACTAATGGGAACTTTGCTTTACCTACAGCTGGTGAAGTTTCATGCCAAACTTTGTGGGAGAAATGCGTATCGGTTGTGACGATGTACACTTCGGCACCGATTTTTTGAAATTCAGCATAGTTATTAGCTGCATCTTCAATTTCGGTAGGGCAGTTAAAAGTAAAGGCTGCTGGCATAAAAATGAGCACAGACCATTTGCCTTTGAGGGTTTCATCAGTAATAGTGACAAACTTACCGTTATGGAAAGCTTCGGTTTTAAATGGCTGTACTGCTGTATTAATAATAGACATCATGTTCCTTTCAGGGGTTGAAAAATTTAACAACTGAATGAATTATGGCCCTATTGCTTATATCGTTCAAATGAATTAATATGATCTTATCAATCTATTTAATAGATAACAGAAAGGGCTCCATATGGCGGCATTACCTACTATTAAGCAATTACGTTATTTAATTGCGCTTAGTGAAACCCTGAGCTTCACGAAAGCAGCCCAAATCTGCTTTGTTGGCCAGTCTACATTGAGCGCTGGCCTCAAGGAATTAGAAGACAGCTTAGGTGTTCAATTGGTAGAGCGCGATAAACACTCGGTTTCTGTCACTCCAATTGGGCGTGGGGTGGTCGAGCGGGCGCAACGCTTAATTGTGCAGGCGGATGATTTAGTAGACTTTGTGGAAGGCTCTGCTGGGTCAATGGTGGGCGTGATTAAACTAGGTGTGATTCCAACGATAGCCCCTTTTTTACTACCAACACTATTACCCAAGATGCGAGAGCAGTTTCCTAAACTCAAGGTTGTATTAAGGGAGGACTTATCGGCCAATCTGATTGATAAGTTAAATCGCCACGAATTGGACTTTGCTTTAATTGCACTGCCGTACGATACCGAGGGCTTTCTCACCAAAGAATTATTTGATGATGAGTTTTGGGTGGTGGGTAGCCAAAATGACCCTGCCCTTAAAGGTAAAGAGGTGCAGTTAAACAATAAATTAACAGATCGTATTTTGTTATTGGAAGAAGGCAATTGCTTGCGTGACCACACTGTGAAGGCTTGCAAGAGAAGTGCAGTTGCTAATCACTATGGGATCGAGGCTACAAGCTTACTTACCTTGCTGCAAATGGTCGAATCTGACTTAGGCATTGCACTTTTGCCCGCAATGGCTGTGAAGTCAGGTCTATTAAAGCAGACGAAGTTAATCGCAAAGCCTTTAACTGCACCAGCTCCCAAGAGAAGAATCGCCTTAATTGCGAGACCATCAACCGCTAGGATTGAGGAATTTAATGCCCTAGTGAAGGTGATGAAGGCTTAAAGAAACAGCCATCTGAAACGCTGTGTTCTTAACTATGATCAGATGAGTAACTATTTACTCTTTTAGATTGAGCAGTCTGGCAGCATTACCTCCAAGAATGCCGACTCGATCAGCGTTACTCAAGCCTTTGGTGGCCATAACACGCTCTACAGGAAACTCTTCCCAAGGTATGGGGTGGTCTGTTCCTATAACAACTTGACTTGCGCCAACCTGTGAAACTAAATAAGCTAGCGCCTCCGGAGTGAAGACTAGCGAATCAAAATATAGTTGTTTAAGGTATTCAGATGGCTTCTTTTGAAGCACTATTTTAGGGTCGCAATTTTGTGGCGAGACAAAGCAACTGTGATCCATACGAGGGGCATAAGAACCTAGAAAGCCTCCGCCATGAGCAGCCAGTATCTTCAACTGAGGATATTTATCGAGTACACCCTCATAAATAAGATGCTGTAATGCGATTGTTGTATCAAGAGGATTGCCGATAACATTTGACATCCAGCCATTTCCTTTGAAGCGCTGCGCAAGCTGTGGTGTACTTTGGGGATGAATAAATAAGGGTACATTAAGCTCTTGAGCTTTTGCCAATATTGGATGAAATTTTGGATCTGAGAAATCTTGCCCTAGAACGCTGCCACCAATAGCGGCACCCCGCAGCCCTTGATTTTTTACCGCATATACCAGTTGCTCAACAGCTAAATCTGGATACTGCATTGTTAGTGAAGCGAAGGCGGCAAACTTATCCGGCCTCATTGCGCATAGCTCAGCCAAATGGAAATTGTTGAGGCGACATATTTCAGTAGCGGTATCTTTATCTTGGCGATACCAGTACGGATTAATGCTCAGCACTTGCATATCAATGCCCTGGGCTTCCATGGCCTTAATACGCCCATTGATTTTGATGAAATGCTCCGGAACTCCCTTAGTTGGCGGAGGAACCGATTTAGCCTCATCTCCCATTAAATCAATAGCGTCTTGGAAAAGGCAGTGGGCATGCACATCAATCGTCTTAATGCGCTTCCCGTTAATGAATGCCGGAGTAATTCTTTTTGGAGCTCCGTCTTTTAGGTCGGTCGAGTGGGCCAATCCACAACCGCAGAAAAATAATCCACCCAGCGCTTTGCCAGTTGTTTTTAAAAATGATCGGCGATTATGCATAAATATTTCTTGCCTTTATTGTGATCGAATGACATTCATGCCGCTATTTTTGATGGGCCCTACTGCAATGGGCGAGCTTAAATATTCAATTAACTTTTTAGCCGCATCTAGATTTGATGCATTTGTAGTGATTGCGGCAGCAAAAGTTTGAATGAGCTGAAGGCTGCTGGGTATTGGGCCAACATAATCAATGCCCGCTACATTGATCAGTTCGCTACTGGGTTGGATAGCAATATTCGCGTTACGATTAGCCAATATTGTTGTAGCTTGCGCACCTCGCTCAGTTATTTGAACTGAGATTTGATCGCTGATGCCAAGTTTAGGAAAAACTTCCTTAGTTAAGTAAATTCCACTGGTGCTACCTGGAACAACTATTTTTTTAGCCTTGACGAGAGCATCTATAAAGGTATTCGTAGTCAAGATATCGGGCTTTGCATCTCCCGTTGGGATAGCTAAACCTATAGGGACTTGCGCCAAATCAACATCTGAATTTGGAAGAATTTTATTCATTGCAATGAGCTCAGTAAGTCCTTCACGTGAAAGAATCACTACATCTGCGCTTGTGCCAGCGAGAAGTTGGGCTTTGATGGTCTTAGGACCAGAACCTTGAGATGCCCCAGATTTGGTGATCACCTTAATGCCAGTCATCCTTTCAAAGGAGGGTAGCATTTGTGTGTAGGGCCCTTGAAAACCGCCCGAGATTATGACTTCAAGTTGGGCGATTGCAGGAGTGCTAAGCATGAAAAAGAGTGCGTATGCAAAAAAATATTTCAAGTAACAGCCTATTTATTTTGACTTAATAAATTTTTGAGCTCGTTTTCCAGTATCAACTTCTGTGGTGTAGACGCTGCCTTCAGAATCAACTGCAATATTGTGGACCCAGTGAAAGTCACCTGCATTTCTGCCGCTTCTACCAAAATATCCTACTTTTTGGCCGGTGTCACGAACGAGTACAGTGACTTCATTATTAGTGCCATCCGCAATCAAAATATACTTTTGACTTACATCTGAAGGAATCAAATCCCATACCGATCCGGAACCCCGAGTATCAGTCTCATATGCCATTTCACGTATAAATTTCCCATTTTTTTCGAATACTTGGATTCGATTATTTGCTCTATCGCAAACATATAGGGTGTTGTCTTTCATAAGGCGAACACAATGAACTGGATTGGCAAATTGCGTTGAGGCCGGATTAAAATTAGGCATCTTTTCATCGGTAGGAATGTTTCCATAAGCACCCCAATGGCGTTTGTATGTTCCAGTATTCGAATCAAACACAATTACGCGTTTATTCAAATAGCCATCGGCAATATAGACTTCATTTGCAATCGGATCGACATTCATGTGGGCAGGACGACCAAGCTGAGTAGGGTCATTACTACCGAGGCTTGAACCAGGAGAACCAATCTGCAGAAGAAATTTTCCTTGTTTGGTAAATTTTAGAATCATGTGATCAGTTTGATCATTACCGCCAATCCAAACATTGTCATTTGGGTCAATATAAATTCCATGTTCATTTTTAGGCCAGTTGTAACCGTTACCTGCGCCACCCCATGCTTGTAATAGATTTCCGTTTTTATCGAACTCAAGAACAGGTGGGGCAGGGATACAGCATTTTGATCTTTTGGGGTTTAGCGTGGCACCCTTCTCATCGTCTGTAATAGTTAGCGGGCGATGAATAATCCATACGTGATCATTTTTATCAGTCGCTACTCCTGCTACTTGCCCCAATATCCAATTATTGGGCAATGCTTTTGGCCAATAAGGATCAACTTTGTATTGTGGCGCCTTGGCACTTGATTGGTTCTGTGCAAATGCACTGCAACTCACAGCCACTAATACGATGAGAAGACCACGTTGAATCATTTTTTTCACAGAATTCTCCTTAGCGGCTTGCTGGTTTTGATAAATAGTTGAGTGACTGAGCTTCACTCTTTAACGGCGTAACCTTATCTGGATCAAACCGTATCATGAGGTAATTAATATGGTCTGGAATCTCAGTAAACCAATGTCCTGTTCCTGCTGGGATTACTACGACATCTCCTGGCTGCAGATTGCGTGAAATGCCATTCAGAATTTCGCTACCATTATTTCCTGGACCATTAAATTCAACCACTGTTTTTTGCGTTGCTGGTCTGCGTTGACGTTTGGTGATATCGGGCCCAAGTACCAATGTTCCAGAGCCAGAAATAATGTGATAGACCTCACTAATTTGATCATGTTCCGCTACTGAATCTGGATTTGGAGCGTCAAGCTTACCGCGGTAGACCATACCGATGCCTACTCTTGCTTTGCCAATGTCAATATCTCGCACTTGTTGGTCAATGTGACCTTCTTGAATCGCTTTTTTGGTATAGGCATTTAGTTCATCTATGGGTATAAATGTTCCTGGGCACATATAGCAAGTTGGCTGAGGGTCGGTAGGATTCACTTTTGG
>JBAXVK010000018.1:0-41688 GCA_037129175.1 Polynucleobacter sp. | reverse complement strand
TTTTTAGACCCTCCACTCTTTTCGCAACTGCTCTGCATAGTCAGGGTCTATGACTCCATACTTAAAGCCAATGGTTGATGCTGGGCTTGCTGTCCACTTTGGGTCTGGGCTGCTTCCAGCGCTATAGCGTCTCAAAACTGCATCAAGACGAGTCCGGCTATATTTAATATTTCTCTCTATTGCAATTTCGCGTAGTTCAGTAGTGGTCTTAGATATTGGGCTTATGTGCTCCAAAATGAATTTAATAACGGCCTGATCATCCGCTAAATTCTTCTGCCATTCGTTTATTGCCAGTGTATTGACATGGTGGTCTAGTAGCTTTACTTCTCTATCAGCAGTAATTATGAAACTTTCATCCCGAATATCGGCCCTTGTCTTATCTTTGAGGGTTGATACGGTGGTAGTACCATCTGGATTTCTCACTGGGATGAGATAGATAAGTTCATCAAAGTCGTTGCGTAAGTCGCCTGTGCCCTCAAAAATTGGTTTGCCTTCTTTATCGTCATGCTTATTGGTGTGCGCCAAGCAAATCACCGTAATGCCTTTGGTGGTTAATGTTCTAAGTAAGGAATTAAATTGCTTGGACTTAGACTTGTTCATCATGTCGCCAAACTTCTTTAATGTGTCCAACACAATGACAACTTTAGAGAAATCACCTTCAACAATCGCTATTTGGCGTAGCTCTTCAGTTACTTGGTCTGCTGTACCGTTGGTTAAATCAGGATTAATGAGGGTATAGCCATATTCCATGGCGTGATACTTGTAATCCTTAATGTCCGAGGCCGAGGCATCAGCATTGATATACATAACCCGATAGCCAGCCTGAGACATTTCTCCAGCTATATGCACCATCAGGGTAGTCTTACCACCGTTAGCTTTAGAACAGATAACCACCATATGCCCTTGAGGGATGAGTTGCCTCCATGCAAACTTAGCGTCAGCAATATTTTTAATAATTTCTTCGGTGACTTCCATAGTTAGCAATCCTTTAAATGGGTCTTGGTTTATAGCAATGACTTTTTTCTCTTGTCTGAGTTGTTCCAGTCTGCTCATGACCTCACCCCATAATTGAAGTAATCATTCCAATCGGTGAAGCCTTGTGGGTTATCGCCGAAGTCAGGAATAAGAGTTGAACCGTTAACGGCTTTACTTGCTTTTTCTGCGTACTTTTGTCCGACTTCATCGCAATCACCAGCAATCACAATCTCAATATCAGGAAGTTGCGCTCTGAGGTCTTTAGCTACATTGATTAAATTACCGGCATTGAATGCAATCAGGGTTAAGCACTTAGTGTCTTCATAGACTGATACAGCAGTCGCATAGCCTTCACAGATATAAACGGGCTTATCCATGGCAATTTCACCAATGAAGTGACAACCACCAGACATCTTTCCACCTTTAAGAAATTTCTTATTGCCATTCTCATCAATGAATTGAATAGATTGCATATCCCCCTGAATCGAATAAACAGGGATCAACAATTCGCCATTGAGTTGTTTAATGCCGTAAGGATTAACCTTCTTGCACACTAAGTAAGGGTGGTCATAAGAGGCTATAGGGGCTTCATTAAAGAGCTTTTCAGCATTCCTTGAAGCATCTGCATAAGCGAGACTTCTCTTGGTATCCTGGGCTTGTTTAAGGGCTTCAGATTCCTGTTTTCGTTTTGCATATTCTGATGGCGACATACGGTCTTTATCAGCAAACCAGTAATACTTCTCGCCCGTTCGCCAATCATGAATATAGCCTCCTAGCTCATCGTCATAGAGCCTTGCGGAAATAGCAGCCTTTCTACCAAATCGAATCCACTTACCAGCTATGACATCAGACTTAGGCTCATATCCATGGCTACGAATAAAGTCACTAAAGTGATATGCGTTATTCATGGTGGCCATCTTCTAAATCTACCAACTTCCAGATGAGGCTATGTTGCAAAGCCTCTAGCTCTGTTGTCTCATCAAAGGGACAGCTATCTTTTAACCCAAATACCTTGAAGTAATAAGCAAATCGTTTATCTCTACGCCGTTGTTCAAGGTAAGCAATTTGCTGCTCTAGATAATGGGCTTCTAATAGCTCTTGTGCTGTCTTAAAATTAAGCAGCTGGATTCGCTTTATAAATGCGGCTATCACATGTACGGCCTTTTTTAATGGAGTCACTTTTGCGCCTCCATCCAAGCCTGGACTTCTTCTGTCCGCCAGGCTGTCATGTTTTGGCCTAGTTTTACTGGCCTTGGGAATGTACCTGCTTTAACTTTGCGCCACAGTGTTGGCGCTGAAAATCCTAGCAGACCTAACAGACCCTTTTGTCTGATAAAGCCTTTTGATTCCATATGAAACCTCCTGTTAACTTATGAGATTTCATTACAGCTAGGACTAATTAATTTGTGAATTTAATACTGTAATAAAGCTTTGCGTACCATTTTTTGCGCTGTTTCATCCCACTTAAATTCTGGCACGCCAATATTGCTTAAATAGTGAGATTTCAGTGCTATCTGATAAGAGTTTGATTTCTTACCACTCTTATAAGCCTTATTAATTAAACCAATGCCTTTATCGGAAGCTTTTCTGAATAAGGGCTTCCATCGATTTTCCTTTGACACTTTCCATACGGCCTCTTTTAGCAACATTCCAGTGTCTCTATAGCTTTGAACTTCAACGGCAATCATTGCATTTAAGTAATCACCCCATTTAGTCTTAACACCTCTTTTAAATTTCACCTTAAGCTTTGGGTGATATTTCTCGGCAAGATGAAAAATAATGTCAAACGGTTTGGGTGAACCAAATTCATCAATCAATGTCCTTAAGACAAATTCCTCATATTTAGCAACCTCAATATCACGCTTTCTGTGGTCTGCTGCTGAAAACCGAAGTAAATCCGCCAGTGATAAATCATTTGGTTTTTTAATCATGCTGATTTAACCCCTTTGAGAGATACGACATTCTTATCGCTTTGTTTTATGGCTACATAAGGACTATTTGCAAAGTTTGACCAGTCCTGCATGATGTCTCTTCGTCTTTCTAGGCCATCGCTTCGTTGGTAAGCTTTGTAAACGGAGTCACCAACTTCATGCATCATGGACAACTCTGCCAACTCTGATGAGTAAGTCGTCTGTTCAAGACACCAAACCCTAAAGGTTGACCTGAAGCCATGAGGAACAGCCCTATCAGTGAATTCTTTATTGGTATGCATATCACGCATCAGTTTGCTGATGGTGCTATCAGATAGCTTCTTAAGTGTGGCCGATGGAAATACCAAGTCAGTTCCATCAAACTTTTCTAGGCTATTAAGAAGTTCTATCGCCTGTGTAGATAGTGGCACGGTGTGGTCACGCTTCTTGGTCTTTGTAAACGCTTTAGGAACAGTCCAAACCTTAGCATCAAGGTCAATTTGATTCCATGTAGCAGACCTTACAGAGTCAGACCGCACGGCCGTCAGAATAAGAAACTCTAATGCCTTGGCACTCATGGTGTCGTGTTTGCGTAACGCCAGTAAGAAGTTATGTAGCTTGGAATAGGGTAGGGAGTTCATATGTTCAACCACTTTAAGTTTCTTTGGTGATTGATAAATGGAATCTAAAAATCCATCCCATATCGCTGGGTTTGATTTGTCCCTATAGCCGCTAACTATTGCGTAATCAATAATGGATTTGATGCGACCTTGAACTCTTGAAGCCGTTTCAGTTTTTGTTTTCCATATTGGGTCAAGTACTGCTTTGATGTTTGCAATGCCAATATCACCAACAAGCATCTTGCCGATAAATGGGTATGCATAAGTTTTTAAAGTTGATTCCCATTGCTTGCCATGCTTCTTATTGGTAAAAGTTCTTGTGGCTAGAAATAGGTCAGCACAATCTTCAAAAGTTTTTGCCTTTGCACGGTCAGCAATTAGATTGCTTTTAATAGTCTTTTTAGCCTGGATTGGGTCAACACCTGTGCTGATTTCATTCTTAAGCCTTCTTGCGCCTTCAATGGCTTGGGCTAAAGTCACTGCTGGATAGCCTCCTAGCCCCATTTTTCTTCGCTGACCGCCATAGGCAATCCTAAATACCCAGCTTTTAGTGCCTTCCTTGGTAATGTTCAATCCAAGGCCTGAAACAGTCCCTACAGCGTGGAAACCTTCCTTCTCAAGCCGTTTTACTTCGATAGCGGTCAGTTGCTTGGCTAATTTAGGCATTTTGTACCTTCTATGTACCAAAAATTAATGTAATTAGATGATATGGTTTGATATGGCTAGAGTCAAACAACCCAATAGAATAGCGTGCTATAGGGTCTATACTGATATTGGGTGAAATAGGCTGAAAGGTATAAATTGCACCTCTCGTCTCCGCCAGTAATATTCAATAAACCCAGTAAATTCAATGAGTTGCTGGGTTTTTTGTTGCCCTAAATCCCCTTAATAACCATAATTGTTGGTATTTTTGCAACTAAATGTTGCACCACAGCATATTTGTGTTTAGAATGATGCATCGCAACAAAATTTTAACCAAATCACTTATTAAGGATAAATCATGTTCCAGACTCAATTAAACGATCAAATCGCTCAATCACAAGCTAAAGCTGTTGAGAAAGCTAAACATTTGGCACAAGTAGCTGTTGAAAGTGCTCAAGAATTAGCAGAAATCAACCAAGCTGCTGCTAAAGATGCAATGGCTGCTGCGCAAGATGCCAGCACACAGTTGTTAGCAATCAAAGATGCGCAACAGTTTACTAATATGGTTGCTCCAGAAGCTGCTCAAGAAGCTGCTAAATATGCTGCTGCTTATCAAGCTAAAGTGAACAAAGTAGTTCGCAATGGCAATAAAGAAGTTGCTCAAGTAATTGATGCCTCTATTGATGATGCACGCGATGATTTAGTAAAGTTTGTTAAAGAGTCCACTAAGACTGCACCTGCTGGATCAGAGGCTTTTGTATCTGCATTCCACACTGCATTTGATGCTTCACTGCAACAGTTCGACCAAGTTCGCGCTTCAGCTACTGATGCTTTCGCTAACTTTGAGAAGAGTGTTGATGCTGCATTGGCAAATATTCAAGGTCAATACGCACCAAAATCAACTAAGAAATCTGCTGCTAAATTAGCTGCTTAATTCAGTAATACCAGTATTTCCAAAGCCGCCTCCGGGCGGCTTTTTTCTTTCCTGCTTTTCTTCAATTTCTCTAAATCCATTTATTTAGGCCCTATTTAGGGTTTTTCCTATATATAAACTTCACAACTTCACAACTTCTGTAGTATAGTAGCTTTACTGGGAGAAGAAATGAAAAGACAGGTAGCTAAAACACATCAAGCCTTGGAGTGGGTAGGGAAGGGCTTAAGTGCTGCGCAAGCGGCGAGGAAGATGGAGATTTCTGAATCTAGTGTGTATGCCGCTCTCAGAAAATCGAAAGCAAAAGATCTGGGCTGCTGCCCAACCTGTGGTCACAAAATAAGGAACTAAGATGAAAAAGAGTCTACTAGCCGTCGTATCAATTTCTGTTGCTGCATTTGCTTACGCTAATACCAAGTCCTCAGATTCTTCTGCATTAGTAAATCAGCAATGCCAAATTTCTGCGCAGGCAGTTTCTACTTTGAAAGGCTTGCGCTACGGCAATACATCAATTAAAAAGGATGTCTCCAGTCTGATTAATAACCACTTAAAGACGCCTGAGAATCGTGAGGTGGCACAGAAAGCATTAATCCTGATGATTGATGATAAATCAACAGATATCGCCACCTTAGAAGGTAAGTATTGCTCATGATGTCTCTGGCTATTTAGAAGCTTAAGAGTGTCATTTACTGCAGAGTGTCCTGATTGTGGCAATGCGCGGGCTTTGTTTAATCGCTGTCCGTATTGCGGTTCTGAAAATTTCCCGACTCTAAGCTCCGATACGATTGAAATTAATATTAAGCAAGATAGCCCCCATGTCGAGGAGGCTTTGGAATTATTAACAGAGCAGTTGCGTAAATGTTTGGACTTAGGAATTAAAGCCATCATCCTAGTTCATGGCTATGGGTCGACTGGAGAGGGCGGCCGCATCAAGTGGGCGATTCAGAATGCGCTGGAAAATAATCGTTATTCAGACCGTGTAGATGAGTACTTCTTTGGCGAGAACGTAGGCTACGGTAGCGAGTCTTACCATGCATTGTTAAAACGTCGTCCAGGCCTCAAAAGATATTTAAAACGCTTCAAAGAAGGTAACGCTGGTATGACGGTGCTATTGCTGGGCTCTCACTATAGAAATGCTTAGAATAGGGCTATCTTAATCAGGAAAGCATTCCGATGACAGCAAAGAAATCCGAGATCGCATCAGAAGCAGCTGCGGCAGAAGCCGGTTTGATCTAGAAGAAATATGGCTCCAGATACTTCCAAGCCTTGGCTAAAAAATTACCCAGCAGGGGTTCCCCATGAAATCGGCCCTCTGAGTCATTCATCCTTAACTGAATTTCTCGATGAGTGCTTTAGTCGCTTTGGAAAGCGTAAAGCTGTTGAGGCTATGGGAAAGTTTTTCTCATATAAGGAGGTCGATAGACTTTCCAAAGACTTTGCCTCTTATCTACAAACCCTTGATCTAGAGAAGGGCGCACGGGTTGCGTTGATGTATCCCAATGTGATTGAGTATGTCGTTGCCATGATTGCTACTCTGCGTGCTGGTTATGTGGTGGTGAATATCAATCCACTCTACACCGCGCGTGAGCTTGAGGCCCAACTGGTAGATAGTGGAGCGACAGTGCTGATAGTGATGGAGAACTTTGCCCATACCTACCAAGCAGTAAGCTCCCAAACAGGTATTCGCCAAGTGATTGTGAGTAGCCCGGGTGAATTAATGGGCCTTAAAGGATATTTAATCAATTGGGTAGCAAGAGAGATTAAAAAATTAATACCGGCTTGGGAATTTGCACATATTAGCTTCAAAGATGCACTTCAGAAAGGCAGTGAGCACCACTTTCAGAAACCAAACATTGGTTTAGAGGATATTGCTTTCTTGCAATATACCGGTGGCACTACTGGAACTTCAAAAGGAGCAGTACTACTACACCGCAATATTCTTGCAAATGTGATGCAAATAGAGAGTTGGTTAAATCCCGGCCTCAAGCAAAAACCAGAACAGCAATTGGTATTTTTGTGTGCACTGCCAATGACCCATATTTTTGCTTTAACAGCGTGTGCTTTGCTGGGCATTGCTAAGGGTAGTCTATTGATTCTCGTTCCCAATCCACGTGACATCACTGGTTTTATCAAAATGCTCATGAAGCATCCCAATATCAACATATTCCCTGGAGTA
The DNA here is from genome assembly GCA_037129175.1 of Polynucleobacter sp. Taxonomy (GTDB): domain Bacteria; phylum Pseudomonadota; class Gammaproteobacteria; order Burkholderiales; family Burkholderiaceae; genus Polynucleobacter. Next base: position 34,434 of record JBAXVK010000018.1, on the reverse strand, counting down.
AACACACTCTTTCATGCGCTCATTCATCGCCCTGAGTTTAAGAAGGTAAAGCTCCCTAATTTACTGGTCACGATTGGTGGTGGCATGGCGGTTCATAAGAAAACAGCAGACCATTGGCAAGCACTTACAGGTGTTCCTATTGCACAGGGCTATGGTTTATCAGAGACATCTCCAGTTGTCTGTGTAAACACGCCATTAGAGAAACATTTCACAGGGCACATTGGCATGCCAATTCCCAGCACTAATGTTGTCATTCTGGATGATGATGAGGTAGAGCTGCCATATGGCACCCCGGGAGAGATTTGTATTCAAGGACCACAAGTAATGGCGGGCTATTGGAATAAACCAGAAGAAACGAACCATTGCATGACAGCTGACGGCTTTTTTAAGTCAGGAGACATTGGCTTTATTACTGATCAAGGTTATGTGGAGATCGTTGATCGCAAGAAAGACATGATCGTGGTGGCAGGATTTAAAGTGTTTCCAAATGATGTAGAAGATTACTTAGTTCAAATGGATGGTATTAGAGAATGTGCCGTAATTGGGGTACCACACCGTAAGCTAGGAGAAATCGTAAAAGCTTATGTAGTGAGAGATAACCACCATTTAACCGAAGCAAATATCTTGCAATATTGCAAAGATCATATGACTAGCTATAAACGCCCTCGAAAGGTCGTCTTTATCGATGAGCTCCCGAAATCCAATGTCGGTAAGATTTTGCGTCGCGAGCTCAGAAACTTATAAGCCTTCGGTAGAAGGCTTAGCGAGGAGTTTTACCAACCATCTTGGCCGCTCTCAAGAAGTCAAAGTCAACGCCTTGATCAGCCTGTGTCACCGTATCTAAGAATAGTTTCTTGTAGCCACGTTCAGCGGTGGGTGAGGTAATCGGATTTTCTTTAGTACGCTTGGCTAACTCTTCATCAGAAATCAGTAGACTAATCTCGCGATTCTTGACACTGAGGCGAATGCAATCACCATTACGAACCTGGGCTAATGGGCCACCAATCGCAGATTCGGGGGTAACGTGCAGCACAATCGTGCCAAATGCTGTGCCGCTCATGCGCCCATCAGAGATGCGCACGATATCTTTTACACCGGCACGCGCTAATTTCATGGGAATAGGGATGTAGCCTGCTTCAGGCATGCCTGGCGCACCTTTAGGTCCAATATTCTTGAGTACCAAAATATCATCTGCTGTGACATCTAAATCAGGACTATCAATCCGACTGGCTAGGTCTTCCGCATTCTCAAACACTACTGCACGACCTTCATGCTCCATCAGCTTCTCATTGGCAGCCGATTGCTTAATGATTGCGCCGCCAGGGGCAAGGTTGCCATGCAGAACAGCAATACTGCCACGTGGGTAAATTGGATTGTCAAATTTGCGAACTACATCTTGTTTAAAGCTTGGCGGCGCTGCATCGATTTCTTCGCCGAGGGTTCTGCCACTCACAGTCATAGCATTAAGTTTTAGCAGTGGCTTGAGCTCACGAAGTAGTGTAGTCATACCACCAGCATCATGGAAATTTTCCATGTAATGATCACCAGAAGGTTTGAGATCAACCAGTACGGGAGTTTCATTACCCATTTTGTCTAAGGCCTCTAAATCAATCTCCAGACCCATGCGACCAGCAATTGCGGTTAAGTGGACAATGCCATTAGTAGAGCCGCCAATTGCTAGCAATACCCGGATAGCATTTTCAAAGGCATCTGCTGTCAAAATCTTATCAATGCTTAAGCCATCTTTAGCCATTTGCACTGCACAGGTACCAGTTTCTTCTGCAACCCGAATGCGATCTGCAGTCACGGCTGGCGGGGTAGCGCCCCCAGGCACAGTCATCCCCAAGGCTTCAGAGATGCAGGCCATGGTGCTGGCAGTGCCCATGACTGAGCAGGTACCTACGCTTGCAACTAGCTGATCATTCACTTCATCTTTTTCAACTTCATCGATTTCACCAGCGCGAAACTTACCCCAGTAACGACGACAGTCTGTGCAGGCGCCAACGCGCTCACTGCGATGTGAGCCAGTAAGCATTGAGCCAGTAATAAGTTGAATAGCAGGCAAACCTGCGGAAGCAGCGCCCATCATTTGTGCGGGAACTGTTTTATCGCATCCACCAATCATGACAACCGCATCCATCGGTTGTGCACGTAACATCTCTTCGGTATCCATTGACATGAGGTTACGTAAATACATACTTGTTGGTGCGGCAAAGCTCTCATGAATGGAGATCGTTGGAAATTCCATTGGCAAACCACCAGCAAGCATGACGCCACGCTTCACTGCTTCAAGCAGTTGCGGCATATTGCCGTGACATGGGTTGTATGCACTACCGGTATTAATAATTCCAATCACAGGGCGATCTAAGGCACTATTGGTATAGCCAGCACCCTTAATAAATGCTTTGCGTAAAAATAATGAGAAGCCCTCATCGCCGTAGCTTGTTAAGCCTTTACGTAAACCTGTCTCAGGCGCTGTCTTAGAATCTGTTGGCTTAGTGCTCATATTGGTCTTAGTAATGAATGATTTGTATAAATGCTATTTAAGGCTAATTGTAGCTATGCCAGTACTAAATCGCCTACAAGCCTCCGCTCCAGCGGTATTGCCAAGATATCCCCAGCATGTCATAGCTTGTATTGGTCCTAGAGTAGATGCCGGTACTGCCAGTCAATCGAATAGCGTTGTACTTATCAATCGGATAGGAGAGAGTGCTGCCAAAGCGCCAGTTTTCTTGTGAGCTATTGATGGTCAACCCATTGATATAGGTTTGCCCTCCAAAGTAGTAAGTAGCATCAGCTGATATCCAGGCGGTATTAGGGAAATAATAGATCACATGTGTTTCTGATGAATACACTGGGCTTTGAGATAGGGTGTTATTGCCCATATAGCTAGCATTACTGGTATAGATTGATGCCATACCAGCTAGTTCTAGGCGCCAAGGACCAACTGCTTGTGAAGCGCCAATACCTGGTTGAATCACGGTGCGGTTGCCACCGACATTGACCATTTGTTCGTTGTTGTACCTCCCCCAAGGAATTGTTGCCGCTAAGCTTGCACCAATGATGAGGTCTTGCTGATAATTTTTGAATTCACTTTCCGAGAGGGCGGGAGCACCATATAAATTGACTGAGGCTTTAATCATGGGATCTGAAAGACCCTCAGCAGATGCATTGATTACCTGGCCCCTTGCAGTGCCTGTCCCAGATAATTGTGCATAGGGCACGGTTATAGAGAGTCTTCCAGATTGGCCAGCAACATCGAGAACATGAGTCAAATTAATGACTTCAGTAGTGAGTTTGTATGAACTACTTTTGGCTTGTGCAATACCACCAGTAATAAAGTTAATGTCAATCGGCGCATTTGAATAAGCGCGAGCTTCAATTTCTTGAGCATGAATCTGAAAAGAGAGAAATCCAAGAGCGCAAAACCAAAATAGTTTTTTAGAACATGAAGGCAGAGAGTGCCAGCTTGAAAAGCTATTGGCCAACAGGATTTTTTCGGCCAAACAGAATAGTTAGGATTACATTGTTGCCTAAAGCCAATTTCATACCAATCAATACTAAATACGGCCAGACTATCAACCAGTAGACTAGAGACATCGCCAAAATATGTAGAGGATTTTTTTGGCCAAAGCTAGCCATAGAGTCAAGAAAGTTTTTTCCATGCATCAGACCTTCAATGCCAGCTTCGATATAGTTCAAGCCTAGTACAACTAAGAGGTATAGGATCGATTCCAGAAATAAAGATTTAATAATGCCATTGGATTTTTGGACATTAATTGGAAAAATAGCTTGAGCTATCAACATAAATTTAGCGCATAAACCTGCCTTGATAATGGCAATGCCGAACATCGATAATGGAATAGGGTGTTTATTTAATGTTGTGGCAGCTAAAAAAGTAAGTGCACAGAACCAGATAGAAAAATAAACGGCAAGAGTTAATGCTTGCTTAGCCTCTGCCTCTATTTTCTTTTTTATTCCTGACCTATGATTTGTGTTATCTATGGAAGCATTCATTATTTAAGCGTTACAGCAAGATTCGCCGCTAGAGCAGGCGGAGGTAGTTTCTACAGGAGCTGGTTCATTGGTGTAGCGGGCAATAAATGCATGTTTACTGTGTAGCGGTAGCTTGATCCACACAAAGTGACCAGAACCAGGGGCAACATCAATAGGCTCTCCGCCCATATTCCACATAGCATCTAAGATAATGTCTTGATTTCCTTGTGGTTCAATTATTTCAAGCTTGTCACCAACTGAAAAGCGGTTTTTAACATCTACTTTGACTCGACTAGAAGCAGAGTCAATGTCGAGGGTTTCACCAACATACAAACTTCTGCCTGAAAGGGAGTAGCCTCTCATATACAGTTGGTAATCCTTATCGTGGTGACGTTCATAAAAACCATCGGTATAGCCGCGATTGGCAAGACCTTCTAGATTGCCAAGTAGAGTTGTATTAAAAGGTTTTCCTGCAACTGCATCATTGATGGCTGAGCGATAAGCTTGGCAAGTACGCGAAACATAATAGGGCGACTTGGTACGACCTTCGATTTTGAATGAGTCGACACCCATCTTCGTTAGTCTTTCGATATGCTCAACCGCACGTAAATCTTTCGAGTTCATGATGTAGGTGCCATGTTCATCTTCTTCCATTGGCATTAAGTCATCTGGCCTTTTAGCTTCTTGAAGTAGAACGACGTCACCGCTAGAAGTTTGTTGGCCAGGCTTGACCTTGTAATCCCAGCGACAAGCATTGGTGCAAGCGCCTTGGTTAGAGTCGCGATGGGACATATAGCCCGATAGTAAGCAGCGTCCTGAGTAGGCAATACATAGAGCGCCATGGACAAACACCTCCAGCTCCATTTCGGGACAATCTTGACGCACTTCTTCAATCTCATCAAAGGAAAGCTCTCGAGATAAAATGACTCGGCTAATGCCAACTGAGCGCCAGAACTTTGCAGAGGCACCATTTACGGTATTGGCTTGGACTGATAAATGAATCGGCATATCTGGCCAAGCTTCTCTAGCCATCATAATTAAACCAGGATCAGACATGATGAGCGCATCCGGCTTTAAATCAACCACGGGCGACATGTCTTTGATGTAGGTGCGAGTCTTAGCGCCATGCGGCAACAGGTTGGAGACTAAGAAAAACTTTTTACCTAATTCATGTGCAGTATCAATACCTTGCTTGAGGACTTCGATTTTGCCGAAGTCATTATTACGAACGCGTAATGAATAGCGAGGCTGGCCAGCATAAATTGCATCCGCTCCGAATTCGAAAGCGGTTTTTAGCATGGAAAGGCTGCCGGCAGGGGCTAGAAGTTCTGGTGTTTTGGTCATGAAGCCTATTTTAAGGCTCTTGGGGAGTTTTGGGTTTTGCTAGCTCTCGAGCTCCTATGCTTATTAAAAACAGCTAAAAAGAGGATTTTTCTGATTGATACACCGCAGGACTGCTATATTGGCTGGACAAAATATAGATAAGGGCATCAGCCCATAAGGAGACGAAGTGAAACTGATAGCACGCTCGCTAGTGGCACTAATTTCTTGTTTATTTCTCGGTCAAGCTTTTGCCGCAGGAAAGATTCAGATGAACGAGTACATGGTGCAAAGCGATACCCCAGGTATTTCACTTTATGTTCGTAATAAGCACTTAGCTGGCATGAAGAAATTCTCTGCCGAAAAAACCTTGCTCTATGTTCATGGCTCAACCTATCCCGCAGAAACTGCCTTTGATTTATCCCTAGATGGGACCTCTTGGATGGAATACATGGCAGCTAGAGGCTACGATGTCTGGTTGGTAGATCTCAGAGGCTATGGTAAATCTACGCGCCCACCTGAGATGGATCAGCCTGCCGATCAGAATCCCCCAATCGTCAGAACAGATACAGCAGTAAAGGATGTTTCTAGCGCAGTGGACTACATCCTTAAAAAGCGTAATCTGAATAAGATCAATCTACTTGGTTGGTCTTGGGGTACGACTATTATGGGCAAGTACACCACCGAGAATAATGAGAAGGTCAACAAACTAGTTCTCTATGCACCACAATGGCTTCGTCAAGGCGGAGCTCCTCTAACAGATAAAGGCGGTCAATTAGGCGCATATCGGGTTGCCTCGATTGCTGATGCTAAAAATCGCTGGCTAACTGGCGTCCCAGAGAGTGCAAAAGCCACATTAATTCCGCCAGGATGGTTTGAGAAGTGGGCGGAAGCAACCTTTGATACTGATCCATGGGGTAGGTCTCAAACACCTAAAAAACTCCGAGCCCCTAACGGTACAGTTCAAGATGCGCGTGAGTTTTGGACAGCCGGAATTCCATTATATGAACCTAAAAATATCCGTGTTCCAGTGATGCTAGTTCATGCAGAGTGGGATGCGGACCTTCCTAGTTACATGATGTATGAATATTTCACCAAGCTAGAAAATGCGCCATACAAAATGATGTTGCAAATCAGCGAAGGCACTCACACCATCATCATGGAGAAGAACCGCATGTTGATGTTTTCGGGAGTACAAGAGTTTTTGGATAGTAATTTCAAGCCAGAGAAATAAGATCTGCTAATAATCAAGGGTTGGGCTCTACAACAGACCCCTTTTATAGGGCCCTACCGTGGACCTCTAAAACGTGCTGGGTAGGCCAAAATCACGCTCCCAAGGGCTATTTTTGACGTCCTGATGACAGTCTGAGCTATATATTTCCCCAAAATTAGGGTTATTACTACATTTGTCTGTTTACTATAAAAAAAAGAGGTTATATAATTTTTTTCGTAGTTCTGTTTAATTGATCAATAACACACGGAGTAAATATGAAATTATTAGCCACAGCAGTTGCACTATCCCTTTTGTCTTTTGGCGCAATGGCCCAACTTGATAAAAATAAAGACGGTAAAATTTCTTCCGCTGAATTTAAAGCTTGCGACCCCAATGGCGATATGATTATCACTAAAGCTGAAGCTAAAGCATGCGGAATGACTGATGCCGAATTTAAACAACTCGACAAAGACCAAAGCGGTGCGATCGAAGCTAGAGAAGTCGCAATGGCTGGTTAAGCATTAGCAATGTATCACCCCCTTAAGCTATAAGGGGTTTGGAATTTTCACAATACCTGCTTCGGCGGGTATTGTGCTTTTAAGGTGAGCACTATATTGGGGCAATTAGTCCGTCGAATCTATTGCTAGTCTAGCCTTAGCTTGAATAGATGACATAGAATGACCTTATGAGTAGCTTAGTCCAAAGAGTGGTTTCTTTAGTTTTATTGATGCTTGTTTTATCAGCCTGCAATTCTGCAAAACTAGAAGCACGACTTGAAGCTAATCCACAATGCAAGGATGTCTATAACGCTAAAACTGGAGCATTGATGCCATGCTCTGGCAGTGATAGATCTTTTTATATTGCAGCAGGGATAGAGGCGCCAAGGCAAGCTAGGGCGTCAGTAGTTGCAAACACAGCAGCCAGCCCTGTTGCAGCACAAACTCCGACACCCCAATTAACTCAAGCTAGTCAACCATTACAAGCTCAACCTGACTGCAAACCTTCAATTCATAAGAAGACGGGTGGTATTCTTCCTTGTCCACCCCTAGATTAAGCATTATTAGTTATGATGATTTAGTCCAATTAATCTTTAATGCATGTAGGCAGCACCCATATAGGAATAAAAATGAAGAAAATGAATCTTGTCACAGCATCGATCATTGCAGCTGCTTTGCTCGCCGCATGTAGCAACGCTCCCAAACTGACAACCGATAACATGCCTAGGTCTGGTTTCTTGTCAGACTATTCACTATTGGTTCCAATGTCTACCAGCGTTCCTGATGCTCGTATTTGGAGATATAGAATCTCGGGCGTCAATCCTGCTTCTTATACTGCAGTTATTTTGGAGCCTATTTATTTGAATCAGAGCGCTACTAAAGATGTCAGCGCTGAATCTATCGCCAAAGCGAAATCAGCTTTGCAGGCTTCTATGCTGGAAACGGTTAATGCCCGCGGCAACATCCAGATTGTCACCAAGCCAGGACCAGGTGTTGCCCGCGTATCGGTAGGCATTACTGGTGCTGAAAGTTCTAATGATTATTTGAAGCCGTGGAACTTCACCCCTATAGGATTAGCTACAAATGCAGCTGCCTTTGCAGGCGGCGTGAACGCAAAAACTCCTGCCCTCGTCATTGAAAGTAAGATTACCGATAGCCAAAGTAATAAGCTCTTGGGCGAGGGTTTAGTGATTGTTCAAGGTGAATCATTTAGAACTGCTAGCGGCTCTGTCGACTCATTTATAGGAATGGCAAAAAAAGCAGTTAAGGTTTCCATGGAAGCCTCTGCAAACCCAAGCCCAACAGGTCAATAAGGGATATCCATGCAGTTTGCTAAAAATATTAGGCTATTAGTTACTTGCGCATTATTGGCATTGGCAATGACTGCTAACGCTGACAATGCCTCTAAGAATCGTGAAATTGCTGAACGCTTTGCGAAATGCGATGCTAATCACGATGGCAAGCTTACCAAAGCTGAGGCCAATGGTTGTATGCCCCGTATCTACAGCCATTTTGACTATATTGATTCTTCTAAAAAGGGCTATTTAACGGTAGCTGAGATTCAAGCAGTTGCTGATAATTAATTTAGATTAATTTCAATACAGAGTCTCTTAGGAGACTCTTTTAAATTGGGCCTTACATGCCGTTAGTATTTCCTGGTTTTAAGCAAAAAAGGATTACCGTTTCATCTGAGGACGGCCCAATAGAGATTGCTTGTCAAGTTGGCGGCAGTGGCCCACCCATCTTATTGCTTCACGGATTCCCACAAACCAAAGCCATTTGGGAAAACGTCGCCCCTGAATTGGCCAAGAACTTCACTGTTGTAGCTTCTGATCTACGGGGCTATGGCGAGTCCTCTAAACCCCATGGCAAAAAAGATCATTCGACTTACTCCAAAAGATCTATGGCAGCTGATCAACATGCGCTCATGAAAGCATTGGGCTATCAGCAATTTTTCTTACTAGGACATGATCGCGGTGGCAGAGTCTCCCACCGTCTTGCCATGGATTTTCCAGAAAGTGTTTTACGTGTGATGGTCTTAGATATTTCTCCAACCTTAACAATGTATGACAACACCACGATGGAGTTTGCTAAAGGTTATTGGCATTGGTTCTTCTTGATTCAGCCAGAGCCTGTTCCAGAAACCTTAATTGCTGCCAATCCAGAGTTTTGGATCACTAAACATATGGGCCGTCATGCAGGTACGGGGATATTTTCCCCAGAGCGCTGGGCAGAATATCTTGCCGGTGCAGGTGACCCGCAAAGTATGCACGCGATGTGTGAAGACTATCGCGCAGCTGCGAGTATTGATTTAGTTGATGATCGAGCTGATAGAGCAACCGGTAAAAAGCTCATAATGCCATTAAGAGTGCTATGGGGTGAGCATGGCTTAGTCAATCAATGCTTTAAACCAATACAGGACTGGCAAGCAGTAGCCCAAGAAGTATCTGGGCAGACAGTCCCTTGTGGTCATTACATTCCAGAAGAGCTGCCAACAGAGCTGATTGCGCAAGCTCGAGCCTTCTTTGGTTAAGCTTTAGTGACTAGCCTATCTCTTATTCTTTATTTCTAATTGAAAGCCTCTTTCATGAACCCATCAATCAAAAAACTGTTTCTAATTAGCGCTGCATTTATTTCTGTCTCTGCCTATGCTCAGAAAAATGATGCCATTCTCAATACGGAGCAAGTTCGACAAGCGATTACTCGTGGAGCGATTGTTTGGGACGTGCGCGATGAAAAAAGTTTTTTAGAAGGTCATATACCAGGAGCAATTAATATTGGTGAGGTGGGGAGTGTTCTCAGAGACCCCAATAAAGAAGATTACATAGCCACTGAAAAGATCCAAAAGATCTTTAATGATGCTGGCTTGAGCGTTAATCGAGATATTGTTGTCTATGGTGCCCGTGGCAATCCCTATGCTTACTTTGGTCTGTATACCGTTCAATATTTTGGCGGCAAGCAGGCTCAGATTTATCACGATGGCTTTGATGGTTGGAAATCTGCTGGGCTACCCATTCAGAAGGAGCGTCAAACATCTGCCCCTGTCTCGGTAACTTTGGTACCTCAAACTCAGTTGGTGGTGTCGAATGAAGAAATGCTCAAGCTTGCCCAATCTAAATCTGTGCAGATTTTAGATGTGAGAACGCCTGATGAATATTCTGGCAAGGATGTCCGCGCTATTCGGGGTGGTCATATTCCTAACTCAGTCAATATCCCCTTCGAAGATAACTGGCAGGATCCTGCTACCGCAATTAAGCTTGGCAAGAAACAGGTTGCAGATAATTCTGGCATGGCTCTCAAAAGTGAGGCCGACCTCAAAAAGCTTTATGCCAACTTAGATCCCGATAAGGAGACAGTCGTGTATTGCCAAAGCGGGGTTCGTGCTGCTGAAACAGCGGTTGTCTTGAAAAACCTGGGATTTAAAAAGGTAAAGGTTTATGACTCTGCCTGGCTTGGGTGGGGCAATAACTTAAAAGCACCCGTTGCTGATGAGACCTTCCTTAACGTTGGGGCCTTAAATGCTAAGTTGAGCGCGATGCAAAATAAGATTAATCAGTTGGAGGAGGCGCTGAAGGCCAAAAGTAATTAAATTCTGAGCCCAATCGTTTTATAACAAAAAACCCTAAATAATTCAGATATTTAGGGTTTTTTCTTCACACTTACTCTGGGTGAAAGTTATTGCTAGCCATGAAGCTGATAGTACGTTCAAAGCCTAGAATGCGGATGTAACGCCAAGCAATATCTCGATATTTATCGTCCAAGTAGCTAATAGCTACTTCAGGTGTCCTTTTGGACAAGTCGATTTGTTGAATTGCACGAGCCCAACGCTTGAGTCTTGTTGACATATTTGTCACCTCCATGAGCATACAACGCACCAGAAATGGGTAGAGATGACAAGAATTACTAAATATTTAACAAATATCTTCAGGACTTGATACCCTTAAATCGAGACCACCTTATGGGGATTGAGGATATTTTGGGGGTCTAGGGCCATTTTTATGCCCTTCATCAGGTCGTGGGCTACCTCACCCTTGTGGGCTCTTAAATCTCCCATCTTGAGCTGCCCAACGCCATGCTCTGCAGATATTGAGCCTTGGCAACGCTCAACTTGGGCATAAACCAGCTCCTGAATCGCTTTTTCATGCTCTAGATTGAATATCTTCGGGTCGATTCCTAGGGGTGGGGCGATGTTGTAATGCAGATTGCCGTCACCTAAATGGCCAAAATTAATGATCCTTACCCCAGGGTACTTTTGCCTGATGAGGGCGTCAGTTTCCTGAATAAAGCTATCTAAGGAGGAAAGCGGAATCGTGATGTCATGCTTTAGATTAGCGCCTTCTTGAGCTTGCGCCAGAGTGATGTGCTCACGCATATGCCAAAACGTATTTGCCTGACTCAAATTACTCGCGATTACTGCATCGCTAATGAGATTCGTGGTGAAAGCCTCCTCCAATATAGTTTCTAGAAGTTGTCGAACATGGTCTTCGCTCTCATGATCAGAGAGCTCAATTAACACTGTGAAGGACGGATTTCCTTTCAATGGATTAGCCATCTGTGGAAAGTGCTTTTCATTTAGGGTTAATGATTCTTGCGTCATCATTTCAAAGCCAGTGAGTAATGATGTTGCGCGTCTCTGAAATAAAGTCAGCAGTGCAATAGTTGATGCAATATTGTCAGTTGCAACTAGCGTTGTCCATTGAGAGATCGGCAATGGATACAGTTTCATGACTGCTGCAGTGATGATTCCTAGGGTTCCTTCTGAACCAATGAAAAGGTCGCGTAAATCATAACCAGTATTGTCTTTACGCAAACCCTTCAGGCCATTCCAGATTTCGCCCTTAGCGGTAACGACCTCAAGCCCTAAACAAAGATCTCGGGTATTGCCATAGCGCAGTACATTAGTGCCACCAGCATTGGTAGCTAAGTTACCACCAATCATGCAGCTACCTTCAGCACCTAGACTAAGCGGAAACAAAAAATCTTCTGCCGCTGCTTTTTCTTGAGCGGCCTGCAAAATACATCCTGCTTCAAGTGTCATGGTTTGGTTAGAGGCATCAATCTCACGGATTTGATTCATGCGCTTGAGATTTAGAATGATTTGCTTGCCAGTATCGTCAGGCGTGGCACCACCACAAAAACCAGTATGACCACCTTGCGGAACAATTGCGACATGATGAGTGGCACAAAGCTTCACAATAGTGGCGACTTCACTGGTCGTTTTAGGTAACAGGACCGCTAAGGCTTTACCACTGTAGCGTTTGCGCCAATCAGTGAGGTAAGGGGCTTTATCCAGATCTGCAGTGAGAACGTATTGCTTGCCAAGTGCCGCACTCAATTGATCGATCAAGCCTAGCATCATCACTTAACCGCAGCTTTTTCTTTGGCCAAGATTTTTGCTTGTTGCTTGATTGGCTTTAAATAGCAAAGTAAAGAAACAAAGCCGATAGTAGCGATGATGGTCTCTAATAGAGCCATCCAAAAATTGCTACCAGTTTCCAAAATGCGTACTAAACCTTCGGTGATGTATAGGAGGATTAACATTGAAGCCCATTGCATCGTGTAGACCTTGCCTTTCCATAAACCTGGAATAGCAAAGAGTAAAGGTATCCCTTTCAGTATGAGCCATGAACCGCCAGGGCGCAGTGGGGAAATAAACCATTCCCAACAGACACAGAGAATAAATAAATCAACAAAGGCTGCTGTTGCCAGTAGTTGGTATGGATTCTTTTCAAGCAGTTTCTTTAACATCTCAATTATTTTTTCTGCAAAAGCATGAGTGCAGTTTCTGCTAAGCGCTTACCCTGAGCTTTTGCTAGACGTTGCTCTTCTGGGCTAATAGGCGCTCGAATATCTCCGAGTGCCGAGTGAGTAGCGCCATAAGGACTGCCACCCGTTTTTGTAGACATTAAATCAGGTTCACTATATGGAATGCCCATAATCAACATGCCGTGATGCAGGAGGGGAACCATCATTGTCAGCAAGGTGCTTTCTTGTCCACCATGATTGCTGCCAGTACTGGTAAATACGCAAGCTGGCTTACCAATCAATGCGCCGTTGAGCCATTCGGATGAGCTGCCATCCCAAAAATATTTCATGGGGGCGGCCATATTGCCAAAGCGGGTAGGGGAGCCGAGCGCTAAACCAATACATTCCTGCAGATCTAAGTATTCAGCATAGGGAGCGCCGTCATTAGGTATTGCAGCTGCTGTAGCTTCACATACTGCAGAGACTTCAGGTACGGTCCTGAGGCGCGCGCTCACCCCTGGAATACTTTCTACGCCCTCTGCTATTAGGCGTGCAAGATTCTTGGTTGCGCCAGCAGAGGAGTAGTACAAAACTAAAATTTCGGGTTGGTTCATATTCTCTTATGATACGGCGATGCGTCTTATTCGTAATCCCCAATTATGGCTCGCTCTGGGCAAAAAGCTCTGGGAGCAAAATCGCGGCCTCAATCTGAATCAGATTGCCGCTAGTCTAGCATTTACGACTACTTTATCTTTGGTGCCAATGCTGACCATCGCTAGTATTTTAATTGGCTATCTACCCAGCGTTATCCAGGTAAAAAATGCCTTTAGAACTTGGTTGCTAGACACCTCTATGCCTGGCGGCTTAAATCAGCAGGTCTATACCTACCTAGATCAGTTTTCATCTAAAGCACGAGGCTTAACTTTCCTTGGCTTAATCGGTTTAGTAATTACCACCATCATGACATTGGCAGTGATCGAGGCAGCATTTAATCAAATATTTAAAGTACAAGAACGACGCCCTCTATTAAAAAAAGTACTCATCTATAGTGCAGCAACTTTTTTAGGCCCATTACTTTTGGGTATTGGCATTTACTTAAGTGGCGTTTTATTTAGCGCTTCAGAAGGTTGGATTAAAGCAATCTCTTTTGGATTTCGAATCATGGCAGCGGTTACACCCATTTTTCTAGCAATTGCTGTTTATACCGTCGTCTATAAAGTTTTACCGTACTCTAAGATTCTTTGGTCAGACGCCTTTTCGGGAGCCTTATTTGCTGCTATCAGCTTTGAATTGATGAAGTTTGGCTACGCTATTTTTCTCAGTAATACCGCTTTTTATAAAACTGTCTATGGTGCCTTTGCCATCTTCCCTTTGGGGCTGCTCTGGATTTACATGACTTGGTGGATAACCCTTGCTGGAGCAGTCTTAGTTGCTAATCTACCCAATATCCGTAGCGGGGTCATTAGGGTTATTCGTTACTAAAAGAGGCTCTTACGCCCTTGATTGAATAGGTTCTTGGGAATATATTAAAACCATCAATACTCTGTTTGTATTGCTTCTGGAGACTAGATGAAAGTTCGCGACATATTGCGTGTAAAGGGCAGCACCTTATTTACTGTTGGCCCTGAGACTGCGCTGCAAACTGCCGTATTGGTTATGAGTGAACATGACATAGGCTCCTTGGTTGTTATGCAGTACGACAAGCTAGTTGGTATTTTGACTTTCCGTGAAGTGATCGCCGCTTTAGCAACTCACCAAGGTACGTTAGATGGTCTACCAGTTAGCACCGTCATGAATCAAAAGCCATTAACTTGCAATATGGAAACTGAGATTAATGAAGTTCGTCGTATGATGCTGGTTAATCACGCACGCTACCTGCCTGTGGTGGATCAAAAAATGCTCATGGGTGTAATTTCTTTTTATGACGTTGCCAAGTCTGTAGTCGAAGCACAAGACTTTGAAAATACAATGCTCAAGGCCTATATTCGTGATTGGCCAGAAGATACCGAAAAGGCTATCAACTAGCCCCTAACTACTTGTTTTAACCCGATATTCCTGACAAATGACATAATGTAGTTATGTCAGGAAATACTTTAGGCCTCCTCTTTACTGTTACCACTTTTGGTGAATCTCACGGTCCCGCTATCGGGGCGGTAGTAGATGGTTGCCCGCCAGGAATGTTGTTATCTGAGGCGGATCTGCAACTAGACCTAGATCGCCGTAAACCAGGCACATCCCGTCACGTTACCCAGCGCAAAGAAGAAGATCGCGTTGAGATTCTGTCTGGTGTCTTCGAGGGCAAGACTACAGGTGCGCCGATTGGCCTGCTGATACGCAATACTGACCAACGTAGTCAAGACTATAGTGATATCTTGCAAACATTTAGACCAGGTCATGCTGATTACGCTTATCACCATAAGTATGGTTTTCGCGACCCCCGTGGTGGCGGTAGATCTTCCGCGCGCCTAACTGCGCCCGTAGTTGCAGCAGCAGCGATTGCAAAAAAATGGTTACGTGAGCAATATGGCACAGAGTTTTATGGCTATATGAGCCAACTGGGCACAATAGAAATCCCATTTAAGGATCTTTCTCAAGTTGAGAAGAATCTATTTTTTGCTGCCAACGCTGACATCATCCCTCAGCTCGAGTCTTATATGGATGATCTGCGCAAAGCAGGGGACTCTTGCGGTGCGCGTATTGAGGTACGTGCACGTCATGTTCCTATTGGCTTAGGTGAACCCCTCTTTGATAAATTGGATGCAGATATTGCGCACGCGATGATGGGGATCAATGCTGTTAAAGGCGTTGAGATTGGTGCTGGCTTTAAATCAGTTGCTCAGCGTGGTAGCGAGCATGGCGATGAAATGCATCCTGATGGATTTGCTAGTAATAATGCTGGCGGCACCTTGGGTGGCATTAGTAGCGGTCAAGATTTACGAGTTTCGATTGCCATTAAACCCACCTCTAGCATCTTGAGTCCAAAGCAATCCATCGACTTAGATGGGAAGTCAATTACTGTACAAACTAAAGGTCGTCATGACCCTTGTGTTGGGATTCGTGCCACACCAATCGCTGAGGCGATGTTGGCCTTGGTAGTGATGGATCACGCATTGCGTCATCGTGCTCAATGTGCAGATGTCAAGGTAGCTGTTAAACCTATTCCTGCGTCTCGCCCGGGGTCAGAAGCAGATTGATGACTGTGATTAGATGACGCCTTCGCTTCGTTGGGCCTTCGGGTCCTTTTTCTTTTTATATTTTGCTTACGTTGGTCTAGTCTCCCCATACGCTAGCCTTTTCTTTTTAGATCGTGGCTTTAGCGTCATTGAGATTGCAATCTTGATGTCAATGTTGCAAATTACTCGCATTATCGGACCATTCTCTTGGGGCTGGCTCTCCGACTTTTTATCTAATCGCGTTGCGATTATTCGCTTTTGTGCCTGCCTTGCTGCACTTGTCTTTTTATCTATTTACTTTTTGCAAAGCTATATTAGTTTTTTTATTTGGATGTTTGTACTCCACACCGTCCTCAGTAGCCTCATGCCTCTCGGAGAATCTGCAACCGTACATGCTTTATTTAAAGACAATTCTTTTGATAAACGCTATGGGCGCCTCCGCCTTTGGGGATCTCTGGGCTTCATTTTTATGGTGCTTACTGCTGGCGAGCTTTTTCAACGTAACTCAATAGAGTTATATCCGGCTATAGGAACGATTGTCTTATTGGCATTAGCCTTGGTCACCTTCCTGCTGCATGAACCTAGGATGGAGCGCCGAAAGATGGTAAAGGGTGAACTGTTGGTTGTGCTCTTGAACCCAGATGTGCGTTGGTTTTTAATCTCTGGTTTCTTTATGGTGTTTGCGCATGCAGCCTTATATGTTTTTTACTCTCTATATCTTGCCAACCTTGGTTACGATAAATTTCAAATTGGACTCTTCTGGGCCTTGGGTGTATTTGCTGAGGTGATTTTCTTTTACTTCCAAAGTAAAGTGCTGAGTCGCCTAGATGCCGAGGTCGTGCTCCAAGCAGCTTTTGGGGTAGGGGTAGTGCGCTTTATTCTGATTGCATTTCTGCCAATCACATCTGTTCTGATCTTTGCGCAAGTGTTACATGCTGGTACATTTGCAGCCCACCATAGCGCGGCAACAAAATTGCTGCAGCGCTGGTTTACAGGCCCATTACAAGCTAGAGGACAAGCCTTGATGGCTACCGTATCTTATGGCCTAGGGGGTACATTAGGTGGATTATGTGCCGGCTGGATTTGGGAGCTGTCCCAACCACGCGATGTGTTTGTGATGTCTGCATTTGCCTGCGGCTTAGCTGGTATGGCGATTCAAAAACTGAGGCCACGCCGCTACCCTAGTCAATAAAGCAAAATATTGCTTACTGAATCTTTGCCTTAGCGCGAAGTTTTTGCATCATTTCTGAAAACTTTGCTTTTTGCCAATTTTGATCGGCCATGATCATTTGTTTTAACTGATCTTTCATCTCATCCAAGCTTGGAGCCTTAGCCTCACGAGAATCTACCACTTTAATAATGTGATATCCGAATTGAGATTTAACGGGCTTATCAGTAATTTGCCCGGTCTTTAACTGCACCATTGCTTTTGAAAACTCAGGAACGAGGGATTTATCAGAAACCCAACCAAGGTCTCCGCCGTTCTTAGCTGAGCCAGGATCTTTAGATTTAGCTTTGGCGATATCTTCAAAATTAGCGCCAGCTTTCAGCTGAGTAATGATTGCTTTTGCATCTGCTTCTTTATCCACCAAAATATGCTCAACATGGTATTCCTTACCAGAGTACTCATCTTTCACGTTTTCATAGGCAGCTTTAAGCTCTGCATCAGACACACCTTCACGCTCTACATAGTCCTCAAAGACGGCCGCCACTAAGACCCCCACACGAGATTGCTCTAATTGTTCGCGTACTGATTCTTTTTGAATGACTCCACGCTTATCTGCTTCTTGCAAAACCAATTCGCGTGTTATTAACATCTCGCGGGCTTGTTCGCGTACTTGAGGATTGTCTGACTTACCAGTTTTTTCCACCAACTTATCCAATTGAGACTTGGGAATCGCTTTGCCATTCACGATCACGGCGTTCTGGGCAACTGCATTAGCTGATAAGAAGATAGCAAACAGACTGCTAGTAAGTAATGCTTGTAATTTCAACATAGTGGGTGGAGTAATAGAATAGAGGGTCAAAATGATGGGGAATTAGGGGGTAACCGCTAGTGTAAAGCAGCCTTAAGAACCAGTCTCTCCAGGGGCTATGGCATTAATGGTTAAGGCATGAATCTCTATTGGGATATGCCGATTTAAGGCGGCATAGACCGCACGATGTCTTGCTACCAAGCTTAAGCCTTTAAATTCTGGGGTAACAATGGTCAGTTTAAAGTGGCCACCGCCACTGGCTGCGCCGGCATGACCAGCATGAAGATGACTTTCATCTTCAATCTGAAGACGGTCAATTGAAAATGCTTTGTGAAGATCCTGCTCAAATAATGCAATACGCGTTTGATTAATGCTCATTCAGTTGGATGCTCCATATGACGTGATAGCCAAACACCTTGAATAATCACGAAGGCCACTAGTAAGCCTGTACTGCCAAAGAGTTTGAAATTAACCCAAGTTTCTTCTGAGTATTCAAAAGCGATATAGAGATTAAGTACACCCATTAAAAAGAAGAATGCAGCCCAAGCCATATTCAGGCGATGCCAAACAGAATGTGAACTTTCGGCCTTGAGACTGACCTGCTTGCCCATGAGGACTTGTATCCAATTTTTACTGAAAAATTGGGCGCTAATAAATAAAGCCCCTGAAAATAGCCAGTAAAGAGCGGTCGGTTTTAGCTGAATAAAGGTCTTGTCATGCAAAAAGATAGTCAAACTACCGAATACCAGAATCATTACCAAGCTAATCCACTGCATGGCATCAATCTTACGGTGGCGATAGTAGACCCACAGAATTTGTCCAATGGTTGCAACCATGGCAACAATAGTTGCGGTATAAATATCGCCAAATTTGAAGGCGATAAAGAACAGAATGATAGGGAATAGATCGAATAAAAATTTCATAAGAGGGATTATCAGCTATTTAATATTGAAGCCCTATTTTTAAGACTCGCTGCTAGGCTTTGCATTAGAGCTAGGTTCAAAGCTCAAAGATGCAGAATTGATGCAGTAGCGCAAACCAGTGGGGTTTGGGCCGTCATCAAAGACATGGCCTAGATGGCCATCGCAGTTGGCGCATCGTACTTCGGTCCGAACCATACCATGGCTAACATCTTTAATTTCCTTAATAGCCGATTCTTCTTCTGCTTTGTTATAGCTAGGCCATCCACAACCAGCATCAAATTTAGTCTCCGAGAGAAAGAGTGGGGTGTTGCAGCAAACACAGGTATATCTACCTTTGTCCCAATGATCCCAATATTTTCCAGTAAAGGGTCTTTCGGTTGCAGCTTCTCTAGTAACGCGATACTCGATATCACTCAGCATTTTTTTGTATTCTTGATCTGTTTTTTTCATAAGAACTCCCTGGAATTAAATACGTAATGAGTGGTTAAGAGGAGCAGCTGACTTCAATGGCTTCTAAATCTGGAGGTGGGGCAGCCGCGTACTCTGTGTATTGATCTTGTGCATCAAAAGGCTTCTCTAAAATACTCAAGAGTTTAGCCACTTCAGAAAAGTCTTTCCTCTGCGCCTTCTCAATAGCGGCTTGGGCCAGATGATTGCGCAATATATAGATTGGATTTACCGCATTCATAGTAACTTTTCGATCAGCATCAACGCTAGACTCAGTCTTTAAACGCGTAATGTAATCACCAAGCCATTGATCAATAGCATCCCGATCAATGAAGTCATTACGTAATTTGGCTTCTTTCGCAGGAGCATTCGTATTGATGTCTGCAAGATCTCTAAATAGTGTTGTAAAGTCGACTTTTGAGTCATGCATTACTTGGAGCAGTCTTTCGATCAAATCCATATCGTCATCTTGTTCGGTGCTAAGACCTAGCTTCTGCCTAAATAGAGTTAACCAAGTTTCTCCGTAGGTGATTGGAAATTCACCTAGTGCATTAGTGAGTAGCGTTTGAGCTTCTTCTTCGGAGTGTTCTAGTTCCAGCAAAGGAATAAAAGCGCTGGCTAAGCAGGCCATATTCCAATGCATGATTTGGGGTTGGCGTTGATAAGCATAGCGGCCACCGTGATCACTATGATTGCAAATATAATCGATTTGAAATTGATCCAGAAAGCCAAAGGGGCCATAGTCAATTGTTAGGCCTAATACACTGATGTTGTCGCTATTGAGAACTCCATGACAAAAGCCAACGGCTTGCCACTGCGCAACAAGCTTTGCATTGCGGGCACATATTTTTTGAAACAGATCTAAATACGGATTTTTACTGTTACGACATTCTGAATAGTGATGGTCTATTAATAAATCAGCAAGTTCTTTTAGTCGAACGATATTTTGGGTTGAAGCAAAATGTTCAAAGTGACCAACACGTATAAAACTTGGTGCTAAACGGGAGCATACTGCAGCGGTTTCCAGAGTCTCTCGAAGAACTGGCATGTGAGAGCCGACAATGGATAAAGCTCTACTGGTAGGTATACCTAAAGCATGCATAGCTTCGCTACATAAAAATTCGCGGATAGAGGAACGTAGAACAGCTCTGCCATCGCCCATGCGCGAGTAGCGCGTTTTACCGGCCCCCTTGAGTTGTAATTCTTG
Source organism: Polynucleobacter sp. (assembly GCA_037129175.1). GTDB lineage: Bacteria > Pseudomonadota > Gammaproteobacteria > Burkholderiales > Burkholderiaceae > Polynucleobacter. Next base: position 13,937 of record JBAXVK010000018.1, on the reverse strand, counting down.
GCCAGCGATATCGCCTAAGAGGATTGCTCTGCCATCACCTAGTTGTCCAGCCCAAACTCCAAATTGATGGCCGCTATAAACGGTAGCCATTGGATTAGAAAATTTCTGGGATTGTGTCTCTAAGCTATTTCCAGCTAAAACGTTTAGCCAAGTCTCATCCTGCGGATACCAATCGCTCTTTAACGGTATGTTGATTAATGTTGCTGCCGATGATGAAAAAGCTACCCAGTAAGGCTCTGGAATAGGGCTCGGTTGCAGTTCTTGGATGGCGTCATCGCCACTTAATGTGAAGGCCATAGGGACTATTCTAGGGGGATTTCCCAAATGGCGTTTGAGCCACTAAAATCAGCTTATGAATAAACAAGTCCAGATTAATCCTCAAACTCAGCTTGCCAATTTAGGTGAAGAGCTCAATGTTCCCTTTTTAAAGCTACTCGGTGTCCGCTTGCTCAGCGCAGAAATGGGTAAAGGGGAGATCTTGCTTGCTCTAAAGCCAGAGCACACCAATACCTGGGCAGTTGCCCATGGCGGTGTTCTTCTAACATTGATGGATGTGGCGATGGCTGTGGCAGCTAGATCTGCTGATCCTGGCGATCGCAGTGTTGCCACAATAGAGCTGAAAAACAACTTTATGCAAGCTGCTAATGGCATTTTACGTGTCAAAGCCGATACCGTTCGCACCACGGCCACCATGGCCTTTTGTGAAGCCAAGCTTTATAACGATCAAGGTGAAGTCTGCTTTATGGCGACAGGAACATTTCAATACCTAAAGCGTTTAGCAACTCGCAATATAGATGGTAATCGTGTTATTAACGATGACTTGCGTGGCGAGACAAACGATTAAGCATTAAACCGAAAGATTAGAGCCGGGCGCAGCACTCAGTGCACCGGTAATCACATCATGACCAACTGTACCAGTGGCATCAAAGCGGCGTTCTACCATCTCAAATTGACCATCTTTGCGTACCCTCAGCACAGTGCTAGAACGCGTACCATAGGTATCCGTTTTAATGAACGCGGGTGATAAGGCTTTTTCCCATTCGCGACTAACACCTGTATTAGGTAACTCATGATCACTAGCGTGATGTGTATCAGCTAACAGTTTTAAATAGTGATCTGCATTCTTTAGTTGGCCGCTATCCATGGCAAGTGTTTGTGCAAAGGCGGCTACTCGGTGGTTTACCTTTGGCCATGGTGTATCAAGCATCGCGTTAGAAAGCCCATAAACACCAGCATCCAAGGGTTGATGAGGAAAGACCTTACGCGGCCGAATATTTTGGCCCATCATCATGCGATTACTGACCCAATGCATTTCTGCATTCTCTGGATTGCTGAGATCAGCCAACAAAAGATTAAAGCCATTGTAATTTTGGAAGCGCTTCACATTCTCCTGAATGAAGTTGGTGGGACGCTCTTTGCCAGACAGATACATCAAAGAGAGTTCGCCACGGGTTCTTGAGTCAGGATTTTTTTCGCTAGGCGCTCTGACATTAGTGAGAGCAGCAAATTTACCAGTCTTAGTAAAGCCTAGCCATGTACCTGGGCTTCCCAAAACATCAGCGCGATCTCTGCCAGCTAAAACATGTGGGTACTCTGGCCACCAAGAAACGCCTTCGGTATCGCGTTCATAAAACTCATCGCGATTAGCCGCAACCACCAAAGGGTAGTCAGGGTGTGATTTCCAGGCGAAGAGGATCAGACACATATCAGCAAAAAGTCCTAAATTTCAATTAATGGGTAAGGCAATGAATCTATTTTTAACACAGGTCCTTGCACGCTTCCTAGATGAATTTCCCCACTTTCGAGCGCCTCTAGTTTGCATTCCACCTGGAGGTCGATTCTATTGAGTTCTATGGGGGAGGGGGATGATAGAACTACCATACCAGCTGGTTGGGATGGGTCATTGCTATGAAAAAGCTCAAGGCCTGGGGCGATCAAGACACTGCCTAAGGAATCCTTGTTGATGTGAGCCAATTGCAGTCGTCTTTTGATAACCCCGCGATATTGGCTGCGAGCGACAATCTCCTGTCCTGGATAGCACCCTTTTTTGAAGTCTACCCCCGCCACGGATTCAAAATTTATCATTTGCGGTACAAATTGCTCTTGTGTTGCTAAAACAATTCTCGGAATCGCACTCACCACTTCAAGATGGTTCCATTGCATAGCATCATCACTCAAGCCCTTCTCAAGGTTATCATTTTTCCCAGCGATTAATACGCGTGAATAGGTTTGATTGTTAGCTCTGACATCTGGTAGACGCAAGCCAATTTGACCAGCTTCTATTTTGAGCCCTGCAATACTTTCATCGTTGCAAGAATACCCAGCAACAGTCCATTCAGATGAGGCATCGATTACTTTTACTTTGGAGCGCAGAACAAACATTGCTAAACGCTTAGCTGTAGATGCTGCAATATCTTTAGAGATGAATAGTACAAAACGATCTTGCGCATTCGTATCATTAGGAAATAGCCCAAGCCAAGCACTAGCTTGTAATCTTCCTTTTGGACTGCAATATCCAACCAATCTGACAGAGTCGTATGTTTGGGCGACTTGCGGAGCAATGTTGCGACTCAAGCCCAAAACAGAATTACTCAGCTGATTTTGTAAAAAACTAGCGGCATCCTCACCTTCCACAAAGATTAAGCCCCATTGGGGCAAAGTGGCTTGATTTGGTATGTTTTGGGGCTTATTTATCATGACCCTTTTATCATAGCCTGATGAGCAGAAAAATTCAGGAAAGCAGGCGTTTTTTTAAAAACAAACTTTATAGTCAAAGACTAAGCACTTGGCTATATGGGCTGATTGCGCTGATTGCTATTTTTTACGGCAGCATCTTTTTGTGGCCAGTAGTCCCATCCATCTCGAATGGAGCAGATTCATATGCGTATAGAGTCAAAATTAAACCTCAGTCAGGACTTGCCAGCATTTCTGGGCAACTGCAAGAACAGGACGTTTCTACATCTTCAATAGTATTTCAGGTGAGCGCAAGAGCTTTATTGCTTGGATCTAAATTAAAGCCCGGAACTTATCTTTTGCCAGTGCGAGCAAGCTTAGGCACGATCCTCCTCCAAATTGCGCGGGGCGATAGAGTCAAGGAGAGTATTGCCATCGTTCCTGGTATGACAGTGCGGCAAATCAGACAATTAGTTGATTCACACCCATCACTACTTCATCAGACCAAGGGCATGAGCCCCAAAGAAATCCTGCAAAAGCTCAATCTGACTTACCCGGGACTTGAAGGCATTTTTCTGCCAGACACCTATGTCTTTGATCCAGAAGAGTCTGATCTTGAAATTTATCGTCGGGCTTCACAAGCCATGCAAAAACAGCTCTCTCAAGCATGGTCTCAGAAAGAGACAAACTCTCCTTTGAAAACGCCTTATGAACTTCTCATATTAGCCTCCATAGTGGAGAAGGAAACTGGGCGTTCAAGTGATAGAGGTATGGTTGCAGCCGTCTTCACCAATCGCTTAAACAAGGGGATGCTGCTGCAAACCGATCCTACGGTAATTTATGGGATTGGCCCTAAATTTGACGGAAATTTACGTAAAGCAGACCTTCGTAAAGACAGTGCCTACAATACCTATATGCGTAAAGGATTACCCCCAACCCCCATCGCCATGCCGAGTAAAGAATCCATCAGTGCAGCTATTGATCCAGCCAAGAGCAATGCCTTATTTTTTGTTGCTAAAGGTGATGGAACTAGCCACTTTTCTCATGGCCTCAGTGAGCATGAGGCGGCAGTCAATCAATATCAGCGTAAGCCTAACCAGACATCCCATTAATTCGATTTAATTTCATATGACATCAATGTATCCAGGATATTTCATTAGCTTCGAAGGCATCGATGGTGCAGGTAAGAGTACTCATATTGAGTCGTTTCAAAAGTTGATGCAAGAACGCTACCCTGACCGCGGAGTAATAATGACCCGTGAGCCTGGTGGCACACCTTTAGGGGAGCAACTGAGAGCGCTTCTATTAGATGCCCCAATGAATTTAGAGACAGAAGCTTTATTAATGTTTGCCGCTCGTCGGGAACATATCGCTCAGGTCATAGAGCCCGCCCTACAGGCCGGAAAAATAGTCATTTCAGATCGCTTCACAGATGCTAGCTTTGCTTATCAAGGAGGAGGGCGCGGCTTAAGTCTTGATAAGTTAAATGAACTTGAACGTTGGGTACAGGGTCGCGCTAATGGAGCACTACTTCAGCCTAATCTCACGATCCTATTTGATTTACCGGGTGAGGTTGCAGAGGCGCGTCGCTCTAAAGCACGGGCACCTGATAAGTTTGAAAAAATGGATTTAGATTTCTTTGAAAAGGTTCGCCAAGAGTATCTGCGTCGCGCCAAAGAGGATCCAAAACGTTTTCATTTGGTAGATGCTACATTAACGCCAGATCTGATTTGGAATGGCTTAAAAAATATAGACTTCAAAATCTAGATGAGTGACCTCATGTTTGCTGAACAAAAAAAGTCTGTGACGCCATGGATGCAAGGGCTATGGGATAGCATGGATTTCGCCAACTTCCCTAATGCAATTCTGTTACATGGCCAGTCTGGTGTTGGTAAGCTTGCATTTGCACTTGAACTAACAAAATCGCTCTTATGTGAAAGTACTCACGAAGCTTCACGCCCTTGTGATCAATGCGAAGCCTGCCATTGGTTCAGCACTGGAAATCATCCTGACTTTATCGCCCTTGTTCCCGAGACACATCGTAGGCTGTTGCCCCATTCTGATTATGAGGGTGATGAACCTCCAAAAAAAGGTAAAACAGCACGGGATGATTCGGATGGTGAGGCTAGCGAAAAAAAAGAAAAGAAAAATATCTCTATTGAAGAGACTCGTAACGCCATAGAGAGCCTTTCCATTGGCTCGCATCGTGGCGGTAATCGTGTGATCTTAATTTACCCACTAGAGATGCTGCGTTCTGACTCCGCCAATACACTGCTGAAGTCCTTGGAAGAGCCCCCACCAAATACGATCTTCATCCTGTTAGCTGATCGGCTTGATCGTGTTCTACCAACGATTCGCTCTCGTTGCCGCTTGCTCACTGCGCCACGCCCAGATCGTGAGCAAGGTTTGTCATGGTTGCGCGCACAATTACTCAAGATGGATGGACTTAAAGTGAGTGATGCTGATATTGCATCAATTTACGATGAGCAGGGTGGGGCGCCATACTCCGTTTTAGATTCCTTGATAGCGAGGAATAATAAAGATGAGAAGGACGAATTAACGATTGCCATACAAGCCTCGCGCTATTTACTGCAGTCTATGTCACAAGGAGCGCGCATTAATTGGTTAGATTCTGCTGAAAAGACACACAAGGCGCAATATAGCTATTTGTTGGGCGCAATGCAACGTTGGACCTCTGATCTACAAGCAGTTGCGCAGGGCGGCGGACCGCGTTATTACCCCAAGCACCTTTCAACACTGCATGCTTTATCTCAAACTGCCAAGATCCCCAAACTTCATCATTTTTGGAAGTCCTTGGTCCAGGCCCGGCGTCATGAGAATCACCCCTTGGCTAACCGCGTGCAGTTAGAGGCTTTGCTCTCTCAATACCAACAAGTCTTTGAGTCTTAATTTAGACTCAGGCAGTCTAAAATAGCAGTTCATGTTTATAGATTCCCATTGCCATCTCGATTTCCCAGAATTTCAATCTCGCTTGCCAGAAGTGCTCGCGAATATGGAGGCCGCCAAGGTTAGCATTGCTTTGTGCGTATCGGTGGATTTACCTGACTTTCCCAATGTTTTGAAGCTTGCCCAAGAGCATTCACACCTATACGCCTCTGTTGGGGTTCATCCAGATTATGAGGACACACCTGAGCCGAGTTATGACTTCCTGGTAGAAACAGCCTTAAGGTATCCCAAAATCGTTGCCATTGGCGAAACTGGACTTGACTACTACCGCATGGGTGATCGCGCCTATGAATCGATGGAATGGCAACGTGAGCGCTTCAGAACCCATATTAGGGCCGCAATAGCCTGCAAAAAGCCCCTCATCATCCATACACGGTCAGCATCCGAGGATACGATCAAGATCTTAAAAGAAGAGGGCGCAGATCGAATTGGTGGAGTAATGCATTGTTTTACAGAGAGCCTAGAAATGGCTAAAGCAGCCATGGAAATGGGCTTTTATATCTCCTTTTCGGGGATTGTGACGTTTAAAAGTGCTAAAGACCTCCAATCAACCTGTAAAGAGGTTCCGCTGGATAGGATGCTTATCGAGACAGATTCACCTTATTTGGCGCCTATTCCATATCGTGGCAAGATCAATGAACCCGCTTGGGTGGCTAAAGTTGGCGAATTCATTGCCCATCTCAAAGGCATTCCCATTGAAGAACTTGCCGATCAAACTTCTAATAATTTTTACAAATGTTTTCAGATAGATAGAAGTTCTTTATGAGATTAAAGATTAAAAAATATGGGGTTTTGTTGTTGCTTGCAGGCCTTGTGAACCAGTTTTCGTACGCACAAACTGCTGATCAGATTACTGATTTTGCTAAAGCAGCCAAATTTGATAATGTTTCTCAGGTTAAGTCTTTGCTGAGAAAGGGTGTAAATCCAAATGCTGTTGATCCAAATGGCAACCCAATGCTCATTTTGGCGATTAAAGATCGATCTAATAATGTTATTGATTTATTGCTTAAGGACCCTAAAATTGATGTTGATTTGTCTAATAAAAGTGGCGAAACCCCTCTAATGATTGCCTCAATTGATGGCAATTTACCGCTCGTAAAGACCTTAGTTCTTCAGAATAAGGCTTTGCTTGACCATATCAGTTGGACGCCTTTACATTACGCCTGCGCTAAAGGCCATCTTGATGTTGCTCAATTTTTGATTGCAAATGGAGCTACCGTAGACTCTATGAGCCTTGGCAATACAACGCCACTGATGATGGCAGTGCAATCTGGGAACGAGCTATTGGTTAAGTTACTTTTGGATAAAGGAGCAGACCTTCAACGACTTAATACACAAGGTCTAACTGCTATTGATATTGCTGATATTTACGATAAGCCGTGGATAAGCGAGGGACTCAAATCTCGTTGGTTAAAGCTTTACAAGAAGCCTTATATTGGACCTGTTAAAGCCAAAGCCTCATAATGCTATCTGCGTATAATCATTATTATGTCAAATAAGATATTTCTGTAATCCTCCGCCTAGAGCCCTATGTTCCTAATAGACCTATTCCGCAATGCCAATCTCCCTAGCTTTGCCACACTCTTTGGTGAAATTAATACCGATATGGGCAATGGGCAAATCTGGTTTGTGCTCATATTGGCTTGCTTGATGTTGACGGTTCACGGCATGATGGTTCTATCCATTGCTGCTACGTTTCATTGGCTAGATCAGAAGTTAGAAAATAAGCGAATTTATGGAGCAAATTTTGTCTCCTATTTCATCGCAATTTTGCTCATTATTGCGGTTCATTTCGCTGAAATCATCGCTTGGGCATATATCTGCGTAGCCTTGAAAGTATTCCCTACCAATCCACAAACCTTCTACTTTGCCGGTGAAATGTATACAACCGTTGGCTATGGCGAATACAACTTAACTGAGCACTGGAGAGTTCTGCCCATCATCATCTCCTTTACAGGCATCTTCGCTGTATCGATGTCTGGAGCCGCATTGTATTCAATGATGATGAACTTGCTGGGCCATTCCAAACAAAATCCCAAATCGGAATCTGGCTTTTAGGGCCTAGCGACCGCTGTTATGGGGCTCTTTTGCTTAAATACGAGCTCTAGAACCCTGCCATTAGCCTCCTGAGAGCGTATTCTTCCCGGAAGCCACTCAAGGTCTTTGGCTAGCCAAATATCTACTTGGCGTTTATATGGGTCATTCTCACGTTGCATCAGAGCGTAATGTCGATTGATTGATTTTCCTAGGCTAGGAATATCCTCAGAATCCTTCTCGCCATAGCTCTTAAAGTGCCACATTTCTAAGGTGTTGTAATCCACGACTGGCAAAGATCGAATACTGCCAGCTTCATCGATCTTGCTATCTCCATTTAATAAAGAGGCGAACTGAAACATCAGGCTGAATCGATCCTGGGTCCCAGGCAGAATGGCTGGGGTGAACTCTGGCTTTTCTGAAAAAAACATCTGCCCTCCTCCATTGGCATCTCTATCAAAGCGTGAATAACGTGGCTGTTTAGTGCCTCGCTGGGTCCAATAAATGGAGGGGGCTATACCGTAGGCATCCACCGTTCCTCTCGACTCAAAAACAAATGGTCCAACGAAAGCATAGGGAATATTGATATGGAGCCGATAGTTACTGCCATCAACAATCCAATCAATTTCTCCTGTCTGAAGCTTTTGACCGTCTAGATAAGAGTCGTAGTAGATGATTCCAGATTCCGGGAGCCTAAAAGCAACCCCTTGTTGATTATTAGCACCGCCCTGCTCGCCACCGCTCGCAAGACTCTTTGAGTCTTCAACTGCATTCGTAGATGATTCCTTGTTTACTTTCTTTTTAGGAGCTTTGGCCATCTGAATTTTCTTTGGCGGCTCAATTTTTAATTCAGTCCTAATAATGAGCTCATCGGAAATTTCTGGTGCAGAGCCGAAAGATAAAAAAGGAATGCCAAAAAATAAAATAATATGGCCAAGCAAAGATAAGGCCATTGCAAAGAGCATGATTCGCAAAGATTTTGCGTGCATCAGATTACTACTTTGAGACTGTCTAAATTGCTCTAGCCCCAAACTCAGAATGCGTCCTCGAGCAAGCGACTATTCTTAGGCAAATTGGCAGCCAAGAAATCCATCTGGTCAGCAAGAATATTTCTTCCTTTGAGAATCATGTCTTCATACAAGCTTGGCAGGTAAGGGGTATACAACAAACCCATGCCAGCCTGCTCAGGAGTGCGATTACCCTTACGTTGATTGCAGGGTCTACAAGAAATTACCAAATTCATCCAAGAATATTTTCCACCGCGACTATTTGGAGTGATGTGCTCAGCCTCAGCTTGACTTTCATGAATAACATCGCCGCAATAAGCGCAAAGACCGCGATCACGCTTAAAAAGTTTGTGTTTCGTGATGACGGGTACAACGTCAAATAAATTAATTCTTGCGCTACCCTTAATGGCAATGATCGAATGAAGCTCGATGATAGATTGCAAGCCGCTAGCCCTAGAAATACCACCACGCATTTTCATGATGGGGTCACCCAGTGTCCATAAAACACTGTTATCAGCGTAATGCTTGGTTGCTTCTTCTGCGTTAACCCAACCCTGGGGAATTCCACCAGCGTCTAGTTTTAAGATGCTCAGCACAAACTCTCCTTTCTAAATCTAGGCAAAGCCATCGATCGTTTGACTTATCTTACAGAAGAAATTTGCGTCAATCAATCATCTAGTAGATATAAACTCCAAGACCCTTGGGAGGTGGTCTGCGTAGTCGGCAATTCCGTGGTCGCTGCCCTCTAGGATTAGCTGATGGGCGCCCTCATAGAACATACTCATTTCACTCCAATCAAGCAATTCATCACCTTTTGCGGCAATCAAGAAGTAATGATCAGGATTGCTAATCCTCTCAACTTGTAAAGCTATTAGCTCATCAATATATTCAGGCCGAAAATCAAAGGGCTCATTACTGTCATAGGATGTCATCATCCCTACGTGGGGTGCAAGCTCTCTTGCTGCACGCACTGCTGGATTTAATGCAACTGCCTTACAGGCATATTTTTCCGCTAGATAATTTGCATAAAAACCACCCAGTGATGATCCGATCACAACGATGCGATCAGCCTTGGATTGGTCGATATATTTTGTCACCATAGCCATGCTTTGTTTCGGTGAAGCTAACAACTGCGGACAATACCAATCGATGGTATTGTCCGCAGAAGCTAAGGCCTTGACTGCCTCACCTGTCAGCACTGCCTTGCTAGATCTTGGGGAAGATCGAAAGCCATGCAAGTAGACCAATAAGGTTGATGACATATGCAGATTTTAGGCTTTTTGACCAACCTCAAAGTTAGCTAGCTTTTCTAAAGCTTTCACCATCGCTGAATGATCCCAAGCTTTACCGCCATGTGCAGAGCAAGAATTAAATAATTCTTGAGCTGTGGCTGTATTGGGAAGAGAAACGCCTAAAGCACGAGCACTATTCAATGCTAGGTTTAAATCCTTTTGATGTAACTCAATCCTAAAGCCTGGATCAAATGTACGCTTAACCATACGTTCACCATGCACCTCAAGAATCTTTGAGCTCGCAAAACCACCCATCAATGCTAGACGAACCTTAGCAGGATCAGCGCCCGCTTTAGATGCAAATAGAAGAGCCTCTGCCACAGCTTCAATATTCAATGCCACAATAATCTGATTAGCAACTTTTGCAGTTTGACCATCCCCATTGCCGCCGACCAAGTTGATGTTCTTGCCCATCAGATCAAGTACAGGCTTTATTTTGTTAAAAATAGCCTCATCGCCGCCGACCATGATCGAGAGCGTTGCATTTTTAGCCCCAACTTCTCCACCAGAAACTGGCGCATCAAGGTAGTCACAACCTAAGGCGTTTATTTTCTTGGCATATTCTTTGGTTGCGATGGGAGAGATAGAGCTCATATCAACAACTACTTTGCCTTTAGATAGACCAGCTGCTACCCCTTTATCACCAAACAATACTTTTTCAACATCAGGTGTATCTGGAACCATCGTGAAAATGATGTCTGCCTTTTGGGCTACTTCAGTAGCGCTTGCGCATTGAACAGCCGATGAAGAAGCTAGCTCTTGAGGAAACTTACTTCTGGTGCTAATAAATACTTCATGACCCGCTTTCACTAATTGGCCTGCCATTGGGGCGCCCATAATTCCAAGACCAACAAAACCCAATTTTAATTTTTCACTCATTTCATTTCCTTTTTTTCTTTAATTTGTTTTATGAATTTAGATTTTTTATCCAGCCAAGACCCGCTTCTGTAGTAGTTGCAGGCTTATATTCGCAACCAATCCAACCGGTATAGCCGATCCGATCTAGAAATTTAAAAAGATGTACATAGTTTATTTCGCCGGTACCAGGCTCATTGCGACCAGGATTATCGGCCAATTGAATATGTCCAATCTTGCCAAGATTCTTTTCCATTGTGTTACAAAGCTCACCCTCCATGCGCTGGGCATGGTAGATGTCGTATTGCACAAAGAGATTATCAGCAGCAACCTCTTTAATAATGTCTAGTGCCTGCTGGGTTGTGCTTAAAAAGAAACCAGGAATATCAAAAGTATTGATTGGTTCGATCAATAGCTTTAAGTTCACTTTTTTTAATTCAGCTGCTGCATATTTTAGGTTCGATACAAAGGTATCGTGTAATAACTTTTTATCGACTCCAGCAGGTACTTTACCAGCTAAACAATTGAGCTGCGGAACGCCTAAGACTTTTGCATATTCAATCGCTTTAGTAACGCCCGTACGAAATTCTGCAACACGGTCTGGGTGACAAGCTATACCACGCTCCCCTGCATCCCAATCTCCAGCGGGTAGGTTATGAAGAACTAGCTTTAAACCATACTGGTCTAACTTTTTCTGAATTTCAGTAGCTGGAAATGGATAAGGAAATAGAAACTCAACCGCCTTAAATCCAGAATTGTGGGCTTTCTCAAAGCGGTCCAAGAATGGCGCCTCTGTAAAAAGCATTGTTAAATTTGCAGCAAATTGAGGCATTTCGTACTCTCCCTAGAGTTTCATAATCAAACAATGATCTTATCAAAGATGGGGACTCCAGTCCTAACTGGTAATTAGTGCCTTCTAAGGCTTATAAATACTAAAAGTGAGCTAATATCTTGATAGGTAGCACTTATTTACAAGGAAAATAATGAATATCAAATTCACATCCATTTCACTAGCAATCGCCACCCTATTGGCTTCGTCCACGTTGGCAATAGCTCAAACGAAGCCTGCCGATGCTGGCTCTAGCAAGCCGATGGTTATAGATGCAGCTGTAGTGGATAACCGCTACCAATTATATGAAGGTAGCGTAGTCAATATAGATAAAAAGACCCGTACGATTACCTTTAAAAATAAAGAGGGTGAATCTAAGTTTGTAGCCGGCCCAGAGATCAAGAATTTTGATCAGATCAAAAAAGGCGACCAAGTGAACGTCACTTATGAATTGGCCGTTGCAATCGAGTTAATTAAAACTAAGAGTGATGGTATCCGTAGCAAAGTTGAAACTAACACTATTACTGATTCAAAGATAAATGAAAAGCCATCTGAAGTCATTGCCAACAAGACCACCATCATTGCAGATATCGTTGCGGTAGATCGCGATAAGAAACTAGTCTCTGTAAAAGGACCTAGCGGCAAGATTACGACTGTCATTGTTAAAAACCCAGCCCTCTTGGCTGATGTAAAAGTTGGTGAGCAGGTCAAAGTGATTTACTACGATGCAATGGCTGCTTCAATCACTACGCCTCTAAAGAAGTAAACAGTGATTTAGTTATTCAGATTTGTGGGGGGGTGTATTTTTTAAGAGCTCTCGTATTTTGGTGTCACCTTCAACCATTAGCTTGAAACGAGACTCGCTGACCAAAATAGCCATCTTTGCGTTGTATTGCTCACGACGCAACCACTCCACCAAAAAACATACTAGTAAGGTGTAGGTAGCGTAAACAATTAATACCAATACGTCTTTGGAGTCGACGACAGTAAACTCTCCATAAGGCTCCATAAAGAAAAAAGACATTAATGGCATGCTGATAGCCAAGGTCAATAGAGCTGGGCCAGTTCCGAAAAAGAAGGCGATCACAATGGTATTAATTTGAAAGAAAAATAGTGGAAGTGCTGCCTCAACCTGAGACTGAAGGCTAAAACGAACACAAAAAGCGATAAACACTCCTACACAAGCATTTAAATATCCCTGGGGCTTGTTAGAGCACCACCGATAAGCGTTAAGATTATGTTTCATGGATTCCTTAGACGGTGTATGCTTTGCAGCATACCGATATTTAAGACAGTGTAAGACATGCTATCTAGAAATGAAATAGGCGCCTCAAAAGACAGTATTACCATTCTACTTCCGGGTTTAAATGGTGGTGGCCTTGAATTGGGGCAACTCTCCAGCTTTCTGAATTCAAACGGTTTTAATACTGTCTTGCCTGAAATTAAGGGTTATCTCTATGGAAGCCCTGCGGATCATTATGAAACGTGGTTTAGCCAAGTTCATAATTGTATTGATAAGCTTAAGGATCAATACCGAAACATCAATCTCGCAGGTATTAGCATGGGTTCTACCCTAGCCCTTGCACTTGCAACGCAAAGAGATGACATTACATCAATCGCCCTACTTTCACCAGTATTGCGCTATGACGGTTGGTCGGTTCCTAGGTATCGATTTCTATTAGATATCGCCTATATGCTCGGGATTCGAAATTGGAATTACGCTGAGCGAGAGCCATTCGGTGTTAAAAACGCGGATCTGCGACGCCGTATTCGAGAGAAATTTAAGTCTCAAGAATTGTCTGAAGTAGGTGCCTCGCTAATCACTGCAAGGCATTTACATGAAGCCAAGGGACTCATGTCTTACACCACAAAAAATCTGGATTCAATTACCTCTAGGCTATTGTTAATTCAGTCGGTTGAAGATGACACCACCTCTATATGGTCTGCAGAAAAGATATTGGCCAATGTTAAATCAGATCTTCGAAGAACAATTTGGTTGGGCAATAGTTATCACATTATTACCATTGATAACGAGCGAGAGATCGTGCTAAATGAAACTTTACGTTTCTTTGCTCGCGTGGCTGGTGGCAATCTTGGTGCGGATAATTACTACTCAGAAATGAGCCCTAAAGCACTGCGCACTAGAGCACTCTGATCGTTAAAATAAAAAAGCCCCCTTATTCAGGGGGCTTTTAATTATCTTGGCGGAACGGACGGGACTCGAACCCGCGACCCTCGGCGTGACAGGCCGATATTCTAACCAACTGAACTACCGCTCCA
>JBAXVK010000017.1:0-42869 GCA_037129175.1 Polynucleobacter sp. | reverse complement strand
TCTGATGTCTTACTTTCAGGGGTATTACCAATGGCAAACGACTGCTTTGGGTCGATAAGAGACCTTCAAATATCAACAGATTTAAACTTTTTTTGCTTGCCTCTGAAAACGCATCGCAGTGCCGTCTTCGCGAACGCGCTTCCATACAGAGGCCTTCTCTTCATCAGAGAGAAATACCCAATTACTGACCTCGCTCAATGTGCGACCGCAGCCTTGGCAAATCTCATCGTAAAGAGTAGTGCAGACCCCGATACAAGGAGAGTCAGATTCATCATCTCCAGTAGAGAGTGAATATGAGCCGTCTTGGATTTGTGGTTTGCTACTATCTGAATTCATAGCTGTACTTTAGTCGATTTCAGTGGGCTATGCTCACCAAGCTCGTCTACATATGCTCCAATTCCCTGGTGCTCACGCTCTAAAAAGTGTTTCACTGCCTGAGAAAACCGTGGATCGACGATGTAATGGGCTGATTGAATCGTCGTTGGTAAAAATCCCCGTGCCATTTTATGTTCACCCTGGGCGCCACCCTCAAAAGTTTGAATACCTTGCTCGATACAGTATTCAATAGCCTGGTAATACGCTGTTTCAAAGTGCAGGCAAGGTACATGTTCTATTGCACCCCAATATCTCCCATAGGCCTTGGAGGAGGATTTATCAACCACTAGTAGCGAGGCGGCAATAGGGGTTTGATCGCGCTGGGCAATGATGAGATGTAAATTGTCCGGCATACGCTGTGCCCATAGCTTAAAAAAAGCTTCATTTAAGTAGGGGCTAGATAGATGCTCTACATACGTATTTTGATAGCAGCGGTAAAAGAATTCCCAGTCTTGGTCAGTAGATAATTTTCCAGGAACATGTCTAAAAGTAATCTGCTCTCTAGATACTTGTTCCCGTTCACGCCGAATATTTTTACGCCGTTTCATAGTGAGGGCAGATAAAAAATGCTCAAAACTTTGGAAGGCTTGGTTGTGCCAGTGAAACTGAACTGAATCGCGCAGCATAAATCCTTGATCCTTAAATGCCTGCACCTCAGAGGCCAATGGAAAAAGGATATGCGCAGAAGAGAGCTCATTAGCTGCTAATAAGGATTTGAGTCCTGTAATTAAGCTCGCATGAATATCTTTTACATTTTTACCGGGAGCGCATAAGATGCGAGCCCCTTGAACGGGAGTGAAGGGGATAGCACAAAGTGCTTTTGGATAGTAGTTCATACCCTGTTGTTCATAAGCTTGTGCCCATGACCAATCGAAGACAAACTCTCCATAAGAATGTCGCTTTAAGTAGAGTGGTAGCGCTCCAATTAACGTAGATTGGTCTTTTAAACCAAGATGGGCAACCTGCCAGCCAGTATTGCCGCCTACGCAGCCGGTTTCTTCAAGTGCAGATAAGAATGCATGATTTAGAAAAGGCCCCGCAGCTTCCGGTAAAAGTGTATTCCACTCGGTTGCAGGTATTGCAGCAAGACTGTCAATAATTTCTAGCTGATATTGCTCGGGGCTTTTTGCCATTAACGCTGAATAAGTTCTATCTTGTAACCATCTGGATCGGTTACAAAGGCAATAATGGTATCGCCACCAGCTACTGGACCAGCCTCGCGGGTGACATTCCCGCCGGCAGCTTTAATCTTTGCGCAAGCAGCATAAGCATCTGGCACACCAAGCGCAATATGCCCATAAGCAGTACCTAAGTCGTAAGAAGAGACTCCGTGGTTATAAGTGAGCTCAATTTCAGCTTGGCCATCTGCATTGCCTTTCCCGAAAGCCACAAAGGCTAAGGAGTATTTCTGCGCAGGCCGCTCAGTGGTGCGAAGTAAATTCATCCCCAAAACTTTGGTGTAAAAATCAATCGAGCGATTCAGATCGCCGACGCGAAGCATAGTGTGAAGCATCATCATGATTACATTCCTGCGTAGTTAGGGCCACCACCACCTTCTGGCGTGATCCAGATGATATTTTGGCTAGGGTCTTTAATGTCACAGGTTTTACAATGCACGCAGTTCTGAGCATTAATCTGTAGACGTGGTTTGCCGTCGGTTTCTACATATTCATAAACACCAGCAGGGCAGTAGCGTTGCTCTGGACCTGCATACGTTTTGAGATTGACATCCACTGGCACAGAATCATTCTTCAGAGTTAAATGAATGGGTTGATTCTCAGCATGGTTGGTATTGGAGATAAATACCGAAGACAGACGATCAAAACTAATCTTGCCATCTGGTTTCGGATAATTGATCGGCTGATGTTGTGCTGCAGGTTCTAGACACTCATGATCTGCATGTTTGATATGAACTGTCCATGGCGGATTGCCACCCAAGAGCTTCTGCTCTAAGCCAACCATCAAGGTGCCAAGATAGAGCCCTTTGGACATCCAAGGTTTAAAGTTACGCGCTTGATTTAGTTCAGTATGTAGCCAGCTATTTTGGAACGCTGCTGGATATGCAGAGAGAACATCAGCAGAGCGATTTTCATGAATCGCAGCAACGGCAGCTTGGGCAGCGAGCATACCAGTCTTAATAGCGGCATGACTGCCTTTAATGCGTGAGGCATTGAGAAAGCCTGCATCACAACCAATGAGTGCGCCACCTGGAAAGACTGTCTTAGGTAAACTATTTAATCCACCAGCAGTCAGTGCACGTGCGCCGTAAGCAATTCGCTTGCCACCCTCAAACGTGCCACGAATCTTCGGGTGTAATTTATAGCGTTGGAACTCTTCAAAAGGAGAGAGGTAAGGGTTTTTATAAGAAAGCCCAACTACCAAGCCAACGGCAACCTTGTTATCCCCTAAGTGATAGAGAAATGAACCGCCATAGGTATCGCTCTCCAATGGCCAACCAGCAGTGTGAACCACTAGACCAGGTTTGCTTTTAGAGGGCTCAACTTCCCAGAGCTCTTTAATGCCAATGCCATAGCTTTGTGGATCAGCATCTTTATCTAAGGCAAATTTTGAGATAAGTTGCTTGCCAAGATGCCCACGAGATCCTTCAGCAAATAGGGTGTACTTAGCGCGTAGTTCCATCCCTAGCTGGAACTGATCAGTTGGCTTACCTTCTTTATCGAGACCCATTGAGCCTGTAATGACGCCACATACTGCGCCTTGCGCGTTATACAAAATTTCTGCTGCAGCAAAGCCAGGAAAAATTTCTACGCCAAGGCTTTCAGCTTGCTGACCTAACCAGCGAGTGACGTTAGCTAAGCTAACAATATAGTTACCTTCATTTTTAAAGCAGTGAGGCAGTATCCAATTGGGAACTTGATAAGAGCTATCGGAGGTTAAGAATAGAAATTGATCTTGAGTTACTTCGGTTTCTAGCGGGGCACCCATTTCTTTCCAATTAGGAAAGAGCTCAGTCAGCGCCTTGGGATCCATGACGGCGCCAGACAGAATGTGGGCGCCAATCTCAGAGCCTTTTTCCAAAACGCAGACGCTGATCCCTTTGCCAGAGGACTGTGCTAATTGTTTGGCCTTAATGGCTGCTGATAGACCAGCAGGACCGCCGCCAACGATGACTAAGTCATAGTCCATCGACTCTCTAGGCCCAAATTGCTCTACTAGTTCTGCAGCGTTCATTCCAATTCCTCAAAAATAAGCTTTTCAGCCCCCTTTAGTTTAGTGCGAATAGCCAAAAACCAATTTAGCGCCTAAGCAGTACCTAAGCAAGCTAGGCTTGGGAGCCTAAAGCGTTATGATTGCGTTTCACCCATTTTGGCAATATTAGGACAAATGTTATGAATAAAACCTACCCATCGGCAGCAGATGCCTTGAGGGATATCTTAAAAGATGGACAAAGACTCGGTGTTGGCGGTTTTGGTCTCTGCGGTATTCCTGAGGCCTTAATTGAGGCAGTGAAAGAACTTGGCGCGCAAAACTTGACCGCTGTATCTAATAATGCTGGCGTGGATGGTTTCGGCTTAGGTATTTTGCTCAATTCTCGTCAAGTAAAGAAAATGGTTGCATCTTACGTAGGCGAGAACAAAGAGTTTGAACGTCAATACCTTGCGGGCGAGCTGGAGTTAGAGTTCACCCCACAAGGCACTCTGGCAGAAAAATTACGCGCTGGTGGTTGTGGCATTCCTGCCTTCTACACAAAAACGGGTGTTGGTACTTTGGTAGCTGAGGGTAAAGAGGTAAAAGAGTTTGATGGTGAAAAATACATCATGGAGCGCTCGATTGTCACTGATATTTCTCTAGTAAAAGCTTGGAAGGCCGACCGATCAGGTAATTTAATTTATCGACATACTGCACGTAACTTCAACCCAGTAGTAGCAATGGCAGGAAAGATTACTGTTGCTGAAGTGGAAGAGATTGTTGAGAACGGCGCTTTAGATCCTGCTGAGATTCATACCCCAAGTATCTACGTACATCGCCTTGTGATTAATAGTAGTCCTGAGAAGCGCATTGAACAGCGCACTATCTCGGCTGCACGCTAATTACCCCAAAGAACACTGAAAAGAATTTAGGAAGATCAAAATGCCTTGGACAAGAGATGAGATGGCGGCACGTGCTGCCAAAGAGTTAAAAGATGGTTATTACGTAAATCTGGGAATCGGTATTCCTACCTTAGTAGCCAATCATGTGCCTGCAGGCATAGAAGTGTGGCTGCAATCTGAAAATGGTTTGCTAGGTATCGGACCATTTCCAACGGAAGATCAGATCGATGCTGATTTGATTAATGCCGGAAAACAAACGATTACCACTTTGCCTGGTTCCTCCATTTTTTCATCAGCTGATGCCTTTGGCATGATTCGCGGTGGGAAAATTAACATTGCATTTTTAGGCGCAATGCAAGTGAGCGAGCAGGGTGATATTGCCAATTGGATGATTCCTGGCAAGATGGTTAAAGGTATGGGTGGTGCAATGGATTTAGTTGCAGGCGTAAAGCACGTAGTTGTCTTAATGGAACATGTTGCTAAAAAGAAAGATGGCTCAGAAGAGCTCAAGATTCTGCCTAAATGCAACTTGCCATTAACTGGCGTGGGCGTCATTAGTCAGATCATCACTGACCTGTGCGTGCTCGATATCACTCCTAAAGGTCTGAAATTGACTCAATTAGCCCCTGGTGTCACCAAAGAAGAGGTGATCGCTAAAACAGGTGCCCCTGTTGATACAACGGGTTTCTAACCGTAGTCATTATTTAATGAAATAATGGGATCACCATGTCGGGATCCCATTATTCGCCTTCAACAAAACCCAGAGCTCAGATGAGTTCTGAGCTTGATACTTCACTGCACGCTCATAAAAAAGGCGATGCTCAGCATGCTCATAGCAAGCAAGTCTCAAACCAAAACCTCCTTTTAATTGCTCTCATTCTTACCCTTGGTTTTGCAGGGGTTGAGGGCGCTGCCGCTTATTTTGCCAATTCATTAGCATTGATCTCCGATGCTGGTCACATGGTCACTGATGCGGCTGCCTTAGGCTTGGCACTCCTAGCGCAAATTATTTCTCGTCGTCCGCCTTCACCAAAACATTCTTTTGGTTTCGGTAGAGCAGAAGCCTTAGCTGCTTTTGTAAATAGTATTGCGATGTTAGCTTTAGTCGTATGGATTGTGTTTGAGGCAATTAGTCGTTTCTATGATCCACATAAAGTCGATGGCTTTACAGTCACTGTTGTGGCTAGTATCGGCCTTCTCATGAATATTGTGGTTGCCTGGGTTCTATCACGCGACAAGAAAAGCGTAAATACTCGCGCTGCCCTTGTTCATGTGATGGGTGACTTACTGGGGTCAATCGCCGCTTTGATTGCCGGTGTGGTTATTCAGTTGACTGGATGGATGCCAATTGATGCAATTCTTTCTATCTTAGTATCTCTATTGATTCTTAAATCAACCATCTCCATTCTGCATGAGTCTTATCACTTCCTCATGGAGGGAGTACCACTACACATTGATTATTTGCAAGTCGGAAAAGATTTGCGAGGGGTTCCCGGCGTATTGGCGGTGCATGATCTCCACGTTTGGGAGATGACCCCCAGCTTTCCAGCACTGATTGGCCATATTGAAATTGCGGAAATGCAAGAGTGGCCACAAATCATGTCTCGTATCAACACCATGCTTTTAGATCAACATGGGATTGACCATGTGACTTTACAGCCCGAGGTATTTGGGAGTATGGATGACCCTACTCATGATGAGGACCTGCAAGATGAGGTGAGTTCAGCACCAGTCAATCACCAGGGTGATACTTTTTATGTCCAGTGTGTTGATGGCGATATTACTCATCGCATGGCTTATCACGCTTGGGGCAATCCCAGAAATCCAAAAGTATTACTATGCGTGCATGGCCTCACAAGGCGCGGTAGTGACTTTAAGACTTTGGCCGAAGCCATGTGTCAGGACTATTACGTAGTTTGCCCAGATGTCGTTGGCAGAGGAGACTCTGATCGCTTAAGCAATCCCATGCAATATGCCGTCCCTCAGTATGTAGCTGATATTGCCCAACTGGTAAAACACCTAGGTGTATCCCAAGTCGATTGGCTGGGAACTTCAATGGGCGGTCTCATTGGCATGGTTTATGCAGCGATGCCAAACTCTCCTATACGCAGAATGTTGATTAATGATGTGGGGCCAAAAATTGAGGCTGAAGCCATTCAGCGCCTAGGCTCTTACGTAGGCCAACCTTTTTCATTTGCGAGCCGTGCCGATGCCTTAAATCGACTTAACGCTATTTGCGCTACTTTTGGTGAGCACACACCAGATGAGTGGGAAACCTATAACAGCCCGATGTTGATTGAACGCAATGGTTTATGGATCATGCATTACGACCCCGATATTGCTGTGCCATTTGCCTCTGTCAATCCCATCATGGCTAAGGCAGGTGAGATGGCGATGTGGCACGCCTTCAAGCAAATTCGTATTCCGATCTTGATCGTGCGTGGCGCTCAATCTGATCTGCTCTCTGCAGCTACAGTTGCCCAGATGTGCAAAGTAAATCCACATGCTCACAGCATTGAGATTCCAAATGTGGGTCATGCCCCTGCATTTGTGAAACAAGAACAAATTGCTCTAGCACAAGAATTCTTCAGCTAAGGCTTAGCTGCCAATGGCAAATGTTTTCAGCAAACCAATTTTCATTGATGTTTGGTATGGCGAGCCAGCAGAAGCGCACGCCGCTGGCGCTTTGCAAATTCTGCAATCTCTCGGTTTAGATGAAGCTACATTAACTGCTGCCAGCAATATTGCTCGAACGCATGGCAAAGAAGCGCTCATCAAGCTGATTGGTGAAGAGTCAGCAAAGTTATTAATTGGCTACCGAGGCTTGCGCCAGGCACAAGCGAAATTGGTGCGTGATGATGGTGGCTTAAGTGTGGCAGGCCAAGAAGAGATGTTGCGCAAGATGCTCTTGGCTTTTGGTGATGACCTACGTGTCGTCCTGATCTATTTAGCCTCACGTCTACAAACACTGCGTTGGATCACTCAAGAGAATATATCTATGCCCGCCCCTTGGGCGTATGAGATTCTCAATATTGACGCCTCATTGGCCAACCGTTTGGGTATCTGGCAAATGAAGTGGGAGATGGAAGACTTGGCATTTAGAGTAATGTCCCCAGATACCTATCGCGATATTGCCAAGATGTTGGATGCCAAAAGAATGGAGCGTCAATCATTCATTGATCGAATTGTTTTGCAGCTCCAAGAAGAATTAAAGCTAGTACATGTCGAAGGCGAGGTAGTTGGTAGACCAAAACATATCTATAGTATCTGGAAGAAGATGCAAGGCAAGTCACTAGACTTTGCTGATCTTTATGATGTGAGAGCATTTCGTATCTTGGTTGCGGATGTGAAATCCTGCTATGCAGTCTTAGGCATCGTACATAACGTCTGGCAACCAGTACCGCGTGAGTTTGACGATTACATTGCACGTCCTAAACTAAACGGCTATCAATCTCTCCATACAGTGGTGATGAATGAGGATGGTACGGCCTTTGAGATTCAGATACGCACTCAAGAGATGCATCAACAAGCAGAGTATGGTTTGGCGGCTCACTGGCGTTATAAAGAGGGCGCTTATATTGGCATGTCTAAACCGCCTAATTCTTCCCATCAAGCTGGAACCGATAGTGCAGAAGTGGCCTATGAAAGACAGATTGCTTGGGCAAGGCAGTTAATTTCTTGGAAGGAAGACGCTTGGGAACAGCTCAAACATCACGAGATTGATGATCACATCTATGTGCTCACGCCATTAGGTAAAGTGATTTCCCTAGAAAAAGGCTCCACACCAGTGGACTTTGCCTACGCTGTTCATACGAACTTAGGCCATCGTTGTAGAGGTGCGCGTGTTGATGGCGCAATGGTTCCTTTAGAGACTGCATTACAAAATGGTCAGACTATTGAGATTATTGCTGTCAAGCATGGTGGCCCTTCGCGCGATTGGATTAGTCCCGATAAAAACTATTTGCGCTCACAAAGAGCACGCTCGAGAGTGCGTGCCTGGTTCAATGCTCTCGATGATGAAGAGACCGGTCTTACAGCAAAGCCTGTAGAACCTAAAGTCGAAGCAGGTCCTGAAGCCAAAGTAGCCACACCGGAAATTGTTTTGCGTAATAGCGCTCGCAAAACGGGGCAGAGCGGTGATGTCTTGGTAGTTGGTGTAGATTCTTTATTGACACAATTGGCGCGTTGCTGCCGGCCAGTGCCACCAGACATGATTGCAGGATTTGTGACTCAGGGTAGAGGTATTTCTATACATCGCCGTTCCTGTAGAACCTTTAGAGGACTTTTAGAAAGGGCTCCCGAACGCGTTATTCAAACTACTTGGACTGCTACAGCCAATTCAATTACAGACAAGGACCCAAAGCGGGTGTTCCCAGCGGATTTGGTGGTGACTGGCTTAGATCGTCAAGACCTAATGCGTGAGCTCTTTGAAATTCTGACTCGGCAAGGTGTTCATGTCATTGATTTACGTAAATCTGCTAAAAAGGGCCTAGCCCAGATCCTTTTAACAGTTGAGGTCAAGGATTCTGAAGTGTTGCGCCTTGTTCAAAATAGCCTAGAAGAAGTTAAAGGGGTCACCCAAGTGCGTCGCCGGTGATAAACTCTATGGCTGTATAGGCTCGTAGCTCAGCTGGTTAGAGCACCACCTTGACATGGTGGGGGTCGTTGGTTCGAGTCCAATCGAGCCTACCAACGAATAAGACCCAGTGGGGAAACCCAAGGCGCGGATGCCCATAAGCTGCCGCGCTTTATTTTTAGGTCACAGTAGTAAAACAGAAGTTCAGTAATTAAGATGGAGTCATGATGCTTGTAGTTACTCTGCCCGATGGATCAAAACGTGAGTTTGAGGCCCCCGTTCGCGTAGCGGATGTTGCTCAAAGTATCGGTAGTGGTCTTGCAAAAGCAGCCTTAGGTGGCATCGTTGATGGCAAGATGGTTGATACGAGTTTTCTGATCGACAAAGATAGTCAGCTCGCGATCATTACTGACAAGAGTCCTGAAGCACTTGAGATTGTGCGCCACTCAACAGCCCATTTATTGGCATACGCTGTAAAAGAATTATTCCCTGAAGCGCAGGTGACGATTGGTCCAGTGATAGAGAACGGTTTTTATTATGACTTCTCCTATCACCGTCCATTTACACCCGATGATTTGCTAGCCATTGAAAAGAAAATGGCTGAGCTTGCTAAAAAAGATGAGCTAGTAGTGCGCACTGTGATGCCACGTGACCAAGCAGTGAAATTTTTCAAAGATCAGGGCGAAAACTACAAAGCAGAGCTTATTGCTAGTATCCCGCAAGGTGAAGATGTTTCCCTTTATGTAGAAGGTAAGTTCACTGATTTGTGTCGTGGCCCTCATGTACCTTCCACTGGCAAGTTAAAAGTATTTAAGTTACAAAGTGTTGCTGGCGCTTATTGGCGTGGCGATAGTAAGAATGAGATGTTACAGCGTATCTATGGCACAGCCTGGTTACGTAAAGAAGATCAAGATGCCTATTTGCATATGCTTGAAGAGGCGGAAAAACGTGATCACCGACGTCTTGGAAAATTACTTGACCTCTTTCATTTTCAGTCTGAGGCTCCCGGTCTAGTTTTCTGGCATCCCAAAGGTTGGTCGATCTGGCAAGAAGTTGAGCAGTACATGCGACGCGTGTATCAGCAAGAAGGCTACCAAGAAGTAAAGGCCCCGCAAATTTTGGATCGTGGTCTTTGGGAAAAATCAGGCCACTGGGAAAACTATAAAGAAAATATGTTCACGACTGAGTCGGAGAATCGTGCCTATGCATTAAAGCCGATGAACTGCCCTGGCCATGTGCAAATTTATAACTCTGGCCTGCATAGCTATCGCGAGTTGCCATTGCGCTTTGGTGAGTTTGGTCAATGCCACCGTAATGAACCATCCGGTGCATTGCATGGTTTGATGCGCGTTCGTGGTTTCACACAAGACGATGGCCATATTTTCTGCACTGAAGATCAAATTCAATCCGAAGTAGCCAGCTTTGATAAAGCGGTCCGCGACGTCTATCAAGATTTTGGTTTTACTGAAGTGGCTGTGAAGTTGGCCTTACGTCCTGCCAAGCGGGTTGGCGATGATGCCATCTGGGACAAAGCGGAAGAGGCCCTGCGCGGCGCCTTGAAGGCTTCTGGCCAAGAATGGGAAGAGCTACCAGGCGAGGGCGCTTTTTATGGTCCTAAGATTGAATATCACCTAAAAGACTCCATTGGGCGGACTTGGCAGTGCGGCACGATTCAGGTGGATTTCTCGATGCCAGAGCGTTTAGGCGCTGAATATGTGGCTGAAGACAATAGCCGCAAGACCCCAGTCATGCTTCATAGAGCAATTGTCGGCTCTTTAGAGCGTTTTATCGGCATTTTGATCGAAAACCATGCTGGAAATATGCCAGTTTGGCTTGCCCCAACCCAGGCTGTGGTTCTCAATATCTCCGGAAATTCAGCTGCATACGCACAACAAGTCCAGCAATCGCTGAAAAAACAAGGGTTTAGAGTTGAATCTGATTTGCGGAATGAGAAAATAACGTATAAAATACGCGAGCACGCATTACAGAAGATCCCATTTTTGTTAGTTGTCGGGGATAAAGAATCTGAAAGTAATACGGTGGCCGTTCGTGCCCGTGGCGGAGTGGATTTAGGCGTAATGCCTCTTGATGCCTTCGTTGCCCGACTCCAGCAGGATATATCCCAGAAAGTCGGACCCGAGCCTAGCTAGGGGTAGAGCGGTTTTTATTGTTTTTTTAAAGGAATTAAGAAGATCGCTACTGAAAAATTGCAGCGCATTAACCGGGAAATTACTGCTCCTGAAGTGCGTTTGATTGGAATTGATGGAGAGCCCATCGGTGTAGTTAAGTTGAGTGAAGCCCTGGCTGCAGCAGAAGAGAAAGAGACCGATCTGGTTGAAATTGCTCCGACAGCTGAACCACCTGTAGTTCGTATCATGGACTTCGGCAAATTCAAGTACCAAGAAGCCAAGCGGATGCATGAAGCAAAGCTGAAGCAAAAAGTGATTCAGGTGAAGGAAGTGAAATTCCGACCCGGCACAGATGATGGTGACTACGGTGTAAAGCTACGCAATCTAATCCGCTTTTTGGAAGACGGCGATAAGACAAAGATTACGTTACGGTTTCGGGGTCGTGAAATGGCCCACCAAGAAATCGGAGCAAGAATGTTGGAGCGTTTGAAGTTGGACCTTGTTGAGCATGGCCAAGTTGAACAGTTTCCAAAAATGGAAGGCCGCCAGATGGTGATGGTATTGGCCCCCATTCGTAAGGCTAAGTAATCAGGTTCTACCTGGTTCTTGTGTAGGGAGGCACTGAAAAGTGCTGGTAGTTAGAAGTGCTTCTGGGTACAGGAAGAGTAACCGTCGGTTACCACCTATGTTGCACAAGTAAATGAAGGGGTGCTTTATGCCCAAGATGAAGACCAAGAGTAGCGCTAAAAAGCGCTTCACGGTTCGCGCAGGCGGAACGATCAAACGAGGCCAGGCCTTTAAACGCCACATCCTCACTAAGAAGACTACCAAGAATAAGCGTCACTTGCGTGGTACGACAGAAGTTGCGAAAGCTGATGTTAAGTCAATTCGCTCCATGCTTCCTTACGCTTAACCTCAGACTAGATTAGGAGAATCAAATGCCAAGAGTCAAACGTGGGGTTACAGCAAGAGCCCGTCATAAGAAAATCACTGATGCCGCAACAGGTTATCGCGGTCGTCGTAAAAACGTATTCCGGATTGCTAAGCAAGCGGTTATGCGTGCTGGTCAATATGCCTATCGTGACCGTCGCAATAAGAAACGGGTATTCCGCGCTTTGTGGATTGCCCGTATCAATGCGGCAGTACGTGAGCATGACATGACCTATAGCGTATTCATGAATGGTATGAAGAAAGCCTCAATCGATCTCGATCGTAAAGTACTTTCAGATATGGCCATTGCTGACAAGCCGGCTTTTGCCGCT
The DNA here is from genome assembly GCA_037129175.1 of Polynucleobacter sp. Classification (GTDB taxonomy): domain Bacteria; phylum Pseudomonadota; class Gammaproteobacteria; order Burkholderiales; family Burkholderiaceae; genus Polynucleobacter. Next base: position 30,475 of record JBAXVK010000017.1, on the reverse strand, counting down.
TTGGTTACTCGGATTAAATCCGTAGTAAACGCTGCAGCTTAATCTTAGTTTTCAAAACTAAGCTGCAATGGTTTCTCTCGACCACATTGTCGAGGATGCTAAACGTGATTTCCTCGGGGCTGCTGATGGAGCAGCTCTTGAGGACGCGAAAGCCAAGTATCTCGGTAAATCAGGTGTTCTCACTGAGCGTTTAAAAGCGCTTGGTGGAATGTCGCCTGAGGAGCGCAAGAGTGCTGGCGCCCAAATTAATCAAATCAAAACTCAAGTAGAAGATGCATTACAAGAGCGTCGTCAGGCCTTGTCTGATGCCGTGATGATGCAACGTTTGGCAGCTGAGTCAATCGATGTCTCTATGCCTGGTCGTGGCCAAGCAGTAGGTAGTTTGCACCCGGTAATGCGCACTTGGGAGCGTGTAGAAGAAATCTTTAGCTCCATTGGTTTTGATGTTGCAGATGGTCCTGAAATTGAAACCGATTGGTTTAATTTCACAGCCTTAAATAGCCCTGAGAATCATCCTGCCCGCTCTATGCAGGACACTTTTTACATTGACGGCAAAGATTCTCAAGGTAAACCCCTGTTATTGCGCACCCATACCAGCCCGATTCAGGTGCGTTATGCAAGCGAGCATGTGAAGAAATACGCCAAGGCAGATGTGATGCCTCCAATTAAAGTGATTGCACCCGGAAGAACCTATCGTGTAGATAGCGATGCAACGCATTCGCCAATGTTTCATCAGGTTGAAGGTTTGTGGATCGCAGAAAAAGTTTCCTTTGCTGATTTGAAGGGTGTGTATACCGATTTCTTAAGAACTTTCTTTGAAACAAACGAATTACAAGTTCGTTTTCGTCCATCCTACTTCCCATTTACAGAGCCTTCTGCAGAAATTGATATGGCCTTTGGTAGCGGTAAACTTGCTGGCCGTTGGTTAGAGATTTCTGGAGCAGGGCAGGTTCATCCAAACGTCCTGCGCAATATGGGTATTGACCCTGAGCGTTATACCGGCTTTGCTTTTGGTTCTGGTTTAGAGCGTTTATCTATGTTGCGTTATGGCATAGATGATTTACGCCTCTTCTTTGAAAATGATTTACGTTTCTTAGCGCAGTTCCCTGCATAAGAAAGAATATAGAGCGCTATGCAATTTTCTGAATCTTGGCTCCGTCAATATGTAAATCCATCGCAGGATAGCGATGGATTGGCGCATGCCATGACAATGGCAGGTTTAGAAGTAGAAGACCGCCATTCAGTAGCTCCCGCATTTACGAAGATTGTGATTGCACAGATTCTGTCTGCTGAGCAACATCCTGATGCCGATCGTTTACGTGTTTGTAAGGTTGATGCTGGAACGGGTCAAGAACTCCAAATTGTTTGTGGCGCACCCAATGCGCGTGCTGGCATTAAAATTCCCTGTGCCTTAGTAGGTGCAGAATTACCTCCAGCAGAAGTGGGCGGCAAGCCTTTCATAATTAAGGTAGGCAAGCTACGCGGCGTTGAAAGCCAGGGCATGCTGTGCTCAGGACGGGAACTTGGTCTTGGTGATGATCATGAAGGCATCCTAGAGTTACCCGTAGATGCACCCCTTGGAAAAGATATCCGCGAGTATCTAGACCTAGATGATCAAATCTTTACTATTAAGTTGACGCCCAATAAAGCGGATTGCCTCTCCCTCATGGGCATTGCGCGCGAAGTATCGGCGATCACCGGCGCTGCATTATCTGCTCCCCAATGGAATCCACTACAAGCATCAATACAAGACAAACGCAAAGTGACGATTGCAAACCCCGATTTATGTGGTCGCTTTGCGGGTCGCGTTATTCGTGGCGTTAATCCCAAGGCAAAAACTCCTGATTGGATCGTGCAACGTTTAGCTCGTGCTGGGCAAAGAAGTATTTCTGCATTAGTTGATCTTTCTAACTACGTCATGTTAGAAATGGGTCAGCCCACCCATGTATTTGATATTGATAAGTTAGAGGGCGATATTACCGTTCGCTGGGCGAAATCTGGTGAAACTCTTGAGCTATTGAATGGCCAGACAGTCGCTTTGCAAGGCAAGGATTCTTCAGGCAAGACGCAAGAAGCTGGTGTCGTTGCAGATCAAAAAGGTCCAGTAGCGCTTGCAGGGATCATGGGCGGTAATCACTGCGCCGTTAGCGATGACACTAAAAATATCTACGTAGAGGCTGCTTATTGGTTGCCATCCGCGATTCAGGGGCGTGCCCGCCGTTTTAATTTCAGCACCGATGCTGCACACCGTTTTGAACGTGGCGTTGATCCACAAGCCACGGTCTCTTGCCTTGAGTACCTCTCAGCCATGATTCTAGAGACCTGTGGAGGTCAAGCAGGCCCAGTAGATGACCAGATTCTCAATGTACCAGTCCGCAAACCCGTGCGTATGCGCTTGGCGCGTGCAATGCAGGTCATCGGTATTCCATTGACTAATGACATTGTTGCTGATGTCTTTAAGCGTCTTGGCTTTGAATTTAAGCAAGAGGGTGATGTATTTGTTGTAAGCCCTCCAAGCTATCGCTTTGATATTGAAATCGAAGAAGATTTGATTGAAGAAGTTGCACGAATGTACGGCTTTGAAAACATTCCTGATCAACCGCCAGTTGCTTTACTAAAAATGAGTGCCAAAGCCGAAGCTAAGCGGGGCATTCATTTATTACGTCAGCGTTTAGCATTGCAAGGCTATCAAGAGGCTATTAATTTTGGCTTTACTGATCTTGAAAGTGAACAGCGTCTGGCTGGCGCTACTGAGAAAGAGGTAATTGCCGTTTTGAATCCGATTGCTAGTCAATACGGTGTCATGCGCAGCACTCTATGGGGTGGCTTACTCAATAATCTCAAAGCCAATTTAAATCGTGGTGCAGGACGTGTACGTCTTTTCGAGGCGGGTCGCGTATTTAAGCGTGATTCCAGTATTCAAGAAGAGCCTGGCATGGTTGCTGGCTTTACTCAAGCGCAAAAGCTAGGGGGCTTAGCTTACGGCTCCTTTGTTCCAGAACAATGGTCAAGCGCTAATCGTGCGGTTGATTTCTTTGATGTAAAGGGTGATCTCGAAAGCGTTCTAGATCCAATCCACTTCATTACAGAAGCCGCTCAGCACCCAGCTTTACATCCAGGCCGTTCTGCACAGATATTCTTAAAAACAAATGCAGGAAAAACTGCAGTTGGCTGGATAGGCGAATTACACCCAAGTTTGCAACAAGCTTATGAGCTGCCACAAGTACCTGTTTTGTTTGAATTCGATTTAGAACCGATTAGAGAACTTGGTTTACCGCAGCCCGAAGAGTTAAGTAAGTTTCAAGCGGCTCAACGTGATTTAGCATTAGTGGTTAAGCAAACTGTTTCTGCACAATCTTTGTTAGATGCGATGATAGCTAGCAAGCAGAATTTTGTTCGAACCATTGAGCTATTTGATGAGTTCAGACCGAAGGCAGGATCAAGCAGTATGGCTGACGATGAAAAGAGTTTGGCTTTCCGTGTGATCCTGTTAAACCCTAATGAAACATTGCAAGATCCCCAAATTGATGCAGTTATGGCTGCTTTATTGACGGCCGTAGAAAAAAAGTGCGCAGCCCGTCTGCGCTAGGTTTAATATTACTTAAATATCAAAAAGCTATAGAAGAGACTGGCAATGAGCGAATTCAATATCAATGACACCGTTACTAAAAATGAACTATCAGAGGCGCTGTTTGATCAAGTTGGATTAAATAAACGCGAAGCAAAAGACATGATTGATGCTTTTTTTGATCGCATTGGCCACTCTCTTGAGTCTGGTGTTGAGGTGAAGATCTCTGGCTTTGGTAACTTCCAGTTACGTAATAAATCGGCTCGTCCTGGCCGAAATCCAAAAACAGGTCAAATGATTCCGATAGCAGCAAGACGTGTAGTGACATTTCATGCAAGTCAAAAGCTTAAAGATGTAGTGGAGTCATATGCTCGAGAAAACCGAGTTTGATGCTAGCTTGGCACTGCCGAGCTCTCAACTTCCCCCGATACCATCTAAACGTTATTTCACGATTGGTGAAGTAGCAGAATTATGTGGCGTGCGTTCTCATGTTTTGCGCTATTGGGAGCAGGAATTTTCGCAGCTTAGTCCTCAGAAACGCCGTGGTAATCGTCGTTACTATCAGCACCATGAAGTGGTGTTGATTCGTAAAATCAGAGCACTTCTCTATGAAGAGGGCTTTACCATCAGTGGCGCTAGAAATCGCCTTGATGAAGTGCGTGGCGAAGTACGCCTACGCGATGAATTGCAAGCGGTTCTGCAAATTCTGTCTAAATAGTTACTGATACAATTTTGTCTCTTGTCGGGGCGTAGCGCAGCCTGGTAGCGTACATGCATGGGGTGCATGTGGTCGGAGGTTCAAATCCTCTCGCCCCGACCATTTATCTTTAGTGTTTTAATTGATCACAATATGAGCCCAACAATCCCCCATCCCCAGAGTGAAGAGCGAACCAGCTTCTTTGGTCTAGATATTCCTTTCCTGCATCACCTCGGTGTTGTCCCAGAATATGCACGCGATGGTAAGTCTCGCGTTAGTCTCGAACTCAAACCTGAATTTACCAATAGCTTTCAGGTTGCTCAGGGCGGCGTGATTATGACTTTGCTCGATTTTGCGATGGCCTCGGCAACAAGAAGTGCCCATAATCATCCTTTGGGTGTGATTACGATTGATATGACTACGAGTTTCTTGCGTCCCAGTATCGGTAAAATCGTGGTCGAGGGCAGTGTTCTCAAAGCTGGTAAGACCATCAATTACTGTGAAGCAGTGGTTTTAAATGATGCTGGAGAGATTACTGCTAAAGCGAGCGGTACATTTACCCTGAGAAAATAGTAATTACTATAAATTCACCATAATCGATCATAATATTTATAACGATTATATTGATTATTGCAAATATTAATTCAGATAAACCTTTAAATGAAAGGTTTATAATATAAATTTCTGCTTAATTTCTATTTGTATATATAATCAATACTTAAATAGTTTAATTACAAGTTAATTTAACTACTTTAAATAACCCACTATTCGGAGAAAAATATACATGTCTTCTTATAAAGACCTCATAGCTCAGCGCGAGCACTTAGATAAACAGATTAAAGAGGCGATTGCCCATGAAAAGGCTGATGGCATTGCTAAAGCTAAAGCGATTATTGAGCAATATGGTTTAAGCGCTTCAGACTTGTTTAGCCGTAAAGCAGGCGTTAAAAGTGGTGGCGGCAAGGTAGCCCCTAAATACCGCAATTCCTCTACAGGTGAGACCTGGACAGGCCGTGGTAAGGCTCCAAAGTGGATTGATGGCAAAGACCGTAGCAGCTACTTGATCTAAACCCTACTCAATACATCAAAAAAGGCCGCAGATGCGGCCTTTTTATCTCCCAGCGTTTTTAGATACATTTCTTTCCTAGAGCTTCTATAAAGATAGACTCTAATAGTTCATAGCGGCTTACCTGAGCCCATGATTGATCTGACTCGATATTGGTAGCAGGGTATCCAATAATGAGGGGGTTAAGATCAATCAGACCATTTTCTAGCTCTGCTTTGATGTTTTCTGTGAATGGTGGTTTATGACCATGATTTTCATCTGCTAGAGCTACTACGCCAGGGTGAAGTTTGATAAAACCTTCATCTACTAGAATAGGAATTCTCTGTGTATCCTTGTTTTTACTCAAATAATGGATCAGATGAACCTGTTCTACTGGTGGTATTAAGGCATCCAAAAAGATTAAATCAGGCACAATAGATACTGCCTTCATTAGACCCTCTAGGCTATCAATAGCCACCTCCATTTCCACCTTGAGTTGCCATTCTTGAATCGATTCTAGGAGATCTTGGCTATTTTCAGCCCGGCGGAAAATACCCATGGCAATACAGTTTTGACTGGTTTTTTGTCGCATGGCTCTTTTTCGACGCTGGAGCTGTTGCTCTAGAGAGCTTGCCAATATGCGCCTATGTCCGCCACGAGTCTTCCAGGCGATTAATTCGCCTAATTCCACCATTTTTTGAACCGTTCCAAGCGATACCTGCAAAATCTTGGCACTTTGTCTAGTACTGAGGTACTCCATATCTGGGGTGATGGTTTTCATATTTCCCTTAATTTCATTAATTCATTTGAAGATTTAGAGAATAAAAATCAAAGCCAAGGGAATCTGTCAGGAGATCTTTAAAGCCAGGTAGGAAAGTTCTTATTAATTTCATCTCGCTAGATAAATGCCCCTAAATCACAACAGATAGGGAAAGTCCTTTTGTAGAAAATGGTCAATCGTGTTAAATTAACAAGGTAGTAGCAGTTTTTGCACAGATCAATTCGTGAAACGGTGAAGCCGCGTAACGAATGGTTATAACCACAGTTGTAGTCGGGAAACCCGATGAAAGGTGAGCATCATGATGCAGGAATCAAGAGATAACTCTTATCTCTTTGGCGGTAACGCACCCTATGTAGAGGATCTCTACGAGTCCTATTTGCACGATCCAGCTTCTGTAGCAGATCATTGGCGAGCGTATTTTGATAATGTGAAGCAAGTCCCAGCTGTCGACGGTTCATCTCGAACTGACATTGCTCACGGACCCATTGTTGCTTCTTTTGCTGAGCGCGCCAAACAAGGCCCCATCAGAACGATTTCTGATTCAGCTAACTCCGACATGGGACGTAAACGTGTCGCAGTGCAGCAGTTAATAGCGGCGTATCGAAACGTTGGCAATCGTTGGGCAGACATTGATCCCTTGAAGCGCACTGAGCGTCAGGACATTCCTGAGTTAGATCCAGCCTTCTACGGATTTACTGATGGCGATATGGATATCGTCTTCAATATTAGCAATACATTCTTCGGCAGAAACGAAATGAGCTTGCGGGACTTGCTGCAAGCATTGCGTGAAACATACTGCGGCACGATTGGTGCTGAATATATGTTCATTGCTGACCAAAAGATTAAGAAGTGGTGGCAAGAGAAGTTGGAATCCATCCGCTCAAGACCTTCATTTGATGTGGATAAAAAGCGTCAAATTTTAGATCGCGTTACTGCGGCAGAAGGCTTAGAACGTTATCTGCAAGCCAAGTATGTTGGTCAAAAACGCTTCTCTCTCGAGGGTGGCGATAGTTTCATTGCTTGCATGGATGAATTAATTCATGAAGCTGGTGCCAAAGGGGTGCAAGAGATCGTCATTGGTATGGCGCACCGCGGTCGTCTCAATGTTCTTGTAAATACTTTAGGCAAAATGCCGAAAGATTTATTTGCAGAGTTTGAGCACAAAGGCCCTGAGACTTTACCTGCTGGTGATGTGAAATACCACCAAGGTTTTTCTAGCGACATTTCTACGCCAACCGGACCCGTTCATGTTTCTTTAGCATTTAATCCTTCTCATCTCGAGATCGTTAATCCAGTAGTGGAAGGTTCAGCTCGAGCCCGCATGGATCGTCGTGGGGATCTGTTGGGACAGCAGGTATTGCCGGTGCTAGTGCATGGCGATGCTGCAATTGCTGGCCAAGGTGTGATGCAAGAGACTTTGTCTTTGGCAGAGGTACGTGGCTATTCCACCGGCGGTACAGTTCACATTGTGATCAATAACCAAATTGGTTTTACTACTTCAGACCCGCGAGACTTGCGTTCGAGTTTGTACTGCACAGACATCATGAAGATTATTGATGCGCCAGTATTGCATGTTAATGGCGATGATCCTGAAGCAGTGGTATTGGCAACTCAACTGGCTATAGAGTTTCGTACACAGTTCCATAAAGATGTAGCAATCGATATTGTTTGCTTCAGAAAGCTAGGTCATAACGAGCAAGATACGCCCTCGATGACCCAGCCCTTGATGTATAAAATAATTGCTGAGCATCCTGGCACACGAAAGCTTTATGCAGATAGGCTTGAAGCAGAAGGTACATTGCCTGTCGGTACGGGAGACCAGATGGTCAAAGACTTCCGAGCTGCGATGGATGCCGGTATTCAGACCTCTGATCCAGTTCTCAGCAATTACAAGGGCAAGTTCGCAGTCGATTGGGCGCCGTTTTTGAATAAGAAATGGACCGATGAAGCTGATACAGCTATTCCTTTAACAGAATGGAAGCGTTTGGCTGAGCGCGTTTCTACTGCACGCGAAGGCTTTAAAGTTCACCCCTTGGTTGAAAAGGTATTAAATGATCGCGCAGCAATGGGGCGTGGTGAAACCAATATTGACTGGGGTATGGGCGAACATATGGCATTCGCATCCTTGGTGGCGAGTGGTTATCCAGTTCGCTTATCAGGCGAGGACAGTGGTCGCGGAACCTTTACACATCGTCATGCGGTTTTGCACAATCAAAATCGCGAGAAATGGGATACCGGTGTTTACATTCCTTTGCGTCATATTGCTAAAGATCAAGCACCATTTTTAGTCATTGACTCTATTTTGTCCGAAGAGGCTGTGCTTGGGTTTGAGTATGGCTACGCTTCAGCTGAACCCAATACGCTAACGATCTGGGAAGCCCAATTTGGTGACTTTGCCAATGGTGCCCAAGTGGTCATTGATCAATTTATCGCCTCGGGTGAGGTGAAGTGGGGTCGTGTCAATGGCTTAGTCATGATGTTGCCCCATGGATATGAGGGTCAAGGCCCAGAACATTCATCAGCCCGTCTTGAGCGCTTCATGCAGCTATGTGCTGATACCAATATGCAAGTGATTCAGCCAACTACTGCATCGCAGATCTTCCACGTATTACGCCGTCAGATGATTCGTCAGTTCCGCAAGCCACTGATCTTGCTCACTCCCAAATCATTACTTCGCAATAAAGAAGCAGCATCTCCTTTATCAGAATTTACCAAAGGCAAATTCCACACAATATTGCCTGAGCGTGATGAGACTATCGATGCTAAGCAAGTAAGCCGTTTGGTGATGTGTTCAGGCAAGGTTTATTACGACCTTGTGAAACAGCGCACAGAGAAGAAGATCACTGACGTTGCCGTCATTCGCTTGGAACAGCTCTATCCGTTCCCGCATAAAGCACTTGCTGCTGAGTTGAAGAAGTATCCAAAAGTACAAGAGGTTGTGTGGTGTCAAGATGAGCCTCAGAATCAAGGTGCTTGGTTCTTCGTACAACATAATATTTTGGAAAACATGTCGGATGGCATGAAGTTGGCTTATGCAGGACGTCCTGCATCTGCTTCGCCTGCTTGTGGATATGCTCATCTACACCAAGAACAGCAGAAGTCTTTATTGAATGCGGCATTTGCCAATCTAAAAGGTTACGTGATTACGAAATAATCGTATCCATAACTCAACATACATATAACTAGGATTAATCATGGCTATTTTTGAAGTTAAAGTTCCACAACTCTCTGAATCTGTTGCTGAAGCAACTTTATTGCAGTGGAAAAAGAAAGTCGGCGATGCTATTGGTCAAGACGAAATCTTGATTGAAATTGAAACTGACAAAGTGGTTCTCGAAGTGCCATCACCTTCTGCTGGCGTGCTTACTGAAATCGTAGTTGCCGATGGCGGTACTGTTATTGCTGAACAATTGATCGCTAAAATTGATAGCACTGCAGTGGCTGCTAAGTCTGCTCCTGTAGCAGCCCCAGCCGCAGCTCCAGTAAAAGCTGCTCCAGCGGCTAAAGCTTCAACTGTAGCTGCAGCCCCTTCAGCAGCAAAAATTATGGCAGAAAATAATCTGAGTACTAGTCAAGTTGCCGGCTCTGGTCGTGACGGCCGAATTACTAAGGGTGATGCCTTAAATGCCACTGCTGGTGGTGCAAAATCTGCTGCTCTTCCAAGTGCATCCATTCCAATGGGTGATCGTCCAGAGGAGCGTGTTCCCATGAGCCGCTTGCGCGCTCGGATTGCCGAACGCTTGCTGGAGTCCCAAGCAAACAACGCAATTTTGACTACATTTAATGAAGTCAATATGGGTCCAGTGATTGCGCTTCGTAATAAATACAAAGATCAGTTTGAGAAAACTCATGGTGTGAAGTTGGGCTTTATGTCTTTCTTTGTCAAAGCGGCAACCCATGCTTTGAAGAAATTCCCATTACTTAATGCCTCTGTAGATGGCAATGACATCGTTTATCACGGTTACTTTGATATTGGTATTGCTGTCAGCTCACCACGGGGCTTGGTAGTTCCGATTCTGCGTGATGTTGATCAAATGAATTTAGCTGATATTGAGAAGAAGATTGCTGAGTTTGGTGTAAAGGCCCGCGAAGGCAAGTTATCAATTGAAGAGTTGACTGGCGGTACATTCTCTATCTCTAATGGAGGTGTATTTGGTTCTATGCTCTCTACGCCGATCATCAACCCACCACAATCTGCTATTTTGGGTATCCATGCTACTAAGGACCGCGCTGTTGTTGAAAACGGCCAAGTAGTAGTTCGTCCAATTAACTACCTTGCTTTGTCATATGACCATCGCATCATTGATGGTCGTGAGGCTGTACTTGGTTTAGTTGCCATGAAGGATGCTTTAGAAGATCCAGCACGTCTTCTTCTTGATTTATAAAAAGGGAAGATCATGAGCCAAGCTTTTGATGTAGTGGTAATTGGTGGTGGCCCTGGCGGCTACATTGCCGCAATTCGTGCAGCGCAACTTGGTTTTAAGGTTGCCTGTGCAGAATCTAGCTCTTATGATGATCCTAAGGGTGAGCCTCGCTTAGGAGGCACTTGCTTAAACGTGGGTTGTATACCTTCTAAGGCTTTATTGGCCTCTTCCGAGGAGTTTGAGAAGATTGGTCACCAGGCTGCTGATCATGGGATCCAGGTTGGCTCTGTCAGCATTGATTCTAAAAAGATGGTTGCTCGTAAAGACGATATCGTGACGAAGATGACTGGTGGTATTCAGTATCTCTTCCGTAAGAACAAAATCACCTTATTAAGAGGCCATGCTTCTTTCGAAGCTAAAGGTACTGATGGTTATCAAATTAAGATTGAGGGCAAAGATAAAGAAACTGTTACCGCGAAGAACGTCATCATTGCAACTGGTTCTAAAGCGCGCCATTTGCCTGGTTTGCTAGTCGATAACATCTTGATCTGCGATAACGAAGGCGCACTGAAGTTTGATTCAGTTCCCAAGAAGCTCGGTGTCATTGGTGCAGGTGTGATTGGCCTAGAGCTTGGCTCTGTATGGCGTCGTTTAGGCTCTGAAGTGACTGTGCTCGAAGCATTACCTTCTTTTTTGGCGGCATGCGATACAGGTATTGCAAAGGAAGCACAAAAACTTTTTCTGAAGCAGGGTCTGAACATCAATATGGGCGTGAAGATTGGTGATGTGAAGGCTGATAAGAAGGGTATTGTTGTTAACTACACTGATAGTGCTGGTAAGACTGCCAAGCTAGAGTGTGATCGCTTGATCGTTTCAGTTGGTCGTGTACCAAATACCGATAAATTGGGTTTAGACAAGATTGGCCTGAAAGTGGATGAACGTGGTTTCATTCCCGTTGATGATCACACTTGTGCCACAGCCGCACCTGGCGTGTACGCTGTCGGTGATGTTGTACGCGGCCCGATGTTGGCGCATAAAGCGGAAGATGAGGGTGTATTGGTAGCAGAAGTGATCGCTGGCCAAAAGCCACATATTGATTACAACTGCATTCCTTGGGTGATTTATACCGATCCTGAAATTGCCTGGGTTGGTAAGACTGAGCAAGCCTTGAAAGAGGCTGGCATTGCTTATAAGGCTGGTCAATTTCCATTTGGAGCTAATGGCCGTGCATTGGGTATGGGCCGTACTGATGGTTTTGTCAAAATCTTGGCTGATGCTAAGACTGATGAAATCCTCGGTGTTCATATCATTGGACCAAATGCTTCTGATTTAATTGCGGAAGCTGCTGTGGCGATGGAATTTAAAGCAGCGGCCGAGGATATTGCTCGTATCTGTCATCCGCATCCAAGTCTGTCAGAAGTCATGCGCGAAGCAGCGTTGGCAACTGATCAACGCGCATTAAATATGTAATTGAAAACAATTGAGTACTACCAACAAGAATTAAAAACGCGCGGATATCATACCGATTCCGCGCAGCTTCGTGCTGTAGAGCGTTTACAGCAGTGCGAAGATGAATGGATTGCGTATAAAGAGATTCGTAGTAACAATCTCAAGAAAGCGCTCTTCAAACCGGCCCTGCCTCAGGGTTTGTATATATGGGGTGGAGTAGGGCGTGGAAAGTCCTTTGTGATGGACTGCTTTTATGCGGCCTCCCCAGTAGAAAAAAAGATTCGTATTCATTTTCATGAGTTCATGCGGGAAGTTCACCGCGAATTACATGAGCTATCAGGCATGGCCGACCCTTTGGATGAGCTTGCTAAAAGAATATCGCAGCGCTTTCGCTTGATCTGCTTTGATGAGTTCCACATCAATGACATTGCTGATGCGATGATTTTATATCGTCTCTTGAGTGCATTATTTGAGGACCGTGTGCAATTTGTGATGACGTCAAACTATCGTCCAGATCAGCTATACCCCAATGGCTTGCATCGTGATCGATTGATTCCAGCGATTCAATTACTTGAAGAAAAGCTCGATATCTTAAATTTGGATGCAGGCAATGACTATCGTCGTGTGCAGATGGCGCAAGTACAAGCGTATTTAACTCCAGCCAGCGCAGAAACGCAGGTCAAGCTAGGTCAGATGTTTCAAACATTAATTGGTAATCGCAAAGAGGTTGCGATGCCTGTCTTAAATATTGAGTCTCGTGAGCTCAGGCCTTTACATTTGGCTAATGGAGTCGTTTGGTTTGATTTTCAAACTTTGTGCTGTGGCCCGCGCTCCCAAAATGACTACCTTGAGATTGCTAAGCAATTTCATACTGTGATTCTCTCTGGGGTGCCCTATATGCCTCCTAGGATGACCAATGAGGCACGCCGCTTTATCTGGCTGATTGACGTCTTATATGACCATAAGATCAAATTAATCATCTCTGCTGAGGTTCCAGCTACAGAGCTGTATACCGAGGGCCAAATTACCTCAGAATTCTCCAGAACAGTGTCTCGGCTTATCGAGATGCAGTCCCGTGACTACCTTGATGCACCTCGCCGGGTAATTGATACCAGCTTGACCTAAAATAGGTTCATGAGCAGCTTTTCCCCCATTAACGCCGATTTACATTGCCACTCAGTAGTCTCTGATGGCACTTTGACGCCTGAACAACTTGCAGAGCGAGCGAAAGCGAATGGTGTTCATTTGTGGGCGCTAACGGATCATGATGAGTTGGGTGGTCAACAGCGTGCAAAAGATGCAGCCAGCGCTTTAAATATGGACTACCTAGCTGGCGTAGAAATTTCAGTGACTTGGATGGGGGTCACCATCCACATTGTTGGACTTGGTATTGATGCTAAGCATGTTGGCATTCTAGAAGGTCTACGTCGCACGCGCGAAGGTCGCGGGGATCGTGCTCAACTCATGGCTGATCAATTAGCAAAAGTAGGAATTCCTGGTGCGTATGAAGGTGCATTGCATTACGCGGGTAATGACCAACTGATTTCACGAACACACTTTGCGCGCTTTTTAGTAGAGCAGGGTATTTGCCGTGATACTGAACACGTATTCAAAAATTATCTAGTGGAAGATAAGCCTGGCTTTGTTCCACATATGTGGGCAACTTTGGATGATGCGGTCGCCTGGATTAAAGCTGCTGGTGGGGTTGCAGTCATTGCCCATCCGGGACGCTATAGCAGACTGAATGCGATACAGATGGATGAGCTCTATAAGCACTTTAAAGACATCGGTGGCTTGGCGATTGAGGTCATTACTGGAAGTCATAGTCCAGATCAATATCAAACCTTTGGGAAGATTGCCCAGCAATATGGTTTCTTGGCATCTCGAGGATCCGATTTTCATGATCCGAATGAAAGCCATATCGACTTAGGAAATTTGCCACATTTACCAGACCACCTCACACCAGTATGGTCTGCATTTCATTGATTCATTAACAATAAAGATAAAGAATAAAGATGTTTGCTGAACGTGTTCTCTCTGGTATGCGACCTACGGGTAATTTGCATCTTGGCCACTATCATGGCGTGCTCAAGAATTGGGTACGCTTGCAATCTGAGTATCCCTGCTTTTTCTTCGTGGCAGATTGGCATGCACTAACTACTCACTACGAAACCCCAGATGTGATTGAGCAATCTGTTTGGGATATGGTGATTGATTGGTTGGCAGCAGGCGTTGATCCAAATCAAGCTACTTTGTTTATTCAGAGCAAGGTGCCAGAGCACGCAGAACTCTTTTTACTGCTATCTATGGGAACCCCATTGGGCTGGCTTGAGCGGGTTCCAACCTACAAAGACCAGATTGAAAAGTTAAAAGAAAAAGACCTACAAACTTATGGCTTTTTAGGCTATCCATTGCTACAAGCTGCCGATATTCTGATTTATCGTGCTCAACATGTGCCAGTAGGCGAAGATCAAGTACCTCACGTAGAGATGACACGTGAAGTCGCGCGCCGCTTTAATTATTTGTATGGTCGTGAGCCGGGTTTTGAAGAAAAAGCCTTAGAGGCTGTAAAAAAACTGGGCAGTAAACGCGCCAAGATGTATACGGAGTTGCGTGTAGCATTTCAGGAGCGTGGTAATGATGAGGCGTTGGAACAAGCTAAAGCATTACTGCATGAAGCGCAAAGTTTATCAATGGCTGATCGGGAGAGATTATTTGGTTTCTTAGAAGGCTCGCGTAAAATTATTCTCCCTGAGCCACAGGCATTGTTAACTTCAGCATCACGTATGCCAGGCATTGATGGTCAAAAGATGTCCAAGTCTTATGGCAACACGATTAGTATTCGCGAAGAGCCTGAAGAGGTCATTAAAAAAATCCGTACCATGCCAACTGACCCAGCTCGTGTTCGCCGAACAGATGCTGGTGACCCCGTGCGTTGTCCAGTATGGCAGTTGCATACCGTCTACTCCAATGAAGTAACCAAGCAGTGGGTTGAAAAGGGCTGTAAATCAGCAGGTATTGGTTGCCTTGAGTGCAAGCAGCCAGTAATTGATGCCATTCTTCTAGAACAGCAGCCCATGTTTGAGCGTGCTCAGAAATATTTGGATGATCCGAGTCTTTTGCGTTCAATCATTGCTGATGGCGGCGATAAAGCGCGCAAAGTTGCTCAAGAAACGATGCGTGAGGTCCGCGAAGCAATGGGCCTTCATTACGACTAAGGTTCTTAGTTTGACTAATCTGCACGATGTGATTGTGAAGCCATCCTCTTGGGTAGTGCGTTTTGCACCACTCATTCCCAAGGGTGGTGTGGTTCTTGATCTTGCTTGCGGTTCAGGACGTCATTCTCAATTGTTGGCTAATCTGGGTTATTCAGTTTTAGCTGTAGATCAGGATATCTCTGCAATCGAGGCCTTAAATTCTTCTTCTATTATTCCAAAATGCCTAAATCTTGAGCAAGATACTTGGCCGCTGGCTGAGTTAAGGTTTGGGGGTATTGTGGTGACGAATTACCTATATCGACCTTATCTCGATCGTTTGCCTGAGTTGTTAGCGGAAGGCGGAATTTTAATCTATGAAACCTTTGCTCAGGGCAATGGGGAATTCGGTAAGCCATCTAACCCTAATTTCCTCTTAAATCCAGGTGAATTATTGGCTTTTGCTGCTCGCCATAGCCTCAAAGTCGTGGCGTATCAGGATATTTATGTGGATCAGCCCAAACCAGCCATGGTTCAAGGCCTTTGTGCTGTAAAAGGCGGGCTAAAAGACTGCATTCCGTTACAATTTCAAGGTTAAGACAGTCCATATCGGTGCATATTCGGTGACAAATACAGTTCAATCTAAAGGTAGCAAAAAGCCCATTTCTGGCAGCATGCCCGCCATTGTTACGCCGATGCACGAGGATGGCAGTTTGGATTACACGGGCCTGCGGTCATTGCTAGATTGGCATGTAGCACAAGGTTCTGATGGCATCGTCATTGTTGGTACTAGCGGTGAATCTCCAACGGTCTCTGTAGAAGAGCATTGTGAATTAATTCGAGTGACGGTAGAACAGATCGCTGGGCGCATTCCTGTGATTGCAGGAACAGGTGGAAATTCCACGACCGAAGCGATTGAATTAACGCAGTTTGCTAAAAAAGTCGGAGCTGACGCTAGCTTGCAGGTGGTTCCTTATTACAACAAGCCAACGCAAGAGGGTATGTACGCCCACTTCAAAAAAATTGCAGAATCTGTTGATCTGCCAGTAATTTTATATAACGTTCCTGGCCGCACAGTAGCCGATTTAGCTGGCGATACAGTTGTACGTCTAGCAGGTGTTCCTGGCATCATTGCCATTAAGGATGCGACAGGAAATTTAGAGCGCGGTACCTTGTTAATGGCCGACCTCAAGCGGGCTGGGCATAGCGATTTTTCAGTATTTTCTGGTGATGATTTAACTGCTGCAATGTTGATGCTTATGGGTGGCAAGGGAAATATTTCTGTAACAGCCAACGTTGCGCCTCGCTTGATGCATGAATTATGTGTTGCTGCGATGTCTGATGATGTAAAAAAAACCCGCGAGATTCAATACAAATTGCTAGCGGTTCACAAGGCAATGTTTACGGAAGCAAATCCAATCCCTGTGAAATGGGCCCTTCATGAAATGGGTAAGATTACTGCTGGCATTCGCTTGCCATTAACGCCATTAAGCGTTTCCTTACGCGAACCCTTGAAGGCAGCATTAAAGCAGGCTGACTTGATATGATGAATTTGATGCGAATACTCAGCCGATATATAGCGATACTTGGCCTTACCATCACTGCCGCAATTATCTTGACGGCATGCAAATCGGTCACTAGCAACGATACGGTAGATTACAAATCCACTGGAGCAGTGCGTGGCCCTAATTTGTCTTATCCGCCGGATTTGATTACCGCTCAGGCTGACCGTCGTTATATCGTTCAAGACGGTACTGCAACCATGTCTGAATACAACGCTGCTATGAAAAAATCAGTACAGATGCGTACTAACGTCATGACTGGGATTCCGGGCATGCGGATTGAGCGAGATGGCGAGCGTCGTTGGTTAGTGGTTGAAAAACCCGCTACTGAGCTATATCCACAGGTGAAAGATTTCTGGCAAGAAAATGGTTTCTTATTGATCGTTGATTCGCCTTCAACCGGCATCATGGAAACCGACTGGGTAGAAAACCGCGGCAAGATTGCTCAAGATTGGATTCGATCAAGTATTGGTGGTGCATTAGATTCTATGTACGATACTGGCGAGCGTGATAAATATAAAACGCGACTAGAAGTGCCAAAGCCTGATGAAACTGAGATTTATATCACCCAAAAAGGCGCGCTTGAAAAGTGCGTATCCGATACAACGGGCGCGTGTATTTCCACTATTTGGACTAGTCGCCCAAATGATCCTCAGCTAGAGGCGGTATTCTTAGCGCGTCTGATGGAGCGTCTTGGTATGACTCAGGAGCAGGCTAAAGCAATGGTGGCAGTGCCCTTAGTTCAGAAAACTGCAAAAGCAAAATTTGTACAAGAGACTGGCAACCAAGGCTATATCGAGTTGAGCTCTAGCTTTGATCGTTCATGGCGCGATGTAGGCTTGGCCTTGGATCGTTCTAACTTTACCGTTGAAGATCGGAACCGTTCTAACGGTATCTACTATGTACGTTATATCAATGCTAAGGATGTAGGTGATAGCAAAGGCTTCTTCGCAAATCTCTTTAGCAGCAAAGATGTTTCGAAGCTACAAGCTAAGAAATATCAAGTGATCGTTAAGAGCACCGGTGAAAATTCAGCGAATGTCTACGTGCAGGATGCTGATGGTAAGCCAGAAAATACGCCGGCTGGCATGCAATTGCTAACTTTGCTAACCGATCAGTTAGCTAAATAAATAAATTGAAGCAATAAAAAAGCCGCTATTAAGCGGCTTTTTTTCTTCAAGAAGAAGATTACTTCTTAGCGTCAGCAGCAGGAGCAGCAGGAGCAGCAGGAGCAGCAGCGTCAGCAGCAGGAGCAGCAGGAGCAGCAGCAGGAGCTTCCGCAGGTTTTGCTTCTTCTTTTTTACCGCAAGCGGCCAAAGCGATAGCTAACATTGCAACGAATACGAGTGACTTCTTCATTTGTAATTTCCTCTAAAAAAAATGTAACAACAATTACCGGCAATTGTGTTGAAAAGTCCTAGGGATTGCCCTTAGGTGATTTCCAGCATTTATTATATCCATCCTTGCCTTTAACTCTCAAAAACCAGCCAGCCAGCCAGGTAGGCCACATAAAGACTGCTCTGGGCGGTAGTCTGAATTTTTTGTCCTAAGAGCCCTTTCTTGCTTGAGAGGGTTCTCCAGGCTTGGGCAATATCCTTTGCCTGATCTTTGCTCATATTCTCGCCATTGCAAAAGACCTCATTGCCAAGACTAAGAATGCGGGTTTGGCGGCTAGTAAGAAGCTTCTTTGAGCCAAGCTGTTTGCTAAATCGGCTAGGGTTTAAGGGTTTGATCGGGCCATCAAACAAGGCCTGTTGTTTGGGCTCAGATAGATATGCGGTGATCCCAGGTAAAAAACGATCTATCTGATTCAATTTCAGCTCACGTAGCTTGAGCGTGAGTTGCTTAACCAACTCCTCTGGCAATTGTTCTGCATTCGTAGTTGCCTTTTGCATTGGATCAGCAAATTTACGCTCAAGTTCCGGAATATCTTCTAGCGATTCAGCTAAGCGCCACAAGCCCTCTTGGAGCAGTTCTTTAAAACTGGGAGACCGAAATCCAACTGACCACGTTTGGCAACCAGCATCTAGGGCAAGGCCATGATGGGCAACATGGGGCGGCAAGTACAGCATATCGCCTGGCTCTAAGACCCAATCATGTTCAGCTTTAAAGTGCTGCAAAATTTTGAGGGGCAAATTATGACTGAGGCTTAAATTCTTTTGCTTGGATATCTGCCACTGCCTTCTACCAGACATCTGAATTAAAAAGACATCGTAAGAGTCAAAGTGAGGCCCAACGCCACCTCCAATTCCGGCAATGCTAATCATTAAATCATCAAGACGTGCATCTGGAATAAAGCGAAACCAGGATAGGATTTTTGCAGCGGCCTGGTGGTGCGCTTCCATTCCTTGAAGTAGTAAGGTCCAATTCGGTTTGCCCAATGCTGGGATCGCTTTTTTAGAAAACGGTCCAGTATCAAAGCTCCATGGATTTGCTTTTATCAGACGTGATTCAACACTGTCTTTACTGGCTAGTTTGACCAGATCATTTGCTGAAATTGGGCTTTCTAGACCTTCACCGCTTTGCTTAGCGAGGGTAAATGCAGGAATGGCTCCACGGATTAATAAGGGTTTTTTATGCCAATACTGCTTCATAAAGCTATCTGGGCTAATGCCCCCAAATAATGCCCAGGGCGCATTTAAGGGCAGATTTTGAGGAGCCTGAGGAGGCTCATAGGGTTTGCTCAAGTAAAATGAAGTCATAAAGTAAAAGCTTAGTAAAAACTCATTAAAAACGAATGTTCGACAGATTTCGCATGAAGATTGAAAAAAATACCATCGTATCCCTTCGCTATAAGTTAACCGATGCGCAAAATAATGTCATCGAAGAACCAGATTCTCCGATGGTATACCTGCACGGTGGCTATGAGGGCACTTTCCCAAAAATAGAAACCCTTTTGGACGGCCAAGACATTGGCTATGAAGCTAGCATTCAGCTTGAGCCAAGTGAGGCTTTCGGTGAGTATGACCCAGAGCTTCTTAAGATTGAGCCACGCACGCGTTTTCCAGAGCCACTTGAAGTGGGAATGCAGTTTGAAGGCATACCAGATGCTGATGAAGAATCAGCATCTGCGCAAGAGCCGGATTCTGATGATGAGCCGCTCATTTATACCGTTACTGATGTTGCTGATAGTCAAGTGGTGCTTGATGGCAATCATCCATTAGCGGGTATGGCCTTACGTTTTTGGGTTCAGGTTGAAGATATTCGTGCTGCTAGTGAAGGAGAGATTCAAAATCGTCATCCTGAAGGCGGAGAGAGTTTCACTTTTGGAATGCCTAATGATGATGGGGATGATGGTGATGAGGAAGAGTTTCCGAGCGCTGCTTTAGGTTCAAGCAACGCCAATCCACGAACACTACATTAACAGTAGGGATTCCCTACTTACTCCTTGAGCCATTCTTTGATGGCATCCAGGTCCCGCTTGGTATCGCTGCTACCTACAGTGTTAGTAGGGGTGTTACTCAACTTAGCCAATGCTTTTTCTAGCATAGCAATCTTCGCTTCTTGTTCAATCGTTGCATCAATTAAACCTTTGAGTGCCATCGATACAGGATCATCGACATTTGGCGTTACGCCATAAGCAGAGAAGTATTCTTTTGTTTTGCTATCTGCACTTTGTGGTAGATCTGGATGTAAGACACGTGCAGGTATACCAACAGCGGTAGCACCTGCTGGAATTTCTTTTAAGACTACTGCGTTTGATCCAACGCGTGCACCGTCACCAACAGTAAAGCCACCGAGCACTTTTGCACCGGCGCTGATAACCACGCCTTTACCAAGAGTGGGATGACGTTTAACGCCTTTGTAAAGTGAAGTGCCGCCTAAGGTCACACCCTGATAGATCGTGCAATCGTCACCGATTTCAGTAGTCTCCCCAATGACGATACCAAGACCGTGATCTAAAAATACTCGGCGACCAATCTTTGCCCCAGGATGAATTTCAATTCCGGTAATAAAGCGAGCAAACATAGAAAGCACGCGCGCAATCCATTTGAGACCTAGATTCCATAAAAAGTGAGAGATGCGATGGAGCCAAACAGCATGCAAGCCCGGATAGCAAGTAATGACCTCAAGACGATTTCTTGCAGCAGGGTCTCTGGCAATAATGGAGTCGACTTGGTCGAATAGTGAACTAAACATATTTTGATTTTAACGGGATGTGCTTATTTTCTCAGGAGCATCTGTTTTGCAATGCCACGCAAGAGATCAATTTCTTCTTTATGCAGTCGGCTGCGGGCAAATAGGGCCTGTAAGCGAGGCATCAGCTTTTTTGGATTCTCGGGGTCTAGGTAGCCAATAGCCTCAAGGCCCTCGCGCCAATGATTCAGCATCGCTGCAATTGCTGCTGGATCGGCTAACTGGGCTATTTCCTCACGATTAACCATCCATTCTGGCTCGTCTGAGGCTTCTTTGAGTGTCTGTCGCAGCGTATAAGCGCAGACCATCAGGGCTTGGGCTAGATTGAGGGAGGGATAGGCTGGGTTAGCCTCTAACCAAACCCTATGAGTACATAAGGCCAGGTGTTCATTATCAAGGCCTGTTCTCTCAGGCCCAAAGACAATGGCAATGTGTCCCTCATTAGCAGCTGTTTCCCCAATGAGTGCACGGGCTGATTCCCAATCTAAGACTGGAGGGCCAAATTCTCGATCCCGGCTTGTTAGGCCGAGCACTAGGGAGCATCCCTCAACAGCCAAAAATAATGAGTCTGACTCCTGGGAAGATTCCAGGACGTCGATTGCGCCGCTCGCTAAGGCAATAGCCTCCGATTCTTTGGCAACATTCTTGATCTTGGGATTAATCAAACGCAGATCGCCAAATCCCATCGTTTTGAGGGCTCGCGCTGCTGAGCCTACATTTCCAGGGTGGCTGGTTTCAACCAGAACCCAGCGTAGTAATTGGGATATTTCGGTATTCATGGCTTGCTTATGGGGGTCTAGTGAGGGCTCAGAGCGCCAATCGTTTAGAATCAGTGTATTAGCTTCATATTGTCACGCAGTTTTGGCAATGTTACAGGCTCGTTCTTATTTAATTTGTCCATCAATACTTATGCATCCCATGTTAAATGTGGCCGTAAAGGCTGCCCGTCGTGCTGGAACTGTGATTAATCGAGCCTCTCTCAATTTAGAGCGCTTGCAGGTTGATCGTAAACAGCACAATGATTTCGTAACCGAGGTGGACAAAGCCGCAGAGTCGGCAATCATTGAAACGCTCAGTGAGGCTTATCCAACCCATGGATTTTTGGCTGAAGAAACGGGCGAACACAATATTGATGCAGAAAACGTATGGATCATTGATCCATTAGATGGCACAACCAATTTCATTCACGGCTTTCCGCAATATGCTGTATCTATTGCATTGTCAGTCAA
Source organism: Polynucleobacter sp. (assembly GCA_037129175.1). Lineage (GTDB taxonomy): Bacteria > Pseudomonadota > Gammaproteobacteria > Burkholderiales > Burkholderiaceae > Polynucleobacter. The sequence continues at coordinate 8,449 of JBAXVK010000017.1, read as the reverse complement.
TGGCGTAACCCAGCAAGCAGTAGTCTATGACCCAACTCGCGATGAGTTGTTCACGGCTACCCGTGGTGCGGGCGCTTATTTAGATCGCCGTCGCTTGCGAGTGGCTTCTCAAGATCGTTTAGTAAGTTGTTTGATTGGCACCGGGTTTCCGTATCGTGAAGATCAGGATCTGGAAAAGTATTTAAAAATATTTGCAGAGATGACGCGTCAGTGCGCCGGCTTACGCCGTCCTGGTGCTGCATCTTTAGATTTAGCTTATGTAGCTGCCGGTCGTTATGACGGCTTCTTTGAGAGCGATCTCAAGCCTTGGGATATGGCGGCAGGTGCCCTATTGATTACCGAGTCTGGTGGCTTGGTTGGCAATTACCGTGGCGAAGAAGGCTTTCTCAAGAGTGGTGAGGTCATGGCGGCAAACCCCAAAATCTTTGCACAGATGGTGCAATGTTTATCCAAGCACTCCAATACCTAAGATATAAATCAGTAGAACTGATTAAGATTTACTTAGATCAATATAACGTACGCCCTCGCCATTAATTGATAGCGCACTCGCTCTTGGAGCAGTACTTTCAGGATGGTCTAGATCCCAGTCTGATAGCACCCAGCGTTGCCAGCTTTGCTCATGCAATTGCTCGTGATGATGGGCGGGTAAGTGGGTATGACCGTGGATGAGTTTGTCAACAGATTGGCTTCTAAGGACTGAGGCGCAAGCCTGTAGAGTGACATTGCTCCTCATATTATTTTGCGCAGATGATTTATTTTCTGCACGTTGGTATTGAGTGCGACTATTGCTACGTAGGCTATTGGCAATAGAGCGGCGCCAAGTGAGCGGCATCTTTAAGAATAATGTTTGAACCCAAGGCTTTCTAACGAAACTGCGAAATACTTGATAGCCCACATCCGCGGTGCATAAAGAGTCACCATGACAAACCACATATTTTTCACTCGCGATTTGAATCAGAGACGGATCAAGCAATAAAGTCAATCCTGTCTTTTTCAAAAAGCCTGTACCAATGAGGAAATCACGGTTACCGTGAACATAATAGGTCTTCGTTTTTGCCGATAAGGTAGCAAGTGCGCGCACGACTTCTTGTTGAAATGGCGAGCTCGCAGATGTGTCATCTCCAACCCAATATTCAAACAAGTCTCCTAGAATAAATACAGACTCTGCCTTAGGAGCTTCTTTTTCGCAGAAGTCAAAAAAACATTGCGCCGTCAAAGGCATTGACGGCGTTAGGTGAATATCTGAGATGAGCAGCGCGCTCGCGTATTGCGGAATCATTCCTCGAGTACAGTCGCTTTCTCAATAACAACATCTACTGAAGGTACGTCCTGATGAAAGCCTGAGCTAGCAGTTTTGACTTTGCGAATGGCGTTTACCACATCCATGCCGTCGGTAACTTTACCGAATACAGCATAACCCCAACCTTGCGCATTAGGCGCCGTGTGATTTAAGAAATCATTGTCATTGACGTTGATGAAAAATTGCGCAGTCGCTGAATGGGGGTCGCTAGTGCGAGCCATTGCAACGGTACCAAGATTATTCTTGAGGCCATTGTTGGCTTCATTCTCAATTTGTTTACCAGCAGACTTCTCTTTCATGCCAGGAGTCATGCCACCACCTTGAATCATGAAGTTATCAATCACGCGATGAAAGATAGTGCCATCATAGTGGCCGCTCTTAACGTATTGCAAAAAATTAGCAACACTCTTAGGTGCCTTGGCGGAATCAAGACTGAGGGTGATATCACCCTGATTCGTTTTTAACAGTACTTTAGCCATTATTTAGATCTGCTTTCTGAAGGGTTAGTGGATGGAATGGTTGTTGGTGCTTTATTTGGTTGGTTGATGAGATTCATTAATGCTTTAGCCCGATTTGAGTATTGACGTTGATTTAATTGGGCCGATAAGGCAGCGTCTTCATAGGCTCTTGCCCCAAGACGAACATAGAGCTCACCTAAATTGGCGGAAGCAATGGAGTAGCTTGGGCGCAGTTTTAGAGCCAGCTCTAAATAATCTCTCGCTTCAATCCATTTTTCTTGGCTGGCAGCAATTGCCGCAAGATTGTTATAAGGCTCAGGCAACTCTGGAAATTGTTGGGTTATTAGAATTAAGGTTTTCTTGGCTTGCTCCAGCTCACGCATTTCAATTTGAAGGCGGGCTTTTAAGAAACGTAATTGCACATTTTTGGGAGATTTTTTTAAACGGGCATCAATCAGTGTGATGGCGTCTGGGAACTGACGTGCTTTGACTAATTTTTCAATATCAGAGGGCACTGCATTTTTGCTTACAGGCTCTGGCTCAATAATGAGGAAAGACAAGAGTGGTAATGCTACGGTCTCAGAAAGCACTGGATTAAGTGCGTCATACGGTGTATCAGATGAGAGTCTTGGCGGATCATTTGGGCTATAGCCGCCTAAATAAGGGGTATTTGGTCCGCATTTCAATTCTTGTGCGTTTGCCGCTTGAATTTCTCCGTCTGCACGCTGTTGAGCAGGGGTGCTACAGCCTGAAATGAATGCTGCAGCCAATATCGCGGCAAGGATATTTAGAAGGGCGGGGCGTGGTGCTGGGATGGTTACAGGCATAGGGGGAGGGGTATAAAACTGGCTCATTCGATATACTCAGCGCTCAGTCTAACAAATTGGCGCTACTTGCCCCACCTTTATAGCCATATGCTGCACATATATAACACCCTTAGCCGCTCAAAAGAGGTATTTAAGCCCATCGTACCGGGTCAGGCGAAGATGTATGTCTGCGGCATGACGGTCTATGATTTCTGCCACATTGGGCATGCTAGGGTCATGATTGTTTTTGACATGGTTGCTCGCTGGCTGCGAGCCAATGCTTATGAGGTTATTTACGTCCGTAATATCACCGATATAGACGACAAGATTATTAATCGTGCCATTGAAAACGGCGAATCCATCTCTGCTCTGACCAAGCGCTTTATTGATGCCATGCATGCCGACTCTGATGAGTTAGGTTTAATACATCCTGATCAAGAGCCTCGGGCTACAGATTACATCAAGCAAATGCAAGGCATGATCGGTAAGCTCATTGACAATCAATTGGCATACCAGGCAGATGATGGTGATGTTAATTTTGCAGTACGCTTGCTTCCAGGGTACGGTCAACTTTCTGGCAAATCATTAGATGAACTCAATGCGGGTGAACGTGTTGCGATTGTTGGTAGCAAGCGCGATCCTTTAGATTTCGTGCTCTGGAAAACTGCTAAGCCTGAAGAGCCAGCAGATACACGCTGGGCCTCCCCATGGGGCGAAGGGCGCCCAGGATGGCATATCGAGTGCTCTGCTATGGCTTGCGATTTACTGGGTGAGCATTTTGATATTCATGGTGGTGGTGCTGACTTGCAGTTTCCTCATCATGAAAATGAAATTGCGCAAAGTGAAGGCGCTTTATATGGTCAAGGTCGTAAAGACAACGATGTCCCCTTTGTAAATTATTGGATGCACAATGGTCATATTCGGGTGAATGAAGAGAAGATGTCTAAGTCTTTAGGCAATTTCTTTTTGATTCGAGATGTTCTTAAAAGCTTTGATCCTGAGGTAGTACGCTTCTTCATGCTTAAAGCCCATTACCGAAGCCCAGTCAATTACAGCGATACTCAGCTTGAAGAGGCCCGCGCTGGATTATTAAGGCTCTATACAGCCTTAGCTCAAGTAGAACTTCAATCCAATGCTCTGGATCCACGCAACCCATGGGCCAAGCGTTTTGCTGACGCCATGAATGATGATTTCAATACGCCTGAGGCAATTGCTGTGCTCTTTGATTTGGCAAGTGAGGTAAATCGTACCCAAGGGACTGAAAAACAAATGCTAGCTAGCACCCTAAAGTCCTTGGGGGCAATGCTCAATTTCTTACAGCGCGATCCAACGGCATTTCTACAGGCGGGCTCAAAGCAAGAAGGCGATGTGAGCGCGGCTCATATTGAAGAGAAAATTGCTGAGCGTGTTGCAGCTAAACAAGCAAAAGATTTTGCTAAGGCAGATTTGATTCGTAAGGCACTTTTAGATCAAGGCGTAGTCCTAGAAGACAAGTCCGGCGGCCTGACAGAATGGCGAAAAAACTAGTGGCAGCAGTAAAAGATAAATCCATTTTGCAAGAAGTCGCCCCAGAGTATTGGGAGCAAGCTTGTCGCGAACTCATGAAGCAGGATCGCATTCTCAAAAAATTGATTCCTAAATATGGATCTGGTTTTTTGGTCACTCGTGGTGACCCTTTCACAACCTTGGCTAGAGCAATCGTAGGGCAGCAAATTTCGGTAGCTGCAGCACAAGCAGTTTGGGATAGGGTGGTGATTGCTAGCAAGAAAAAAATCAATCCTAAAAATATCTTGGTGCTATCGGTTGAAGAGCTGAGAGCTGCTGGCTTATCTGGGCGTAAAGTGGAATACATCCAAGACTTGGCTGATCATTTTGATGCTGGACGATTACATGCCAATCAATGGAAAGACATGGACGATGAGAGTGTCATCAAGGAATTAAGTGCAATTCGGGGAATTGGACGCTGGACAGCAGAAATGTTCTTGATTTTCAATATGGTTCGGCCTAATATCCTCCCCCTAGACGATGTCGGCCTAATTAAGGCTATTTCCCTCAATTACTTCAGTGGAGAGCCAGTAAGCCGCCATGAAGCCCGTGAGGTGGCTGCTAATTGGGCCCCCTGGCGCACGGTTGCTACCTGGTATATGTGGAGAAGTATCGACCCCATTCCGGTTGAATATTAAAATCAGACTATGAAAACGACTTTCCTAGATTTTGAGCAGCAAATCGCCGAATTAGAAACAAAGATCGAAGAACTGCGTTTTGTACAAGATGAGTCATCGGTAGATATTTCGGATGAGATTAAAACGCTTGCCGAAAAAAGTCAGCAGCTCACGAAAGATGTTTACGCTAACCTAACACCTTGGCAGGTCTCGCAAGTAGCACGTCATCCACAACGTCCATACACTTTGGATTACGTGAACTCATTATTTACTGATTTTCATGAACTGCATGGTGATCGCACATTTGCAGATGATCAATCCATCATTGGAGGCCTAGCGCGCTTTGATAATCAACCCTGCATAATCATTGGCCATCAAAAGGGTCGCGATACTAAGGAGCGTGCTCTGCGCAATTTCGGTATGAGTCGTCCTGAAGGTTATCGCAAAGCAATGCGCCTCATGCGCCTAGCTGAAAAGTTTGGAATTCCGGTTTTTACTTTTGTAGATACCCCAGGAGCATTCCCTGGCATTGATGCAGAAGAGCGTAATCAATCCGAGGCGATTGGACGTAATCTGTATGTTCAGGCCGAATTAGAAGTGCCAATCATCGCAACGATTATTGGCGAAGGTGGCTCAGGTGGAGCTTTAGCAATTGCGATGGGTGACGTAGTGATGATGTTGCAAAACTCCACATACTCCGTTATTTCCCCAGAGGGATGTGCTTCTATTCTGTGGAAGACTGCTGACAAGGCCCCTGAGGCAGCGGAGCAGCTCGGCTTAACTGCCCAAAGACTAAAAGTATTGGGCCTGATCGACAAGATTGTGGCTGAACCAGTTGGAGGCGCACATCGCGACTACGACACCATGATGGCCAATATGCGTAAGGCTTTAAGTGAATCAATCAAGACTTTTGATGACATGAAGGTAGACGCACTCCTTGAACGTCGTCATGAACGTCTAATGAGTTATGGCAAGTTCAAGGAAATCACAGCCAAGCCTTAAATCAGCAAATCGAATTGCGGTTGCCTTAAGTGGTGGCCTCGATTCGGTTGTGCTGCTCGATACTGTTTGCAAAGCGCAGGCAAGAAATAAGCAAAGTCAAATTTATGCTTTTCATATTCATCATGGCCTTCAAAAACAGGCTGATGATTGGCTCATCTTTTGCGAGAAGCTTGCTAAAAAATATAAAATTCATTTTGATTTCAGGCTACTGCATTTAACTGGTAATCAAGAGCAGGGTAATCTTGAGGCAAGAGCAAGAGCAGGGCGTTACGAGGCGCTCACTGATCTCTGTGCTGAATATGGTATCAATGACTTGCTCCTGGCGCACCACCAAAATGATCAAGCGGAAACGGTGCTCTTGCAACTTCTGCGGGGTGCTGGTGTGGCAGGTACGGCTGGTATGCCTGGTAGCCGTGAGCTTAAGATCAAAGAGGGCAAGATCACACTCTGGCGCCCTTTACTAGAACAAAGCAAACAAGAGCTCGAAGTCTATGCTAAAGAGTACAAGCTCAAGTGGATTGATGACCCCAGCAATCAAGATTCTAAGTACCGCCGTAATGCCATTCGTAAAACAATTATTCCAGCCTTAGAAAAGCTTCAACCAGAAGCTATTGCCAATCTTGCCCGCAGCGCAGGATTGCTGGGTGAGGCGCAAACCTTGCTTGACCGATTAGCCATGCAGGATGCAAAAACTATTTTCATTAAAGATGGGATTCAATTAAAGCAATTACTTGAGCTTTCAAAAAAAGATTTACCTGCCGCCAATAATGTTCTGAGATATTGGTTAAAGATGAACGAGTTGACGATGCCATCGCAAGAGCGTCTTGCCGCCTGGTGGCGTGACCTGAATACAGTCAAAGCAGGTGCCCAATTGGAGTGGACCCATGACGAGAAAAGTATTCGGCTTTGGCGCGGCATCTTACAGATTGAAGAGCTAAAGCTGGGTGAGTGGGTTTTTAAAACAATTCCGAGTGCCAGTAAGACCCCAGGACTTCCGAGTCAATGGTTCAAAGAGGCCCAGAAAAATGGACTGATTAGTCAAAAAGATAGATCTGGTTCAGAAAAAATTCAAATCAAAGTCAATACACCGCGTAAGACTCTGAAAAATCTCTTTCAAGAGGGTGACATTCCTCCGTGGCAGAGAAATGCACCTCTGCTGTTTATCAATGGAGAGTTGATTGCAGTAGCGGGGGTGGGCTTAAGTCATCCCCATCTGGTTCATTCAGGACCCAGGGTGCGGCCCGAGTGGGTTCAAAACCCTGTAAAATAAGGCTCTTTTGATCCTCAGGAAATTCATTTCCTGCTATAGATAGTTAACTAGACGGTTTTTATGGCTCTTATCGTTCATAAATATGGTGGTACCTCAATGGGCTCAACAGAGCGCATTGGGAATGTCGCCAAACGCGTTGCCAAATGGATGCGTGCTGGCCACCAAGTGGTCGTAGTACCTTCGGCCATGTCAGGCGAAACTAACCGCTTGCTGAGTTTGGCAAAAGAAATTAATGCTGATGCAAATCCCCGTGAGTTAGATCAGATTGCCTCTACTGGCGAACAAGTCAGCTCCGGTCTTCTAGCCTTAGCGTTGATGCGCGAAGGTGTTGACGCAGTCAGTTACGCTGGCTGGCAGGTGACTGTTCATACAGATTCTTCTTTTACTAAAGCACGTATTAAAAGTATTGATGACAAAAAAATTCTGAATGACTTAAATGCCGGAAAAGTAGTTGTGGTGACTGGTTTTCAAGGCGTTGATCCAGAAGGCAACATTACGACCTTAGGTCGGGGTGGCTCAGATACTTCTGCAGTAGCGATGGCTGCTGCACTGAAAGCAGATGAGTGCTTGATCTACACTGATGTTGACGGTGTTTACACCACCGACCCCCGTGTTTGTGAAGATGCACGTCGTTTAGATAAGATTACCTTTGAAGAGATGCTAGAAATGGCTAGCTTAGGTTCAAAGGTATTGCAGATTCGTTCAGTGGAGTTTGCTGGTAAGTACAAAGTTAAAACCCGGGTGCTGTCTTCCTTGACAGACCCTTTGATGCCTTTAGACATCGAGATGAAGTCGGGTACCTTGATTACATTTGAAGAGGACAGCACTATGGAAGCCGCAGTTATTTCCGGCATCGCCTTTGCGCGTGATGAAGCGAAGATTACCGTCTTGGGGGTTCCTGACCGCCCAGGTATTGCATATCAAATTCTGGGGCCAATCGCTGACGCTAATGTCGATGTCGATATGATTATTCAGAACCAATCCGTAGACGGTAAGACTGACTTTACTTTTACAGTACCTCGCGCTGAGTATCAAAAAGCATTAGACCTACTCAAGAACACAGTGCAAGCCCACATCGGAGCGAAAGAAATCTCTGGCGATCCCAAGGTCTCTAAAGTTTCCGTGGTTGGTGTAGGCATGCGCTCGCACGTTGGTGTTGCTAGCAAAATGTTCCGCACCTTGTCAGAAGAGGGTATCAATATCCTCATGATCTCTACTAGTGAAATCAAGATTTCAGTAGTGATTGATGAGAAATATATGGAGCTAGCAGTACGTGCACTTCATAAGGCATTTGAGCTTGACCAGAAGTAAGTAACACCAAAAGGGTAGCAAAACCGCTTTAAAACCCTAGTAAGACAGTAATCCGTTAAACTGTGGGTCGTTGTAAAGACTTAGAAATACGGAGACGTGGCCGAGCTGGTCGAAGGCACTCCCCTGCTAAGGGAGCATCG
>JBAXVK010000016.1:0-43924 GCA_037129175.1 Polynucleobacter sp. | reverse complement strand
CCTATTGATACGAGAATTCCTGACCATAAATAGCCCTTTTTGCATTAGGCTCAACGTAATACCTTTATTGCCAGCTTTTAAAAAGGCTCCATATAACTTGCAAGGCTTAAGAATTTACCTGAGGGTGTATATTTTAGAAATTGACATTCAACGGGATACTGCACAAATGAAATCATTCTTTTTGCTTATTAAGTTAGTATTGAAAAGAAGCGCCTTAACCTTTGTTTGTATTATCAGCTTTGCTCATGCGCAGCCTTATCCTAATAAACCTATCAAGTTAGTAATTCCCTATGCAGTAGGGGGTGGAACAGATATCTCCACACGAGTCATGAGTAAGCATCTTGATTCTCGCTTAAATCAGTCGATCATTATTGAGAATAAGGGTGGGGCAGGGAGCACAATCGGTACTGAAGTAGTTGTACGTTCCGAACCTGACGGCTATACCCTGCTAGCGAATACTGACACTATTGTTTTAGCGCCATTACTTTTTTCAAAGATTAATTTTGATATCCGTAAAGATTTGGTGCCAATCTCTTTTTATGCAAGTGCCCCTATTGTTTTAGTAGCAAATCCCAGTTTCCCAGCAAAGGATGTTAAGGAGCTTATCGCCTATGCAAAAAAGAACCCAGGGAAGGTTGCTTTAGCTACTTCTGGTCCGGGCAGTCCTCATGACTTGGCGGCAATGCTTTTTACTAATCGAGCCAATATAGAGGTCAATGAGATACCTTACAAAGGCAACGGACCTGCCCTAACCGATACAATTGCTGGTCATGTTGATATTGGAATGTTTACTTTATCTCAAGTTCAACCATATGCTCAAGCAGGTAAAGTCAAGATCTTGGCAGTCATCAGCCCTCAAAGAACAACATTGGCTCCAGATATTCCATCGCTTGCAGAAAGCGGTATAGCAAACATGGAGGTGAGTTCACGTTATCTGATAATGGTTCCAGCCAAAACTCCTAAGGCCATTATTAAAAAGTTAGAGGGATCCTTTTCTGATTTATTCACTGATAAACAGTATCGGTCGGAGATGGAGGGCTTAGGATTTGAAGTGAGATTTACCAGTCCTGAAGATACTGCCGCCATCTTACAAAAAGAATATGATAAATTTGCACCGATTCTTAAGGCTGCTAACTTTAAGCCGCAATAAATTTATAAATTAATAGAAAGGATTTTTATGTCTAGATTAGATATTAAAGGAGATGCTCGAAGAACGTTTGACGTTTGTAAATCTGGCGGAATTGCCATTTTCCCAGTAGATGTTGGTTACACCATGATCAGTGGCTCAAGAGAAGGCCTAAAGAAAATTTTTAATGCTAAGCAAAGGGGTGGGCATAAACGTAATGCTTTGATTTGCGATATGGAAACCCAACGTGAGCTTCAGGTGCTTGATAAGCGTGGCCAAGAAATGATTGAAGTAATTACGCAAGATTACAACTTGCCATTAGGTCCTATTGCAACCTATCGTACCGATCATCCTCTAATGAAGAAAATTGATCCGAATGCCCTTGCTGCAAGTACTGCTGGTGGAACACTGGCGATGCTAGTAAATGCCGGACCATTTCATGCTGAAATTACTAAGTTAAGTCGTGAAGAGGTGCATCCCTTATTTGGCTCATCTGCCAATTTAACGGGAACAGGCACAAAGTTCAGAGTCGAAGATATACAGCATGAGTTGACCAGTCTTGCAGATATCATTATTGATTATGGTCTTCGCAAATATCATATGTATAGACGCTCTGCTACTTTAATTAACTTTGAAACTATGCAAGTTGTGCGCATGGGCGTCTGCTATGAGCAGATATCCGATATTCTGAGAAGACATTACAAAATTGAGTTACCACCAGATCAATCGGTAGATTCAAACCCATCAGGCCATACTAACGAATTTGCCTTGCCAATTGTGAATAACTAATAGCATGACCAGCAAGAATCCCTCAGCACGATCATCTGGAGTCGACGGACCGGAGATGTCTGCCTTGCAGCTTAGCCGGCCTTATGGTTGGCGAGGCAAGATCGGTCTGATTACGCCGTCGAGCAACAACATCAACGAACCAGAGTTCTATCGGCTGGCTCCGCCTGGCGTCACGATCCACACGGCCCGCGTGTTGCTAACAGGGGAAATGAATGAAGCCTCGTTTCATCGAATGGCAGGTGAACTGGGGCGGGCTGCGAAAGAGCTCGCTACGGCCGAGGTCGACATCGTCCTTTACGGCTGCACAGCCGGTTCTGTGATCGTGCCGCTGTCGGAGCTCACTGCATCGATCGTCGAACAGACCTGCACGCCGGCACTAGTTACCGCCGGCGCGGTTGTCTCGGCATTGCGCGCCCTAGGCGTGCGTCGCATCGCGATGGGTACACCTTATCTGGACTTCGTTAACCGTCGAGAGGTTACGTTTCTGGAGAAGCATGGTTTCACTGTGACCAAGTATCTCGGCCTCGAACTCGGCAAGAACCAGCAAGAGCGCCGTTGCATCGGGCACGTCCCACCGGAGTCGGTGTATAGGATGGCGCTGGAGATCGATACGCCTGAAGCGGAGGCAATCTTCATCAGCTGCGCTAATCTCGCCACCCTCGATGTCATCGAGGAGATCGAGCATACGCTTGGCAAACCCGTCGTGACCAGTAATACTGCCAGCTTCTGGGCCTGCCTGAGGACCCTTCGTATCAATTCGAGTATCGTCGGTTATGGTCGGTTGCTGAGCGACTTCACAGAGCCGATTGATGCCACCCCGGTCGATTGATTCGTCCCCATCTCAATTTGGAGCCACTCAATGAAACGTCGTCAGTTTAATAACCTATTAGCCGTTGCCGCTGCCGCCAGTGTCCTACCCTCGATAGCCCATGCCCAGGCTTGGCCATCCAAGCCGATCAGTCTGATCATTCCGTTTCCACCGGGGGGTAACACCGATTTCTTGGCGCGTATCACGGCCGAATGGCTCAGCAAGGCGCTCAATAACCCTGTAATCGCCGAGAACCGCCCCGGCGCTGGTGGCACGATTGCCGCCGAGTACGTAGCGCGCGCTCAACCCGACGGCTACACCCTGTTCTTCGCGACGATCAGCCAGATATCGCTGGTCCAGTTCCTATACAAGGTCCGCTACGACCCGTTCAAAGATTTCGTACCAATCGCAAACGTCGGTGGCAATCCACTAGTACTCACCGTGGCCAGCGGGTCTCGCTTCCAGAGGCTTGCAGATCTAATTAAATTCGGCAAAGAGAACCCAGGAAAACTGACCGTAGGGCATGCTGGCGAGGGCTCGCTATCACACATGTCGGCTTTCATGTTCCTAAACCGTGCCGGTATTGAAGCGACCATGGTCGGCTACAAGGGTGGTGGGCCTGCATTGATCGATATGATGGGTGGGCAAACCGATCTCTATTCCGCCAACATCTCGGAGATCATGCCGCACGTTTCCAGCGGCCGTGTTCGGTTCCTCGCGGTATCCAGCTTACAGCCGATTCCGCAGTTGCCTGGCGTACCCACCATCGCGGCAACGATTCCAGGTCATCATATCGAGACATGGAATGGTGTGGTTGGGCCAACGGGCATGCCGCCCGCAATCGTCGATCGACTCGCTGATGAAATCACGAAGATGCTTAAGGACCCGGGAGTCCGAACCCGTCTTGGCAATGCCGGCGTAATGACGCAGGACGGCGAGGTTAAACAAACTTTTGGCGATCGTATCCAGCGCGATGTGAATCTCTGGAAGCCGATGATCGAACAAGCTGGAATCAAACCCTCGTGAGATCTTAAGCCAGGATATGCGCCGAGCGGATGTATCAAGCCAAACAAATGGGTAAGTTTGATGTTAAGAGATACTATGACGCTAGCTTTAAATCACAATAAATATTGATGCCATGAAGTCTGAACATGACGATAACTCCATTACACCAGTTTGTTTACTGACTGGTTTTCTTGGCAGCGGAAAAACTACACTGCTAAATCACTGGCTTACTTCAGAAAATTTTTCAAATGTTGCTGTGATAGTGAATGAATTTGGAGACATCAGCATTGATCATGCTCTCATCGTGAGGAGTGATGACAGAACCATTGAGTTATCCAATGGATGCTTATGCTGTACAGTGAGTGGGGACCTAGTAAATACATTACGCGAACTGTTGGTCAAGCGCTCTAATGGGCAATTGAAGTGGTTCGATAAAATTTTAATTGAGACTACTGGCTTAGCGGATCCATCTCAATTAGTGCAAGTATTTATGACTATGCCGGTTGCCAGAAAATATTTTCTTAGTAAAGTCATTACTGTGATTGATGGTGTTCAGGGTGAGGGTAACCTCACTAGATTTCCCGAAGCAGTGAGACAGCTAGCAATTGCTGATTATGTTGTCATCTCAAAGAATGATATGCAGGAATGTTTTGGCGTTAATCTTGCAGCAAGAATTAAAGAAATCAATCCTGGAGCTAAGATCTCATTATCAAGTTCTACTGACTGGCCAACTTTTCCAGATTTATTTGATAAACATATGAGATCTTTCGATAACCCAGAGCATATTTTGAAATGGCTCAATGCAGCATCGTATGAAAAAAAATCATTAAATTTGATGAAACAAGCAGGGGGCGCCTCAGAAAAACAGTATCGACATTCAAATAGCCTAAATGTTCGAGATATTCATTCGTTTTCCCTCAGTTTTTCAGAGGCTTTACACTGGGAGCATGTTTCAGCATGGCTTGATGCGCTAGTGATTGCGCATGCAAAACAACTCTTGAGGGTTAAAGGAATATTAAGAATTAGTGGTTGTGATAAACCCATTGTCTTTCAGGCGGTCCAGCAATTATTTCATCCACCTGTAGAGCTTGATTCGTGGCCAATAAATAAGCCATTTGACAGTCGCATTGTTTTTATTACTCAAGGCCTTACTCAAGAATATATTGAAGAGGTGTTATCTGTTATCACCTCTCGAGCAGCCTCACCAATTAATTAATCTTTATAAGCGGAGATATTTATGGACCTTTTAATTAAACATGCATCAATCTCAACGCCTGGGGGGCTCATTTTGGGCTCAATTGGTGTTAAAGATGGAATCATTGCAGGAATCTATGAGAATGATTCCGAAATTCAAGCAAAAGAAACGATCGATGCCAGTGGCTTAACTGTTCTACCAGGTTTAATTGATATGCACTCTCACCATCGTGAAGGATCATCCCCTGGATTTGAGTATAAGGACACGATTTATACAGCCACACAGCAATGTGCTGCAGGAGGCGTTACGACATCGGTGGGCATGCCTAATGTAACCCCTCCACCAAATTCACTTGATTTGTTAAAAAAGCAATTTGCAATATACGAAAAAGATGCAGTCGTTGATTGGAACTTTAATCCGGCACCTACAATTCTGAGTGAGGTGCCCGATATGGCAAAAGAAGGCATTGCTGCCTTTAAGATCTTCATGGTTGTCGATACTGGAAGAGATTATCCCCATATGCCAGGAATAGGGGTCCATGATCATGGAAAAATTCTAGAAATTATGCAGGCTTGTGCGGCCGTAGATATACCTTTAATGGTGCACCCACATGATCAGGCTCTGATGGATGTGATTGAAAAAAAGTTCTGGGATAGGGGGGAGCGTGATGCATTAGCCTACGCAAAAGCATATGCTGCTCATGATGGTGTTATCTGGGAGACTGCCATTGCAACCTTGCTGCGATTACAAAAAGCATCAGGCTGCCATTTGCATATTTTGCATACCCAAACTACTGGAAGTGTAGAGTTGATTAGGCAGGCCAAGAAAAATGGTCAACGGGTGACATGTGAGATGAATCCATGGGCAATATTTTTAGGTTGCGACTGGTCAGCAATTCAACGCTTAGGTTCATATGCATTATCGTATTGGGTTCCTGAAAAAAATGTTCCAGGACTTTGGGAGGGCTTGAATGATGGCACCATCGATATCATCGCAACAGATCATGCCCCGCATACAAAAGAAGAAAAAGAAATTGGATGGACAGATGGCTGGAAGGCTCATACTGGAACGCCCTCTACACAGTTCTATTTAAGCCTTTTGCTAACTGCAGTTTCCGAAGGTAAGATTACTTTAGATCGTGTCGTAGAGTTAACGTCAACCTCTCCAGCTCGTCTTTTCAACATTGAGAAAAAAGGCAGCATTCTTCCTGGAAACTATGCAGATCTAGTCTTGGTAGATATGAATGAGGAGTATGAAATTCGTGATGAGGACGTATTAAGTTTGGTAGGCTGGAGTCCTTATGCAGGAAGAAAAGTTAAAGGAAAGCCAATTGTTACCATAGTTAGAGGTCAGACTGTGTATAAGGATGGCAAAGTTGTCGGGAAAAAGGGTATGGGAAAAAAAGCTATTACAAAAGTCAATAACTAATGCATTCATTATTGATGCGCTTCCTGATATTTTGGTAAATCCTTACAACTACTTTTGTTACAAATAAGCTGTTACTAGTTGCCCCCACTTTTCCTAATATTACTCTTACAGTTAAAAAAATATGATCAAAATCTCACAGTCATTCACCAAAACACTATTACTCAGTGCTTGCATTTTGCTAAGCTTGCTTTCTGTTGGCTGCTCAAAATCTGACAATAAAACTACTAAGGTCTTACAGGCTGCTATTTCCCCCTCTATTCCGCCATTCACGTTTGAAGAAAAAGGTCAGCCAGTTGGTATTGATATTGAAATTTTTAAGGGATTTTGTGAATCACGTGGCTATACCTACAACTTAAAAGCATATGATTTTCAAGGAATGCTTGGCGCCGTTGCTAGTGGGCAAGCGGATATCGCTTTTTCGGGTATTTCTATCACTCCAAAACGCATGGAAGTGATGGAATTCTCCAATCCCTACATACAAAATAGCTGGGACTTAATCAGCCTCACTAAGCGCAATATCCAAATCACCAATTTGGCGCAAATTAAAAATTATTCCGTTGGTTTTCCAACGGGAGCTGTCTTTATGGGCTATATCGAAAATGAATGGGTGCCTAAAGGCATTTATCCAATTAATCGAGTCAAACTTTACCCCTCCTATAGCGAAGCTCTCACAGACCTCAATAATGGAAACCTTGATCTCGTATTTACAGATAGCTCGATGTTGTTAACGTATGTCAACAAAATGAAAATGCCCTTTACCAGCAGTTATCAAATTCCTTATGCTGATCAATTGGGTTTTGCATTTGTAAAAGGGTCTCCAATTAGAGATGATTTTAATAAGTACCTCTCAGAATTAGGACCAGAAAAAATCAAGGCTATGGAAACTAAATGGAGTAAGTAATCAATTGCGATCTATTTACCCGATCATAATCGAGCTTTAGTAATGTAGAACTTACCTTGAGTAGCTCGATTTATTCAACAAGTGTCGGTTAACAGCCCCTCAAAAATGTTATTCTTTTCTTATCTATTTTGACCTGTGCTGAGGAGTTTTAGTGAAACCAACATTGATTAAAAAAATAGTAGCTGCTTCAGTTTCAGCTACTCTGGCATTCGCTCCGCTAGTAAGTGATGCATGTACTGCTGTCAATATCATTGCAAAAGATGGCTCGGTTGTTGCTGGAAGAACAATGGAGTGGGCTTTTGATATGAAGTGGCAGCTCATCGCAAATCCCAAGGGCACGCCTATTTCTCTGAGTGCTCCAGCATCGCTAAAGTTGCCTACAACAAGCCTATCCAGTAAATATGCATTTGTCGCAATTGCGCCTGGAGTTTTGGCGGGGCCTCCTGCATATCTAGAGGGTCAAAATGAAACAGGCCTTGCCATTAGCGGAAACTTTTTGCCTGGTTTTACAGAATATCAAACCGTTACTTCGCAAGATAAGAACTATGTTTCAATCTTGAACTTAGGTAGCTTTATTCTAGGAATGTTTGGTTCAGTTAAGGAGTTGCGCAACGAGCTTCCTAAATATAAGGTATGGTTTGACCCCAGCGAAGTTAAGGGGCTACCAACGCCACCTTGGTTGCACCTTGTCTTAACAGACCGGGGCGGTGACAGTATTGTGGTCGAGTTTGTTAAGGGTCAAATGATGATTCACAATAACGTTGCTGGAGTGCTAACTAATGCGCCAACCTATGACTGGCATCTAAACAATTTGCGCAACTATCTATCACTCACATCTACTGCAACAGCAGCTGTAACTGTAGGCAATACCAATGTTACTGAGCTGGGGCAGGGCGGAGGCTTAATCGGTTTGCCAGCAGACTATACCCCACCATCTCGATTTGTCAGAGCAACCTATCTAAAACACTTTACCTATCAGCCAACTAATAGTACTGATGCCATGCAAGCTGCCGACCATATATTGAATAACGTCGACATACCTATTGGCGTAGCTCGATCTTTGGACGGCAAGCAGGTTTTTTCTGATTACACGCAGTGGATCAATATCAAGGACTTAAAAAATAACCGAATGAAAATTGCAAACTATGCAAATCGTACTAACTTCATTGAAATAAATCTGAATGAAATATTTAAGTCCGGAAAATCAAAAACTTGGCAGATTGATAAACTGCCGTATCCTCAAAATGATTTAACAGTAGAGCTCTTAAAATAAGTTTTTCACTAAACCACCTTCGAGTGGTTTTTTGTTGCTCTCAAAGATAGGTAATTGATGGTTAGGGCTCAAGCCTGGGAGGCTTCTTTCCAAGAGGCGAGCAGGGCATCACAATCTTGGGATCTATGCCTAATATCTTTTCATCTTTGCCTGGATAGCTCACTCTCGACAAGAGATCTCGTATGAGATTTAAATGAGTATGCTTTTTGCTGTTTGCATTCACAACGGTCCATGGTGCCTTTTGCGAACTAGTTTGCTCCAGCATTAGATTACGCGCGATACTATAGGCATCCCATTGATGCTGGGCCTGCTCATCAATCGGGCTAATTTTCCACTGTTTCAATGGATCTATTTTTCTACTCTCAAGTCGCGTAGCTTGCTCTTTCTTATCAATATCAAGGTAGTACTTCATGATCTGAATGCCTGCATCAACCAGTAAACCTTCAAATTCATTGACGGAGCCCATGAATTGCTTGTACTGAGCCTCTGTACAAAAGCCCATTACTTTTTCAACACCTGCGCGGTTATACCAGCTGCGATTAAATATGGTGAATTCTCCTGCCGAAGGAAGTTCAGCTACATATCTTTGAAAATACCATTCCCCTTCCTCGCGGGATGAGGGTTTACCTAAAGCCACTACATGTGTTTCACGTGGACTGAGATGCTGAGTAATACACTTGATAGTGCCATCTTTTCCGGCTGTATCACGGCCCTCTAAAATTACTAATAGACGTAAACCACTAGCAATAATCTGACGCTGTAGCTTAACTAATTCAATTTGCAATAGCCTAAGCTGAGCTTCGTAATCAGCCTCGTGATTCAGTTTTTTTGAATCCTGACTCAAAGATTAGGCTTGGCTTGATGAAGCAGTTGGGGTTGGCGCTTTCTTGGCAGCAGTTTTTTTGCTTATTGCTGTCTTTGCAGCCGCTTTTTTTACAGTTTTGGCAGCCTTTGATTCTGTTGCCTTGACCAATTTTTTTGTTACTTTCTCTTTAGAGGAGTCTAACTTTTCAAGCTTCTTGGTCAGTTTTTTAATAGTCTTATTCTTGCTCATAGGTGCAATCCCCTCTAGTAATTAAGTTGAAAAGGAAGACTTTCATCCTAGGCTAATTTAATCTGTTATTCAAGTATTTATGACAGTTTTAGACATAAATTTTGTTTAAAAACGGTTTTTGACTCACAGTAATTAAGGGTGGATTTAAGTCTGAACCTCAGGTAACCTACTTTGAAATAGATCACCTGTAAGAGAGTTCTTGACAGGCAAACCGAAGTCCTTATTAATAGACACCCAACTTTTGCAAAACCCAAGGCTAATAATTCCAGTGCCGATATTTGGTCATTTCTGTGACCGCTAGATTGTGCATAGCCGCCTTTGCTTATTTTTTGGTAGGTTTTTTTATGGCCATGCCACTGTCAGCTTTGAGTCAAGAGCAAGCTAATGTAGAAGTCAGCAATCAAAATACAGCGAATATTGCGTATGAGCTAACTAATCCATTGTCTAATTTGCAATTGATTGATTTTCAGTGGAATCATAATCGTGGTCTGGGAGTGAATCAAGCTGGGACAAATCAAACCTTACAGATTGCCCCAAAAATTAAAGTAGATGTTTCTGAGAATTGGAAAACTCTAACTCGCGTCTATTTCAACTCATCTAAGATGCAAAATGTTAATGGTATTAATAACTCAGGTGTGGGGCCTACGCAGATTGAGACCATATTCACACCGAAATCTGATCAGGAAACAATCTATGGATTGGGTCCTTACCTTCAGATTCCCGGTGGACAAAGTGGAGAATTTGGAAGCGCTCAATGGGGTGGCGGATTACGAGCGGTATTTGTAACGATGCCAAAGCCGTGGACTATCGGTGCCTTTATTCACCAATCATGGAATTTAGGCGGTCCTGCCGGGGCAGGGACTCTGCGAAGTCCAGGTACCGGAACAACGAATACCTTTTCTATTTGGCCGACTATTGCCTACACAACTTCTGGTGCTTGGATTTACACATTAGATAGCGAGTCAACTTATAACTACGATGCCCGTAGAACCTTTAACCCAGTGAATGCTACTATTGGAAAAGTAGTCCTCATTGAAGGTTCGCCAGTGGACTTTACGCTTGGACTGCGTTACAACGTCAGTAGTTATCCGGCAACATTACAGTATCCTGGCACGCCTCGGGGTTGGGGTACGAGGGCGCAAATTACCTTTCTCATGGGGCATTAGGGCTTTAATCCTCTGGGCAAGCCAAAGAGCCTCGCTGACTGATGAGATGATCCCATACATAGATTCCGAAATCATGGAGATAAGATGAATATTCAATTAAATGATGTTATAAATTTAATGCCTGAAATTATTTTTTATAAAGATTTAAATGGGCTGTATCAGGGTGGCAATTTGGCATGGGCAGAGTTAATAGGTAAACCTGTTAGCCAAATGATTGGGAAATCAGATTTAGATATTTTCCCCAAAGAAAGCGCTGAGATTTATCATAATAATGATTTAAAAATGTTGGCAATGAAACAAGAAACTCGGAATCAAGAATGGATTGAATATCCTGATGGCAGACGTGTTCTTGTAGAGACTCAAAAAACACCCATCTGCAATAAAGATGGTGAAATTATTGGTTTATTTGGTATATGTCGACCAATTACTAAGGCTTGATAAGGCTTCTTATGTTTAACTTTGATCTGAGTAATGGCTTTGTAGTACTGAGAATTATTTGTGGCTTATTTATGTTACCTAATGCAGTTGCAAAGCTGCGTAATCCTGATGCTTCAATGGGTTTTTTCAAATCAGCTGGTTTTCCATATCCTCTTATGTTCGTTTACTTTACGATTGCTTTTGAAATTACTATTGGCATTGCATTAGTCTTTGGTATTTTTGCATCCTACGCAGCAGGGCTTACTGCCGCTTTCATGTTTGTCGCTGCTGCTGTAGATTACAAAGTCTATAAGACATGGTTATGGACTAAAGGTGGGTGTGAGTATCCATTATTTTGGGGTATTTGCTCCCTAATAGTCGCGCTGAATATATGATCTCAGCAACGCTATAATTCTTCTCGCGCATGCCATACTAAATATCAATACCTTCAAATCATTTTTTTAAAGGGCTGTCTTATTCAAAGGAGCTATTTCTGCTTATTAATTAGCAGCGATAAAGTGAGAAGATTGCTCTACAATGACAATAAATCAATACATAAAAAAGGACAGGAAAGTGGATTCAATAAAAATTGATACAAAAAGAAAATCTTTTTTAAGTTTTAAATTCTTAATTAAATTCCTGCCTATTTTTTTTGTAGCGTTTTATTCACCAGCCCAATCGATTGAGCCAAAAGGTGGCCCTGAACAAATTAAAATAGGGGCATTTATCACTGCCCTCTATAACATTGATCCTAACGGTGGCGTGTTTAATGCTGATTTTTGGGTTTGGACTTTGTCTCCCAAGAATTCAAAATATAAAATGGAAGACTCTCTGGAAATAAACTATTCAAGCAGTTTGTTTCCCAAGATTTTTTCAAATCAGAATAATGAAATACTGAATCAAAAAACTAGCCTACAGCAAAGAAAGGTGCAGGGTGTTTTTTTGCATGATTTTGATTTAGAAAAATATCCTTTTGATACCCAAACTCTAAGAATATATTTCGAGGATGGTACGTCTAACTCCTCTCATCTTCAATACAAGCCAGATCCTAGTAGTGGATTCGATAGTGCCATCTCAATAGATGGCTGGAAAATTCAGTCTGTTGCCCTCAAAGAGGAATTAAAAACTTACGATTCTAACTTTGGTAATTTTAATGCCCCAAATAAGGAATCTTATTCGCAGGCCGTGCTAAATATCATCCTCGAAAGAGATGCTCCTATGATATTTTTTAAATTAACTGCGGGTCTTTTTTTAGCTGTTTTTGTGGCGCTATGTTCGTGCTTTATGTCAACGCATAGCGAGGACATATTTAGCGGTCGAATGGGCTTGCTGGGCGGGACTCTATTGGCGGTGGTAGTGAGTCAGCAGTTTGTCGACTCTAAGCTAGGAGAAACAACTACTGTCACGATGATTGATACATTGCATATGCTGGGTATGACAATCATTATGTTACTTTTGATCATCACTGGAATTTCAAGAATTTTAAGTGAAAAAGATGCCCCCATGATTACCTCGCAAAGATTAGACTTTGTTTCTTTTGGGGCTTTATTTTCAACCTTTGTTTTGCTCAGTGCTTATACAGTATTAACTAAAATTTAGTTTCCATACCTACACTCAGCATTGTTTATATAAGGCTCTTCACTTTTTCCGTATGATTTCTATGGTGATCATGCAGAACTTAGTTTGGACTCGTTTTTGAGCGTCTCTATTTTTTCTTTAATATGATTACCCAAGACTGCAGTCATATTCATTAAGTTGGCGAAATCAGATTTTGCCCCCATAGGAGCCCAGATATTTTCTACTTTTTTCACTATTGCCTTATAGCGGACAGATATAAGCGCCATTTCTTCTAGCGTTTCAGCAGCCGAAACATCTGTATTTAAATCAAATATCTCGGTATACATTCTGTTTTCATATAACTCATAGATGCGAATACGAGAATTAGGTCGAAATTGCATCAGCGGATAGAGGATTGCACCTACAGCGAGCAAGGTAAACCAAGCATTATCCAGAAAACTCGCAATCCAGTGAGGCACCTCGCCAACTAGAGAAGGGGGGCCGTTTGTATAGTATTTGTCTGCAATTTTGCTATGCTTTACTGATTTGTCGGTAAAGGCTGGAAAACCACCGGTGCGATCAAAAACAACCTCAGTCAAATCATAATCTTGGCGTGCTGTTTCTAGGATTAAATACTGAACTTCTGGATGTACATCTTTGTTGATTAAGACTGCAGTGCCTACAGCGATCATTTTAATATCTTGCGGCGGGTTAGGCGGGCTTATAGTAAAACTTGCCTTAGGTAAAGTAACAACATCAACCCCTTTGATGGCTAATGATAATGCGTCTGCAATTGTAAAATTTAAAAGGTGAATTTTCTGATTGGTAAGTAATCTTTGAATATTTTTTGAGTCAAATCCGGCTAAGATAAACATCCCATCAAGCTTGCCATTTTCTAAGTCATCAATCGCTTCTTTGAACCCTAGGTTATCTACGCTTGTAAACGAAATGCGATTGCCATTGTGAGTGGAGCTCGCATTTTCAGCCACCTTTTTTAGTTTTTCTACTAAATAATTTGTGCCTGTTCCAGGCTTTCCAACATATATTTTCTTGTTTGAGAGATTCTTAAGTAGATCGTCACCTTTCGCTTCCGGCCCACTGTAAAAATACCAAAAAGCTTGGTATCCGAGGCTACCTAAAGAAACAATATTTTTATCTTTCTCAACAGCAACTCCAGTTTGGGTAATCGCGACATCAATCTTTTGTTCCTCTAATTGCTTTAAGGCTTCAATTGTGCCGTTTGTGTTTACTAGCTCTACTTCGATACCATTGTCTTCTAATGCGAATTTAAATTGGAGGGCGGCCGCCTCAAGAGAGCTGCCTGGCTGGCCTCTTGAAATTCTTACTACGTCAGTTGCTAAGGGCTGAAGGATGTAAATTAAGCCTCCAATGCCTATCAAAATGCAGACGAATAAATACCATTGATGTCTAATTAGGACTAATACAGCCAAGAGCTCATGTTTAATAGTCAACCAAAGTTGGCTATCTTCAATAAAGGGATTTTCTTTTAGTTCGGGCCGACGCTTTGCCATATAGCTTCCAATAAGATAATTTCACAAAAATTTCACTAATTTAGGATATGATAAATTTTTCCCTTACTATAGTGATTTATAAAGCTTTTTTATACAACTGATGAGTGTAAACCCTAGTACAAATTTTGCACTCGAGTCTGGCAAATTAATTTGCCAGACTAGTGGCTTAACAAAGCCCTACAGAATCAATATTTTAAGTCCTGAGCACCTTGACGATGTCATCAGGGTTCAGCAACAGGTGCTTGGAACTCTGGAAAAACCCTCAAGTTATTACCCTGGCGCCCATCAGATCTTTGAGGAATCTCTATCGGGTCGTGGCTTGATAGTGGGATGTTATGTTGAGGATAGCCTCATTGGATTTAGATCAATTTGGTACCCACAAAATCACTCCTCTAATTTAGGGATAGATCTTGGCTTGAATAGCGCAAAAAGCCTAGAAGAAGTGGCTCAACTTGAGCGTACTTGCGTATTGCCTGAATTTAGGGGAAATCGCCTACAAATCACCATGATGCAATACATGATTGATCACGCTAAGCGGAATAATAGTTTTCGTTATCTTTTGGCAACTGTTGCGCCAACAAACTATGCCAGTATGCAAGATAAATTTGTTCATAATATGCTTATATTTGATCTTAAAAAGAAATATGCTGATCATTATCGCTATATCTTTTTTCAAGATTTATTTAAACCAATTGATGTGGCTACAGAATCAGTTTCGCCTATAATTTTTGTGGATGCTGAGGATATTGAGGCCCAGTGTAATATCTTGCACAATGATGGTGCGTACGTGGGTTATATGCAAAAGAAAAATGAAGAAAACATAATGCAGGTTGGCTATGTACAAGTTAATAGACCACTTTTTTAAAGCTTTCCTAAGGCGGAAATTTCTAGCGCTAACTCTGTTGGTGTTTGGTGTTTTGCAAGGCTTTTGTTTAGCGCCTTCATTTGCACAATCATCGCCTAGTTTAAATTTAGCGCCGGTAAATCACGCTGGCGTACCTTGGCGAATTGCTTATGTTGAAGCTCGCCCATTTGGCAACTATGCAGCTACATTGAGCAGCATGATTACTCAACTTCATAAAATGGATTGGATTAAGTCAGTTGATGGGATGCCTTATGTAGACGGTCAAATTGATGCTCAAGTGATTTGGGAGTGGTTGGCTCTTAAAAAGAATGAGCCATATTTGCAATTTCTTGAAAATGGTTTTTACACCTACGATAAGTTGAAGGGCGAAAAAGCCGATGAAAGAACGGATGAAATTGTAGAAAGACTTAGTAAAACTAAAGAGATTGATTTAATTTTAGTGATGGGCACTGAGGCTGGCGAAAGACTTGCTCCATATGATTTATCGGTAAATATGATGGTAATGTCGACCAGCAATGCATTTCGTGCCGGAATTGTAAATGGGCCTGAATACTCGGGAAAACCCCGTGTTTGGGCACATATGGATCCCTATCGCTTTAAGCGCCAAATTGAAATTTTTTATGATGTTTTTAAATTCAAATCTTTGGGTGTCGTATTTGATGATGATGTAGCTGGCAGGAACTTTGCAGCAATTGATGACGTTATAGAAGTTTCAAAACAATATAACTTTAAGGTGGTTACTGAAAATGTTCCACAGGTGCCAAAATATGGCGCTAATAAAGCGCAATTTTCAGTTGACCTCGAGGATGCATATGCGCGCCTTTCAACCAAGGTTGACGCTGTTTATGTTGGTTTATTTGCTGGCAGGGATCCCAACCTAATGTCTCAGATATTCTCTCCTTTGACTAAAAAGAAAATACCTGTATTTGCACAGCAGTCAACTGACGTTTCTTCTGGTGCATTGATGGCGCTAACACGCCAAAGTTTTGCTGCGCTAGGGGGGTTTAATTCTCGCGCTATGGTGAGAATATTAAAAGGTGAGCAAGCTAATAAGATTTCGCAGATTTATGAAGATAGTCCAAATATCATGATCAATCTGGATGTTGCAAAGGCAATTGGATTTCGCCCTCGTTTTGAGCTACTGCTAGCCGCAGATAAAATTATTAAAGAGAAGAAGTGAACTCAACCACAAACCAAGCCAATATACATTTACGTGGGGGGCGACGTTATGTTGCTGCCTTGAGCTCGTTTCTTGTATTGATTGTGCTCGGTATAACTGGTTTCTTGAACATTACTTCATTTGAAAAGAGTTATGTTGATTCACTGGTCTCCTCCTATAGCGTTGCTGGAGGGGAGACCCGTCGTTCGATTGAATATTCTGTTAAGTACCATAAGCCACTGGATAATTTTGCTGGCATGGCTGAAATTCTTGCCGAGATTAAGGATGTTTTACCCACTGTTATTAATGTTTATGTGCTGCTTCCAAATGGTCGCGCAATCTACGATATTTCAGGGCCTATTGACACGGAGGTGCTTACTGAAAAGTTAGCTTCGAAAATTGACTTTAGTCTAAAAAGAACAGAGCCAACAAAAACCTGGCTTTTAATTGGTGATCAATACCATGCGTTTGTTCCATTGAGATCGGCTGATGGTAACTGGACTGGAACAGTTGATATTGTATTTAGTGGAAATGTTATTGCTGAGAAAGTGAATGCCTATCTCTATGACACCATTAAGCTAATGTTAGCCATTGCATTTATTGCTATTTTGGCAATTGTTTCGATTGTTTATAAAATTAAGCTTTTTGATTCAGACTATCAATTAAGAAAACGTGGTCTGATGATTTCGATGATTGTAATTTTGGGGGCGGCACAAGCTTCTTTTGGTGTAATTAACGTACTTACATTTCGCACGGAATACCTTCAGATTGTTAGCCAGAATCTTAAAATTACCCAAGATATTATTAGTAAGCGTATTGATCGTGTTGTCCAGTTAGGTTTTAGTTATAAAGATCTTGATGGTGTCGATATTTGGTTAAGAAATTTAGTTGGCCCCGTAAAAGAAATTGACAGAGTTGAGATAAGAGAGAATTCCGGAAAACTTTTATATTCATCTGTAGTTGAAGCGCCCAATACTGCGTCAACTGTGCCTTTGCTTGAAAATAATCAAGCGTCTTCTAACAAAAATTCAGACTCATCGGCTGATAAAGAGCTTCAGATTTCAAGGACTCTTACCCCAGACGAGGTAGGCGAAACTGCAAACTTGATTATTAAGGTTTCTGAGTCCTATGTGCGCCAGAAATTATTTGATTTAGGTATAGATGCCTTCACCATGTTTGCTACCTCAATCTTTTTCTTAGTTGAGACTTTAGTTTTAGTTATTATTTTATTGACAAATTACACCAATAAGTCCGTTTTATCTGCTTCACAAGAAGGGGAAGTAAAACAACGTAAGTTTGCTAAAACTCAAAATGAAAATTCTGTGAGGGTATTGGGATTCTTATTGTTGTTGTGTAGTTATATGTCCATTTCTTTTATTCCGCTACTAATGAAAGAGATTTATCAGCCACTATGGGGGCTGTCACCCACCTTTATCATTGCACTGCCAATTGCCTCAGAAATGTTTGGCGCCTTCCTGTCATCTTTGCTTGTTGGTCACACCATTGATAAGCGTGGTTGGCATCCTGTTTTTGTTGCTGGTGCGATTGTGCTTGGTTTAAGCACGCTGGCTTCAGCCTATGCAACAGAGCCCGTTAGCTTTATTTTTATACGATTCCTTGTTGGCATAGGTTATGGAGCTGCATGGATGGGCTTGCGTGGCTTAGTGGCTGCTGGACATAGTCCTCACGAGCGCTCAAAGGGCTTTTCTATTCTTAATGCTGGAATTTATGCGGGACAAAACTGCGGAGCTGTTTTAGGTGCCTTGATTGCGCAACGCATTGGGTTTTCGTCGGTATTAATTTTAGCGTCGACTTTAATCTTGATTGCCTTGCCGTTTACTTTTATCCATACCCTGAATTCAAAACCAGCTCTAACTGGATATCAGCACGAGCGAAAAGGAGCGGTGCGACGATTCTTGCTTGATAAAGATACTTTTATTTTCTTTTTAATGATCACAATTCCAGCTGCGATCACTTCAGCATTTTTAAATTATTTTTTCCCTATATTTGCAAATTCAGCTGGCGTCACACAAGGTGATATTGGTAGAGGATTCTTACTTTATGGTATCTGTATCGTATTTGCTGGGCCATTCATTGCGAGAAGATTGCGTGGCGTGGTTCAGGAGAAAACTCTTATCGTAGCTTCTTGTCTATTTGGTGTTTTAGCGCTATCAATATTTTGTGTAATACCTACCTTTACAGGAGCATTACTGGCAATTTTAGTGCTAGGACTTTCTGATGCAGTAGGGTTAGTTGCCCAAAATAATTATTTCTTATCTTTGCCAAGTTCGGAGAAGCTTGGTCATGGAAAATCACTCAGTTTCTATAGCGCAATGAAAAAAATCGGTCAACTTGCGGGACCGGCAGCTTTTGGACTTGCCATATCTTTTGGAACAGTGGCTGGCATAGGGGCGATTGCCGGCGGATATTTTACGAGCACATTAGGCTTTGGAATTTTCAGTCGGGTAGGGTTGCCAAAATTCGGCAAAAAAAATCCATCCGATATTGTGGACAGTAAATAAGTAAAACTTGACCTGCTTCTGCAGGTTTTTTTCTAAGCTAATACCGGCATGAGAGTAGGGGGGGTCATAAATCCCTGCATCGGTATGTCCATTTCACCCCGGTATAGCAAGAATCTAAATAGCCCTTTTATTGGGCTATTTTTATCATTTCTAGTGGTTTTCCTGATGCAAACTCAATATCAAAGTGTTTATTCTAATTCCGTGGGTAATGTTGTCGATTATTCTATATTTAGTATTTTTATAACTTATACGGAAACTTAAAAATGAGTACAAAATTCATGGCGACGATCATCGTATTGTCAGCTTTTAGCTCTCCAGTACTAGCGGAGGAAATTAGTGG
The DNA here is from genome assembly GCA_037129175.1 of Polynucleobacter sp. GTDB lineage: Bacteria > Pseudomonadota > Gammaproteobacteria > Burkholderiales > Burkholderiaceae > Polynucleobacter. The sequence goes on along the minus strand of JBAXVK010000016.1, from coordinate 24,787 downwards.
GGCAGCCAGCGAGGCTGCTCTTGCAGCTCAAAATGCAACCTTAAGCAATAATACAAATGGTAAGGGCTATGGCCCACAATCGCCGCGAGACTTGAACTCTAAGAGCGGTTCAAATAAACGGATTTTTAATTCCGCCCCTGCCTATCAGAATTTGAATCTCTGTAATATTCACATGCATAAAAATGCCGAGCATAGCGGCGGGGAGTTTACACAATTTGCTGGGTATGGAAGTGGGTACAAATACGCAGGTAAGCTTTCTGCTTCTGAGTCTCAGCCTTTAGCTCAGCAAGTCTGCAAAAATGAACATGGCGGCCTTTCGGTTGGCGACACAATTGAGGTTCACTATGTGCATAGTTCTGCGCAAGTTAAGCCCGGACCGACTTTGGGTTCTTGCTTGAGCGAGTCGCTTAGTAATCCCCAGTTGCGAGTTGAGGCGCAGGTTTATGTATTAGTAAATGATCCTGCAGCACTAGACTTTGAGTCGCTTGCAAAATCAGGTGAACTTAATGGATATCAACAAGCACTAAATATGCCTAAAAATGCTGGCGTACCTGTTGGATATGCAGGTTCAACCACAGGCCCTTCTTATAATGAAAAGGGATCTCCATTGCAGGTTTCATGGAACGTTTATCCCAAGGTTTTGAAGGTGAATACAGACACTGTTGGCAAATGGTGTGCTGAAAATATTTTCAAAGAAGATCACGCTCATGGGGTAAGAAATCTTGTTAAGGATCCTGAGCTTCTCTCAAAAATTCAATAAATTTTTTTACTAAGGCATACTTAAACCACCTGCGGGTGGTTTTTTTGTTGATTCATCATTAAGGTAAGGGATGCCATGTATAAGCTGATTGCTTTTGATGCCTATGGAACACTATTTGATGTTTATTCCATGGGCCAGTTGGCAGAAGTGTTATTTCCAGGCCATGGTCAAGTAATGACCTTAATGTGGCGTGATCGCCAAATTGAATATACGCGCCTTGTTACCATGAGCGATCCCAATCCAGCCGGTAGCAAGCACTACCTTTCATTTTGGGAATTAACAATTCGCTCCTTACGTTACGTTTGCAAGCGGTTGAGTTTGAATCTCACACCAGAGTACGAAAAACGACTGATGGATCAGTATGCCAAGCTCACCAGCTTTGAAGATAGCTTAATAGTACTTAAGACAATAAAAGAAAAGAGTTTAGCCACTGCGATCTTGTCTAACGGCAGTAGAGAGATGCTGACTACCGTAGTGGAGAGCAATGGCTTAAAGCCTTATCTCGATAAAGTTGTGACGGTTGAGGACATCCGTTTATTTAAGACTGCCCCTCAAGCTTATGAACTTTTATCAAAAGCATTTCCCGTTAAAAAAGAAGAAATATTGTTTGTATCCAGCAATGCTTGGGATGCCCTAGCAGCGAAGTGGTATGGCTTTGATGTCTTTTGGGTTAATCGTCTTGGTCATCCTTTTGAAGAGATTGGTGAAAAGCCTAATTATGAAGGCAATACACTGAGCCAAGTATTGGAAGTTATCTAGGGGCCATGGGTCTCTCAGTCTGATGAGATAGCTCTAAAAAATGGTTTATTAGAGCTAATTGACTAAACTTAGCTATCGGTAGATGTAAGCCTTGTTTTATACCAACCACTATGTAGAATAAGCCCAATATTTCTTCGGGCTGCCTTAGATTTCGGATATAGTAAAACTTTGGAGGCTCCACATGAATATTGAAGGACTATGCGTAGATCTGGCCAAAGCTTCTAGCCCAGTCTTTTTAGTCAATGATTTAGTCAAAATCAAAAACAAAACTCCTGTTGGACATTATCGAACGCCATTTTATGTGCGTGGAAAAACGGGTCGTATTGAGCGTGTTTTAGATGAGTTTATCAATCCAGAAGAAGAAGCTTACGGCAAAAATGCAGGTAGCAAAGTTCGACTTTATCGAGTTACTTTTGCTCAACAAGAACTATGGCCAGAATATCAAGGAGCTTCCATAGATGAACTTCAGATTGAGATTTCTGAACATTGGCTTGAGCCTGCTTAAGCGGAGAAAATATGACAGTTCCAGATCATCACGACCATGACCATGACCACGATCACGACCATGATCACACCCATCCAGGTGTCACAAAAGACGAAGAGCCCTATGGCTACTATGCGACTCTTGAGCTTGCAGTACGCGAACTATTAATTGAAGCAGGTTTGATTACTGCTGATGAGCATCGTCGTCAGATTGAAATCTTAGATTCACGCTCTCCTGTACTTGGGGCCAAAGTGGTCGCTCGAGCATGGACAGACCCCGAGTTTAAAAAACGCTTATTAGCGGATGGTTCTGCCGCATGTGAAGAGCTGGGGATCACCATGTATGACGGTACTCATCTCATTGTTCATGAAAATACTGATCAAGTTCATAACATGGTGGTTTGTACGCTCTGTTCATGCTATCCACGTCCTGTGCTGGGCTTGCCACCAGATTGGTATAAGAACAAACAGTATCGCGCTCGAGCAGTCAAAGAGCCTCGTGCGGTTTTAAAAGAATTTGGCACTACCATCCCAGATCAAGTGAGTATCCATGTACACGATTCAAACGCAAACATGCGTTACTTAATTCTGCCTTTACGTCCAGCTGGAACTGAGCATTTGACTGAAGCAGAATTGGCAGATCTAGTAACGCGTGATGCGATGATTGGAGTTACTGTTGTCAAATCATCATTAGTACAGACGAATAGGGGTCAAGCATGAATTCAACAGAAGGTTTGATTTCTCACTTACCAAATGATATCGGCGGAAAAGATGCCGATGCTATTAATATGGAAGAGCATCCGATGCTTCCTTGGGAAAAACGCTGTCATGCACTTTTAGATCTACTTGCCACCCATCAAATTGTGAATTTTGAAGAAAGGCGTCGAGGTGTTGAGAATCTGGGAACTGAAATTATCGGCAAGTTAACATTTTACGAGCGTTTAATGATTTCAAGTGTCAACATCATGCTTGAAAAGCGTATTTTGACCCCGGATCAAATTGCCAATAAAACTAAAGAGATTTCAGAGCGGAAGTAGAATATGCGGCATGTAGCAGACGGTTGGTGGGGTAATATTCGCGCCGTATTTCATGAGGGCGCCTGCACCAACACTATGGAAAATGATGGTGCTTATATGATGCAGGCGAATTATCAGTTCTCTAATGATCTATGCACCATTGCTGATGCTCAAAAAGTACCTTTTATTTATGCCTCATCAGCTGCGGTTTATGGACGCTCTAAGGCGTTTGAAGAAAAACGTATCAATGAGCGCCCACTGAATGTCTTTGCTTACTCAAAATTTTTATGTGATCAATATAAACGCGGTCATATTGAAAGTAAAACTTATAGCGCATTAGGTTATAAACCACCAGCACATCAAACCCAAGTGCCCCAACTATTGCAGAATCAACCCATCTTGCTGCAATGATTTGCAATATAGAAACTCTCTTTGATAGTGGACCTAAATTGACAGCAGTTCAATTACGTGGTTAACCCTAGTTTTAATTAAATACCCAATAAATCAATTTACTGATAGCTATATTGAGATTATAATAAGGCAACTTACTCTCCCTCTTTTTGGCTTACTTATCATTCAAAGCCTTATATGAGATTTCGATTTAAAAATAGTTGCTAAGTTAAGAGATAAATCGACTTTCACCCATCTTTTAGTTATTAAATTATAAGGCTGTATATGCTAATAGAAACAAAACCAGTAACAGGAAAAGTAAACAGTGCTGGTATTAAACCTCAAGTAATAAAACCTAGTGAAGCTGAATCTACAAAGGCCTTCGGTTGGGATGTAAAAATGATGGCGAAATCTCAGGAAACGGGAGGTACATTTGCGGCATTTGTTTGGTCTCTTAAACCGGGAGAAGGACCAAGGCCACACTGGCATGCAATGCAGGATGAGTATTTTTATGTCTTAAGTGGTACTTATAGCCTTGTACTTGGCGGTGAAGAATGTGAACTTCACCCAGGTGAATTGGCTTTTGTCCCTAGAGGTTTTGTTCATACCTTCAAGAATTCAAGCCAATCAGTTGGGCAGCTATTGGAATGGAGCATACCTGGCATAAATGGGGATTGGTTCACTGCAATCAGTAAGCTTCAGGCTAGTGGACAAGCGACGCCTGAGCTTATAGCTCAAATCAGTGAAGCTCATGCGACTCATTTTGTTTAGCGATAACACCTATTCTTAGCATCTTTTTTGTCATGAATATCATTTAAGGGACATTTACTACCATCTAGGCGGTTATTTATCTAGAGAGATTGTCTTTGCGGCAGAGATAGGCCAGTGCTGATGAGTACTTAAACATTGAAACTTATCAGTTGGTATAAATTAATTTAGGAAGAGCATGTTTTGTAAATATCTTGAGCCCCAAGACGCCCCCATCGTCGCAGGCGCCATTGTTGGAGCTTGTCGGGTAAATGGCTGGGCTAATGATTTTCCTCCTAAGTTTCTAGCCGTTATTTTTAAAGAGTTATTAAATTACGACTGTGATTTTTTAACATTACCGCCAGCTACCATTCTTGAAGTTATTGATGCTTTTCCTTCGGGGGAGATGCTGTCTTTTCCTCCAATATGTCCGGTCCATAATTTTAAAAAACGTGAAGAATTAATTGATTTATTAATTACTGTTGAAATGCTTTGTAATCCCGTTCCTGCGGAACTTGTAAAGTCTATCGACGTGTGGGCAGATCGCCTTGGTATTCACAATCAGCGTTTAGTGGTTGGGCGAGATATGGCAAGGAACTCAATTCAACGAGCGCATCATGAATTTTGGCGAAACGTGATGAGTGGCAGTGATGCATTAAATACAGAGCAATTACCTGAGTTACTAAGCCGCTATGGGACCAGGGCCTATGGGATGACGGTTGAGTTAGATCAAGCCGAGCTTGATCGATGGGAAGCCTTACAAAATTGCCCAAGCGGTAGTTTGGGACGAGGTGTTTGGGATTTTTATAAGAAACGCGGTTTTATATTCCCTGGTGCAATTGGTGGGGTTAATCATGCATTGGCTCATCATGACTGGCTCCATTTACTAACGGATTTTGATACCAATGGCTTGGGCGAGATTGAGGTATTCGCCTTTGCAGCTGCAACCAGCCCATCGCCAGCTGCCACCATGGCATTTCTTGGGCATCTTAGTATTTTTCAAGCTGGAGTCTTGATTCATGTCATTAAAGGTCAGCAGTATATTGGCCATGATTTAGAGATCCCTGAGGGGCCTAAGAGAGTGGCAGATGCTATTCGTCGCGGCAAGGCTTGTAACCGAGATCTTTGGATTGGCTTTGATCCTTTTGAACACGCAAATGAGTCGATAAGTGATTTGAAAGAAAGATTTAATATAGTAGGTAGAGCGCCTAACAATCCCAGACCTGCCTCACATTTTGACTGATCTTTCCTACGCTGTAGTATATTAAAAGTCCCTAAAGACTGAGTTCATATTAATAAATAGTCCTTATACTATTAGTACAGTAGGGCTTATTTTTCCGTTTTCAGTAATAGTGGAAAGGGCATCTAGTTCTAACCACCGCTAAAGAGGCTGAGCATATAGATTTTTATACTCAATTTTAGAGATGCCGCACATTAAACAAAGCGGCGACAGTTGACAATAACATTACAATATGAACACTTTTCTTCTCTCTCTATCCTCGCGACAGTTAGTGCTTTTTCTAGCTATAACTTTTATTTTGATAGGTCAATTGCTACTTTTTATTATTCAAAAAAATATTAAGAAAAAGTACTTAGTTGGCTGGGGGAATTACGAAAGATTTGCATCAACTGTAGGCGCAATATTTTCAATTATTTTAGCCTTCGTTACTATCAGCGTCTGGCAAAGTCATACTGCAGTAAATGATCTGGTGGGTAAGGAGGCTAATGCTATTTACAATATATATAGAACAGTTGACGCCTTTTCACCGGTCGATCGCAGGGAAGCACAAGAAAGATTAACAGAATACCTACAAGAGGTAGTAGAGACGGAATGGTCTTTTATGGAAAAAGGAATTCCTGATAAAAAGGCGCTTCAAAAGTTAAAGTCATTCCATGATTTAGTTATCCATATTGAGCCAAAAAATAATACTGAATTAAGTGCTTATCAAGAAGTACTTCGTCTGATGTCTGAATATAGGGAATTGCGTCGTAATCGAGTAATGACCACTGAGCCATTGATCGGGGATATCCTATGGTTAGTTTTAATATCTAACTTACTGGTATTTGCGATAGCTTTGTGTTTTGTAGAAGTTGAGAGCTATCCAGTTCACTCTATGCAACTTGCCCTATGTTCATTAGGTATCAGCGGCATTTTTTCGCTGCTGATCTTATATAACTATCCATTTTTAGGGCCTGTGGCCGTTAGCGCCGAGCCTTTTAAGTCCATTCTTGAAATCTATGTACCATTACCTTGAGGGCCTACTTAGTGTCTTGATTGCAACCCGTCGATGCAACACACTACAAACTGCGTAAGCGCAAGGTTCTCGGTGCCTATGCCAGGCCCTATCTAAGCACCTTAAAACTATTGTTTCTTCTGTTGTTTCGGCTGATTTTTAAAGCTTCTAAGGCGTAGGTCGCATGTTCGAATCGTGCTGGGCATGCCAAACACCCGACTGGCCGATGAGATTACGTCAAATAGATTATTTGAATTCTGAAATCCACCAGAATTCCACTAGTGACATACCCTCGTCACCACAGTTCTAAGCATTCTATTCGTAGAGATAGTAAATATAAGTAATTAAATAGTCCGATTTAGATCAAAAGGTAGTTAGAGTTTATCTAACAGACCTTCCTATCAGGAAATTTTTTCGAAGAGTGGCTCTGCATTTGATCCCATCGTTGTAGAAGCTTATATTGCCGAGCGGCGCAATTTTGAAAATATAGCCCATAACTATTAAGACAGCTTCAATTCGTGTGTGATGGTTTTTGTATGATTTAGCTCTTTTTATAAAATATTTGACCTACTTCAAATTTATTGGCATTCTATGAGCAATAAAATCCCTCCTCCGGCTTAATTGTGATTAAGTACCTCGAGTGAGAATTTGATCAAAGCAACTTCAGGGTATAGGTATACAAAAATATGTTTAGCCTTGCAGACGACTCAATTATATAAGGGCAGGTGAGACATGAATAAAAGATTGATTTTTGCATTACTAGGGTTTGGTTTTTTTCTCTCAGCATTTGCACAAAGTGCACCCCCAGCGGTAGTAGCCCGCGGAGAATATATTGTTAGGATTACAGGCTGCAATGATTGTCATACACCTGGCTATGCTGAAAAAGGCGGCAATATTCCAACTGCTCAATGGCTAACTGGAAATTCAATTGGTTACAAAGGTCCCTGGGGAGTTTCTTATCCTGCAAACTTGCGTTTATTAATGCAGAGCTTAACTGAAGACCAATGGGTTAATTTTTCAAAAAATTTACAGGCTAGACCTCCTATGCCTTGGTTTACCTTGCATATGGTTTCTGATTCAGATTTGCGTGCTACCTATCAATTTGTGAAGTTATTAGGCCCTGCTGGCGTTCAGGCACCGGCCTTTGTTCCACCTGGTGGAGAAATAAAGACCAAATATATTGATTTTGTACCTACCTCTGCTAAACATTGGAGTGGCTTTTCTCACATCACAAATAAGTAATCGCCTTATCTATGGGGCTTGTGATATTGCATTCTCAGTGCGAAGTCCTATAGCTATGCGCAGTGGATAGTGGCTATGTAATATGTTGTGATGCATCAATTTGCCCTAAAAGCTGCAAAATCTAGTCGCATATACTACGTCAATCAGAATAAGAACTAGAGGCTCTTTTCAAATGCTGAATGATGACTTATGTTTTGTATCCGCTACTGAGTTATCAAAACTCATTCGATTAAAGAAGATCTCTGTTCAGCAGATTATTCGCGCCCATTTAGACCAGATTGAGCGCCTGAACCCGACCTTAAATGCGATTGTTACTTTAACAGCTGAGTCTGCAATGGCGCAGGCTGTTATTGCAGATCAAAAAATTGGGGAAAATGATACCGTTGGCATCTTGCATGGTTTGCCAGTAGCCCATAAGGATTTATTTTTAACACGCGGCGTGAGAACTACCTTCGGATCTCTTGCGTATAAAGATTTTGTACCTGATGTAGATTCTTTACCAGTTGAACGCTTAAAGACTGCAGGCGCTATTAGTCTTGGAAAAACCAATACACCAGAGTTTGGCGCTGGTAGTCAAACATTTAATGCTGTTTTCGGTTCTACGCCAAATCCATACGACTTGACTAAAACCTGTGGCGGATCTTCAGGTGGCGGCGCAGTTGCTTTAGCGAGCGGCATGATTGCTCTAGCTGATGGCACAGATTTAGCTGGTTCATTACGTAATCCAGCAAGCTTTTGTAATATTGTAGGTATCAGACCTTCGGTTGGCAGGGTGCCTTCATGGCCAGATTCTTTAGGTTGGCAAACCATCAGCGTATCAGGCCCGATGGCGCGCTCGGTGCAAGATTTAGCTTTAGCTATGGCCGCAATGTCGGGTCCTGATGATCGTTCACCCATTTCTTTAGAGGCCCCTGGGGAAATCTTTCTAAATCCTTTGGCAAGATCTTTTAAAGAGTGCAAGATCGCGTTTAGTGCCAACTTAGGCGGCTTACCAGTTGAGCCAGAAGTGGCTAGAGTAGTAGAGTCATCGCGCTCAGTATTTGAGGAGTTGGGTTGTGAGGTGGTTAATGATGAGCCTGATATTAGTGAGGCAGATGAAATCTTCATGCTCTGGCGCGCCTGGAGAACAGAACTTCGGATTACTCCCTTATTAAAAGAGCATCGTGATCAGATGAAAGACACTGTGATCTGGAATGCTGAGCAAGGTTTGCCGATTACTGGCCCTCAATTAGCGCGAGCCGAAGCGAAACGCACTGAGCTCTACCACCGCATGCGAGAGTTTTTTAAGAAGTATGACTTTTTAGTCTTGCCGGTATCTCAAGTGGCCCCTTTTTCTATCGAAGATGAGTGTCCAGCACAAATTAACGGCATCAAAATGAATACCTATATCGATTGGCAAAAAACCTGCTACCTCATAAGTGCGCTAGGAAACCCAGCAATTTCAGTACCAGCAGGATTTACAGAGGGTGGTCTACCTGTAGGCATACAGATTGTGGGTCGCCATCGCGATGATTTTGGTATTTTGCAACTCGCGTATGCCTTTGAGCAAAAAACGCTGTTTGCACAAAGGAAACCCCCTATATGCAATCCTTAATATATCCATTCACAATAGGTTCTAAATACGTTGGTTTGCTATTTAATATAGGAGAGTAAACATGCGCAATATTTCACCGTACGCTGCATTATTGTTTGGCTGCCTAAGCTTTTTTTCTAGCCTGATAATTGCGGCACCTTACCCAGAGAAGCCTATTCGTTTAGTGGTGCCTTACCCTCCAGGTGGGACTACTGATGTATTAGCCAGAATTGTTTCTCAAGGTTTAACCGAAAAATTAGGCGTTACTGTGATCGTTGAAAATAAGCCGGGCGGGGGAAATAATATCGGCACTGAGTCTGTCATTAAATCACCGCCCGACGGCTACACCATGCTGCTAACCAACCCAGCCAATGGCATTAACGCCACTCTGTATAAAAACTTACCATTTAACTTTATCAATGATACGGCTCCGGTAGCGGGTATTGTGCGCACACCTAATGTGATGGTGATTACTAATGGAATGCCAGTCAAAACCGTTGCAGAGTTTATTGAGTATTGCAAGACTAATCCCTCCAAAGTAAATATGGCATCTTCGGGTAGCGGAACCTCAGTTCATTTATCCGGTGAGCTCTTTAAATCGATGACGGGCTGCAAGATGACTCATATCCCTTATAAGGGAGCGGGCCCCGCCTTAAATGATTTGATTGGTGGGCAGGTGCAGGTTATTTTTGATAATTTACCTTCCTCAGCCGGATTTATTAAAGATGGAAGAATTCGGGCACTCGGCGTAACATCAGTTGCGATTGAGCCTTCATTGCCTAATGTACCAACGATTGCAGAGACGGTGCCTGGATACGAGGCGACTGCTTGGTTTGGTCTTGCGATGCCCAAAGGAACACCACGCGAGGCAATCGATAAGGTCAATGCTGCGATGAATCAATTACTAGCAGATCCAAAAATGTTAAAGCGTTTAGCTGATTTAGGTGGCGTACCCATTCCGGGAGCGCCAGAAGATTTTGGAAGAACGATAGCCAATGAAACTCAGAAATGGGAAAAAGTGGTTAAGGCTTCTGGCGCTACAGTAGATTAAACGGATTGATAGAAGGCTAGCAAATGAATAAGCAAAAGAATGTATTGATTACTGGTGCTAGTCGCGGAATAGGTAGGGCTATCGCTACACGATTAACCCACGATGGTTATCGAGTAATTAATTTGGATAAGTTAACCCCACCGAGCTTGCTAAAAGACGAAGAATTTCATCAAATTGATATCACTGACAGCAAGGCTATTAAAACTCTTCTTCAGGAAATCACCATTAGCACCAAAGTACTGAGGCTAGTAAACAATGCCGGCATTATTAAGCCAGGCGCTCTTGAGGATGTGAGTGCGGAGGATTTTGATGCTGTCTATGCCTTAAATTTAAAGGCACCTATGGTTCTAGCCCAACAATTGCTACCTCAGATGCGAGCAGCAAACTTCGGACGGATAGTTAATATCGCAAGCCGGGCAGCACTAGGAAAAGAAGAGCGTACTGCCTATTCCGCTATGAAAGCAGGTCTGCAGGGCATGACCAGAACCTGGGCTTTGGAGCTCGCCCAATTTGGAATTACTGTTAATGCTATTGGGCCTGGACCGATTGCAACAGAATTGTTTACTTCAGGTAATCCACCAAATGCCCCAAAGACCATCAAAATTATTGAAAGTATTCCAGTTAAGAGAATGGGGCAGCCAGAGGATATTGCACATGCCGCAGCCTATTTAATAGATGATCGCTCTAGTTTTACTACTGGCCAAACACTCTTTGTTTGCGGTGGCATGACAGTAGGGTTAAGTAATGCAAGTTAATGCATTCCATAAAGGGAGTTTCAAAGTGAAGTTATTAATATTCGTATGTTCTTTATTGGTATCTATTTCACAAAGCTATGCGGCTGACACCCGGATTGAGGGAATTCCTGGCGGACAAAAATTTGAGGCCAATCCCTTCTGGTTAAAGCCTTTACCAAACCAATGGATTATTGGGCAAGTAGCAGGTATTGCAATTGATAAAAATGACCATCTTTGGATTGTTCAACGACCGACTTCACTAGCGCCTGATGAGCTTGGGCTGGCTAATAAAAATGCCAAATGCTGTATTGCAGCCCCACCAGTAATTGAGTTTGATAAAAATGGCAAGGTTCTGCAAGCATGGGGTGGACCAGGCCAAGGTTATGACTGGTTTGAAAATGAGCATGGTATCTATATTGCTCCTAACGGTGATGTCTGGCTTGCTGGTAATGGAAAATCAGACCGTCAATTATTGAAATTTTCAAAAGAGGGTAAGTTCTTATTACAAATTGGCAGCCCTGGTCTTGAACAAAACTCGAATGATACGAAAAATTTAGGGCGTCCTGCGCATCTAGATTTAGATGTTGCAGCAAATGAAATATTTGTTGCAGATGGTTATCAAAATCGTAGAGTAGTTGTGTTTGATTCTAATACTGGCGCATATAAAAGACACTGGGGTGCCTATGGTGGCAAGCCAGCGGATGGTATCTTTGAGCGCTTTAATACAAAACTTGATCAATTTGGTAATCCAGTGCACTGCGCTCGCTTGCTCAAGAACGGTCAATTGGCAGTGTGCGATCGCGCGCAGAATCGTTTACAGATCTTCACTAAAGATGGCAAGTTTGTCAGGCAGCTCGAGATTGATACTGAGACTAGAGATAATAAAACGGGCTGGGGTTCGGTTTACGATGTTGTAGAAGATTCTCGTAGTCAGTACTTTTATATCGCTGATGGCAGTAATAATGAAATTAAGATCGTAGATCAGAAAACGGGGCAGACGCTAGGAACAATCGGACGATCTGGCCGTAATGCCGGTGACTTTCATGTGCTGCACAATATTGCGATTGATAGCCAAGGAAATTTATATACCTCAGAGGTTGATAACGCTAAGCGTGTTCAGAAATTTGACCGAAAGAAATAGTCTAGTGTTAAGGTATATGTATGAGTAAAGTTCAAAAAGTAGTAATAGTGGGGGGTGGTGCTGGAGGCTTAGAGCTGGCTACAAAGCTAGGTAATCGCTACGGCTCAGCAAAGCCTGGCTCTCAAAAAATCAGCGTTACCTTGGTAGATAAAAATCGCACGCATATTTGGAAGCCAAAACTCCATGAGGTTGCTGCAGGCATTATGGATCTTGCCGATCAAGAGTTAGATTACATCGCCCAAGCCCATTGGCACCATTTTGCATTTCGGATTGGTGAGCTCATCGATATCAATCGCGAGAAACAAGAAATTCGGATTGGTCCATTTTTAGATGACTCAGGTGAAATGGTAACGCCTGAGCGATTAATTCCTTACGATACCTTGATCATTGCCATTGGTAGCTTAACGAATGATTTTGGGACACCAGGAGTAGCTAAGTATGCACAGCGCTTAGAATCTCTAGCTGATGCCAAGCGCTTTCATTTGCGCATGATTAATGCATGTCTTAGAGCACAGTCACAGAACGCTCCATTATCCTTAAATCAACTGAAGGTGGCTATTATTGGTGCTGGCGCAACGGGTGTCGAGCTGGCTGCAGAGCTACATCGGACAACTCGTCAGGTGATCTCTTATGGCATGGATCGCGTTAATCCAGATAAAGATATGAAAGTCATCTTGATTGAGGCTGCGCCTAGGATATTGCCGGCACTTCCTGAAAGAGTATCTGCAGCAGCGCAAACACTCCTAGTAGATCTCGGTGTTGAAGTGATTACTAATGCAAAAGTAGAAGAAGTTTTTGTAGATAAGCTGCGCCTCTCAGACGGAGTAGAGATTCCTGCCGAATTAATTGTTTGGGCTGCGGGCGTTAAAGCACCTGATTTTTTACATGAAATTGGCGGCCTAGAAAGTAACCGAGCAAATCAATTAGTGGTGTTGCCAACACTACAAACTACACGTGATCCCAATATCTTTGCGATGGGTGATTGCGCTGCCTGTCCTTGGCCTGAAGCGAGTAATGGCAAAGGGGGCATTGTTCCACCACGCGCTCAAGCAGCGCATCAACAAGCCTCTCATTTGCACTCTCAAATAGAAAATATTGTTCATGGCAAGCCCTTGAAAGCCTATCGATATCGTGACTTTGGCTCGCTTGTTTCGCTAGGTAAATTTAGCAGCGTTGGCAGCATGATGGGCGGATTAATCGGAGGCAGTCTCATGATCGATGGCTTTTTTGCCAAGATCATGTATCTAAGTCTTTATAAATTACATCAACTGGCCTTGCACGGCTGGATCAAGGTAATACTCGATACGATCAGTCGTTTAATTCATCGCCGAACTGATTCGATTGTGAAGCTTCACTAAGCTTACTTGAGGGCTGCTTACTCGTCTTGAATAGTGTTTCGCAATACACCAATCGATTCGATTTCGATTTCGCAGATATCCCCAGGCTTCATAAAGACTGGGGGCGTTCTGGCATAGCCTACACCAGCTGGAGTCCCCGTGATCACAACATCACCTGGTTCTAAAGTCATACATTCAGTAATCAAGACAATGGTTTCTGCAACCCCCCATAAGAAATCTTTCGTATTGGCGTTTTGCATTACTTGACCATTTAAGCGGGATTGAATATTTAAACCATCGCATCCAGGTGGTAGCTCATCTGGCGTTACTAGCCATGGACCAAACGCACCGGTTTGATCAAAGTTTTTACCAATCGTCCACTGAGTGGTTTTACGTTGGTAATCACGAATACTGCCGTCATTAAAGATGCTGTAACCCGCAACACAATCCAAGGCATTTTCTAGAGTGAGATGCCGCGCCTTTTTGCCAACAATAAAAGCAAGCTCTGCCTCGTAATCTAACTTATCTGAAACTTTAGGGCGCACAATTGGACTTAAATGTTCTGTCATGGAGCTAGGACCACGCATAAAAAAACTTGGATACTCAGGTCTTGCGTTACCACCTTCTTTGGCATGGTCAGCATAATTCAGGCCCATGCAGACGATTTTCCCAGGCTTTTCAATAGGGACTTTGAAGCTAATAGTATTGAGCTTACCAGTAACAGCTTTAGAGTTTGCAATGGTAGCGCCCACTCGATCTAAATGTGCCTGAGATTGAATGATTTCTTGTAGACTATTGGGTATCAGTGTATCTGTGGCGCATACATTAATAAAGGTATCTTGGTCGCTTTTAGACAGTGCGCCTACGCCCTCATATCCATTTGGTCCCTTAAAGCCAAATAACCTCATCTCAGTGCCTCCCAATTAATTGATTTAATATCTATTCCCGCAGTATAGGTCAGCCCAATTGGCTCTAGGGCGTGCCAAAGTGTGATAACTTTCTATTGGCACAGATGAATACCACTACTTACATGAAAGCATAAAAATAGCATGGCGACACCAAGCGAGATGATGAATGGTGGTCAGATACTGGCAAATGCCTTAGTAAGGCAAGGAGTAGACATTGCCTTTGGGGTTCCTGGTGAAAGCTTTCTACCCCTATTAAATGGGCTTGTGGATCATCCCGGCTTTCGGTTTATTACCTGTCGTCAAGAGGGTGGCGCTGCTTATATGGCTGAGGCCTATGCCAAATTAACAGGCCAAGCGGGTGTGCTGATGGTCACGCGTGGACCTGGCGCCTCAAATGCCATGATCGGCATGCATACAGCTTACCAAGATGCAACCCCTATGGTTTTGCTAGTGGGCCAAGTGGGCACAGACATGGTTGAGCGCGAAGCCTTTCAAGAAATCGACTATCGCCGTATGTATTCAGAATGTGCAAAATGGGTTGGCAGTATTGATCGGGTTGATCGTATTGATGAATTCGTGTCACATGCATTTCATATTGCGCAAGCAGGGCGCAAAGGCCCAGTTGTACTCGCCTTGCCTGAAGATGTTTTGTACATGTCTGGTCAAGAAAATCCAGCTAAGCTAGCCCATATTATTCAGCCAGGCTTAGATCGCAAGCAGTTTGATGTGGCAATGAAGGCATTCACATCCGCCAAGAATCTAATGATCATTGCGGGTGGTGGCAATTGGAATAGCAATGCCTGTAATGATTTGCGAAGCTGGGCCAATCAAGAGGGCGTGCCTGTAGCCACCAGCTTTCGTTCTCAGGATCTGATAGATAACTTAGATCCTGCGTTTGCGGGTGATTTAGGAATCGGTGCTAATCCATCCTTAGTCAAGCGTATTACTGAGGCCGATGTTCTGTTGGTGATCGGTGAGCGATTAAGTGAGATGACTACAGCTGGTTACACCTTATTCTCCGTTCCCCAGACTAAAAATACTTTAATCCATGTGCTCTCTGGGGCAGAAGATTTGGGCCGTGTTTACCGTCCAGACTTTGCTATTAATTGCAGCCCAGAAAATTTCTGTGCAGCTTTAAAGACTGTCAAGATGGGCGATCAATATGATCGCGCAGCAATCAAAGCGGCGCACGCTGAGTATTTAGCATTCTCCAGCCCGGTGACTACGCCAGGTGATTTGCAATTGGCTCAGATTATGAGTTCATTACCAAGCTCCATACCGCGTGATGCCATTGTGACCAATGGTGCTGGTAACTTTGCTACCTGGGTACATCGCTTTTATCCTTACGGCCCACACAAAACCCAATTGGCTCCAGCCAATGGCTCCATGGGCTATGGTTTGCCTGCAGCCATTGCCGCCAAGATCATAAGCCCTGAAAAAATCGCGATTGCAGTCTGTGGAGATGGCGACTTTATGATGAACTGCCAAGAGTTGGCAACAGCAGCCCGTTACGATGCCTTCCCAATTGTCTTAGTGGTCAACAACAATATGCTTGGAACGATTCGTATGCATCAGGAGAGGGAGTTTAAGTCGCGGGTAATGGCGACTGACTTAACCAACCCCGATTTTGTGAAGTTTGCGGATAGCTTTGGAATGCCTGGATTTAGAGTCACTAAGACCGAAGAGTTTGCACCTGCGTTTGCAAAAGCACTTGTCAGCAAAAAGGGCGCATTAATTGAATTGGTCTTAGATCAAGAGGTGATCTCCCCCAGTAAGTTACTTTCTCAACTGGGGAAGTAAATAAGAGCTAAGAAGCTAAGCAAAAGATTAATCTACTTTTGCCCCAGAATCTTTTACAACCCTTGTCCACTTAGCGATCTCATTTTTAATGAAGGTGCTAAATTGCGCAGGCGTATTGCCAACCGGTTGAGCACCCATTGCTAAATACTTTTCTTTTACAGATGGGCTATTTATAGCCGCTATTATTGCGGCGCTGTCTTTGCTCAATATATCTGCAGGCATATTGGCTGGCCCAACCACTCCAAACCATGAAGTCGCTTCATAGCCTGGCAAATTTGCCGCTTCAGCAATCGTTGGTAAGTCTGGAAATGCTGGAGAGCGCTTTGCACTAGTCACTGCCAAGGCTTTTAAGCGCCCCGCACGAATAAAGTTAATCGACGACGGTAGGTTGTCAAACATGATGTCTACATTGCCTGCCATGAGGTCAGTCACTGCAGGAGGGCTTCCTCTATAGGGTAGATGAACCATATAGGTTTTAGTCATTGACTTAAACAGCTCCCCAGCCATATGGATCGATGTGCCATTGCCGCTTGAAGCCATATTCACCTTGCCAGGATTTGCTCTGGCATAAGCAATCAAATCATTGACGCTATTGATATTGTTCTTGGCAGCAAACTCCGGATTTAAAACTAAGACATTTGGTAACTCTGCAACCAGAGAGATCGGTGTGAAATCTTTAATCGGATCAAATGGCAGCTTTCCACCACCTTGGGTATAGAGGGGAAGATTAATGCCATGAGTTCCTACAGAAGCCATGAGCCAGGTATAGCCATCAGGTAGTGCTTTAGCAACAATTTCTGCGGCAATATTACCGCCTGCGCCTGGTTTATTGTCGATCAGAACATTCCACTTGGCTGTAGTGAGGAGCTCATTTTGAAGTGGTCTAGCAATATTGTCGGTTGCGCCTCCGGCAGGAAAAGGAATGACAAATCGTATCGGTTTGTTTGGGTAATCTGACTGGGCTAAGCTTGGTTTGGCGACACCAGCAAGTAGGGCAACTAGAGCTATGACGAGCGTAATTGCTCGGCCAAGCGAATTAAAGGGGCTACTTTGAATCATGACTATCTCCTATTGAGTAGACTCATTCTGATGATGAATTTAATTATCTAATTTAAGCACAATCAGCTAACCGCTTAGGCCACTTTAGTGGGCTAAGAAGCCTAAAAATGAAAAAAGGGCCTAGATTGCTCTAGACCCTTCATAACTACAGATATTTTGGCTCCCCGACGTGGGATCGAACCACGGACCAACAGATTAACAGTCTGCTGCTCTACCGCTGAGCTATCGGGGAATAAGCCGATATTATAGCAAGATGAAGTCATCTCTTCCTACATCCGTACAGATCCCCAAAGTACTGACTATCGCCGGCTCAGACAGCGGTGGCGGGGCAGGGCTGCAGGCTGATCTTAAGGTGATCACTGCACTTGGCGGCTATGGCATGTCCGTGATTACTGCTATCACTGCTCAAAATACCCTTGGGGTTACACGCATTCAGGATGTAGATCTCGATGTGATCGACGCTCAGATTGATGCTGTCTTGCTAGATATCGGGGTTGATATTGTCAAAATCGGAATGCTCGCTAGCCCAGAAATTGTCCGTACTGTAGCTCAAGCTTTGCGCCGTCATGGTGTGAAACGCATTGTTCTTGACCCTGTCTTACGTGCAACCTCAGGCGCAAGTCTAGGCGGTGATGACACAGCGCAAGCCATGATTACCGAATTGTTTCCGATGGCAACATTGATTACTCCTAATATGGAAGAAGCATCATTGCTGCTGGGTCGCGATATTGCTGGGGCAGATGATTTTAAGATAGCCGCAGAACAATTATTGGAGATGGGCCCTCAAGCGGTCTTGATTAAAGGCGGCCACTTAGATGCGACACATACCCAAATCACCGATTTTCTGATGTGGAAAACCCTGGAGGATGGATTAGAAGTCACCCAATCAAAAGAATTCAAACACTATCGTGTCAATACACTCAATACTCATGGCACGGGTTGTTCTTTAGCTTCTGCCATTGCTACTTATTTAGCTGGTGGTCATGATCTGAGTCATGCAGTGGCAAAAGCGATTGCTTATGTAGAAGCGGGCTTAGAAGCGGGGCGTTTCTTAAGTATTGGTGAAGGCCCTGGACCCTTATGGCATATGCATGATATTTATCCAACGGCTTTGTTAGATGAAAAAGGTAAGTACTAAAGATTCTGACGACTTACTGCATTAAAGCTTGTAAGTGTTTCACGGCAGCCTTAGGATCTTTGGCTTGCGTGAGCGCTCGAACTACTGCAACCGAACCAACACCGCTCCTAGAAACCGCATGAATGCTCCCTTCATCAATACCACCAATGCCCACTAATGGATAGTGACTCATGAGTTTGGCGTATTGATAGAGGCGACCTAAACCTTGTGGCGCAGTAGGCATCCTCTTCAGATTGGTTGGAAAGACAGCCCCCATTGCGATATAGCTAGGGCAAAAACGATCTGCGTAAGCTAACTCCGCATAGCCATGCGTACTCAAACCTAAGCGCAAACCTGCTGATCTAATCTTATCTAAATCGGCAGTAACCATATCTTCTTGACCAAGGTGAACGCCATAAGCACCCTCATCAATTGCTTGCTCCCAATAATCATTTATAAAGAGTAAGGTCTGGCTATCTTTAACAGCCTTCACTGATTCTTTAATTTGTTTTCTGATTTTGTATTTGTCTTCAGATTTAAAACGTAACTGGACAGTGGGTAGCTGCGCATCAACCATCTGCTTTACCCAATCTGCATCTGGCATGACACCATACAAACCTAAGCGGGTAGGGCATTCAGGAAAAGCATTGGGGTTCATATTGCGAGTCCAAGGAAGTAAATCAAAGTGCTCTGGTCTATTGGGCCACTTCAAGGCATTAAAGCCTCCATCGCCCTGCGCCATGCGGGACCATGCCTTACCCAATACCTTGGCATCTGACTCAATAAAGCCCATATTAATGGCCGCAAGAGCGCCAGCAAGCTCGTAATGATCGGCAGCAGATTCATTATCAATTCTGGGCGGTGGTTTGCTAACCGTAAATTGTGGAATCGGCAGGCACAGATCATCATTGCCATGGGCTGCTAGGATTTGATCCGCAAGGTCCCGAATGAAGCTCATTAACTCTGATGCCAAAAAGGGGTACCCACTAATGGTGTACTTGCTTGAGCAGATTCTTGTGGTTTCATAGCACCAGATAAGTAAGCTGCACGACCTGCATCCACTGCCATCGCAAACGCTTTTGCCATGACGACAGGATCTTCGGCAAGCGCCACAGCAGTATTTAATAGCACGCCATCAAAACCCCATTCCATCACAGTGCAGGCATGAGATGGCAGGCCTAAGCCAGCATCTACGAGGAGAGGAACTTTTAAGCGGTCACGCAGTAGTTGCATAGCATAGGAATTTAGAGGGCCCTTGCCTGTACCAATGGGCGCAGCCCAAGGCATGACTGCTTGGCAACCAACATCGACTAAACGTTGACACAAAATGAGGTCTTCAGTGCAATACGGCAGAACCTTAAAGCCGTCTTTAATTAAGGTTTGCGCTGTTTCAACCAGACGCAAAGTATCTGGTTGCAAGGTGTAATCATCACCAATTAATTCGAGCTTAATCCAGTCAGTCTCAAAAACCTCACGCGCCATTTGCGCAGTCGTGATGACTTCTTGTGGACTATGGCAGCCAGCAGTATTTGGCAAAACTGGCACAGCCATTTTTTTTAAGAGATCCCAAAAGCCACTATGTGCTTCGGCAGTAGAGGTTCCTTGGCGGCGCAGGCTCACCGTAATCATTGCCGGATGAGAGGCTTGCACTGCGTTCTCCAGAACCTGCGGGGAGGGATAACGCGAGGTTCCTAATAGCAATCGGCTAGCAAAGCTCTCACCGTAGAGCACTAAGGCATCAGCGCTATTGAGATTATTAGGTAATGGGGCTGTCATCTATATCTAACCCCCGGTAACCGGAGCGATTACTTCTACTTGATCATTCTCATTGAGTAGAAATTCGCTATGTTTAGTTTTCGGAACAAAGTTCAAATTAACGGCCACAGCATAGGGTGGCCGCGCATCAATTAAAGAGAGCACGTCAGAGATCATGCTTTGGCTAGGTAACTCATACTCGACTTGATTCACAATTACGCGCATAAGCTAGCCTCTTGATCACTGGCCTCTTTAGTGATGTTCAAACCTAATTCCAAAGCCGTATTACTGTCTCCAGAAGCTAGCAGCTCTAAGGCGCAGTCCAGCACCGCTGGAGAAATCATGTAGCCGTGGCGGTATAAGCCATTGATCATCATCAGATCAGAGAGCCCTTTATCTTTCCGAGTTTTGATTTCTGGAAGATTGTTTTTGAGAGTTGGGCGACATTGGGTTGCCATTTCTAAAATGCGGGCCTCAGCAAAACCGCTATGCACGGTATATACAGCGCTGAGTAATTCCATGGCAGAGCGCACGCTCATTTCAGATAAGTCATCTGATTCAATTTCAGTTGCCCCGACTACATAGATGTCATTTTCTTTAGGGGCGATATAGATTGGGTAGCGCGGATGTATTAAGCGAGTTGGGTGCTTGAGCTTTACTTCGGGTGCATACAAGCGAATAACTTCACCGCGCACGCCGCGCAAGGTATTGCTGCCATTAGAAGCCCATGCATCCTTAGCGGCTGTGCCACGGCAGTCAATCACAGCCTTGTAAGCATTATCTTTACGGAGATCTTCCGGATGGACTTCGGTATGCCAGTGGCAATGAACCTTCAGAGTATCTAGCTCCACTAGCAGGGCGTCTAATAATTGCCGATTGTCAAGTTGCCCCTCATTAGGTAAAAATAATCCTTGGGTAAAGCGTTCAGCAAGGCCTGGCTCTAAATTACGAACTGCTTCAGCATTTAACTTCTGAGGCAATTGCAATAACGCATTGTTGCGACAGTTACGCTCTAAGTGGCCAGTAAAACGCTGCGCGTCACTAGCATCTTGTCGATGCCACACAATCAATGTACCGTCTTGCTGAAAAAATACGGGTGTAGACAATGCGCTAATCAGATCTTTCCAACGCGGCAGACTATGAACACCCATTCGTACAACTGAATCTTCCGTAATCGCAGACTCGGCTAGCGGCGCCAGCATGGCAGCTGCAATTCGCGCAGCAGAGCCATGAGCATTAGAGCCACCTTTCTCGAATAGATCCACTTGTGCACCTCGCTGGGCAAGCGCTACCGCCAGCAGACGGCCCATCAGGCCGCCACCGACGATCGCGTATTTGCTGTGCGAGAAGGAAGTGCTATTCACAGTCAAGGTGGAATCGTTTATTGATAAATCTCGCTACCACGCTTACGAAACTCTGCTGACATTTCTTCCATACCTTTTTCTGGATTGATTGATGCTTCTGCAGTAATTGGAATGACTTTACTTACCTTAGGATTGCCATCTGCATCCAGTGTTGCTGCATAGTCACGGACTTCTTGTGTGATCTTCATCGAGCAGAACTTTGGACCACACATAGAACAGAAGTGCGCAATCTTGGCGCCTTCAGCAGGCAAGGTAGCATCGTGATATTCACGTGCACGCTCAGGATCCAAGCCGAGATTAAATTGATCTTCCCAGCGGAACTCAAAACGGGCCTTAGATAGAGCGTTATCCCGTACTTGAGCACCCGGCAAGCCTTTAGCCAAGTCAGCGCCATGAGCAGCAATCTTGTAGGTAATGATGCCCTCGCGAACGTCTTCCTTATCTGGAAGACCTAAATGCTCTTTAGGGGTCACATAGCAGAGCATGGCAGTGCCATACCAACCAATTTGTGCCGCACCAATACCGCTAGTGATGTGATCGTAACCAGGGGCAATATCAGTGATCAATGGCCCGAGGGTATAGAAGGGCGCCTCTAAGCAATGCTTGAGTTCTTCGGTCATATTCTCTTCAATGCGCTGCATTGGAACGTGACCAGGCCCTTCAATCATGACCTGTACATCATGTTTCCAGGCTTTAGCAGTTAACTCACCTAAGGTATGCAGTTCGCCAAACTGGGCGGCATCATTCGAGTCCGCAATACAACCAGGGCGTAAGCCATCACCTAAGCTAAATGACACGTCATAGGCTTTCATGATCTCGCAGATTTCATCAAATCGGGTGTAAAGGAAGTTTTCTTTATGGTGAGCCAAGCACCACTTGGCCATGATGGAGCCACCACGCGACACAATGCCAGTAATGCGATCAGCAGTTAACGGAACATAGCGCAGTAATACACCGGCATGGATGGTGAAATAATCCACGCCTTGTTCTGCTTGTTCCACTAGGGTGTCGCGGAACATTTCCCAGGTGAGGTCTTCAGCAACACCACCAGTTTTATCCAAAGCCTGGTAAATCGGAACTGTACCAATCGGTACTGGTGAGTTACGAATAATCCATTCACGCGTTTCATGAATATGTTTTCCAGTAGAAAGATCCATGATGGTGTCTGCACCCCAACGAATCGACCACACCATCTTTTCAACTTCTTCATTAATGGAAGAGGTCACAGCAGAGTTACCGAGGTTGCCGTTAATCTTTACGCGGAAGTTACGACCAATAATCATTGGCTCTAATTCAGGATGATTAATGTTTGCAGGAATAATCGCGCGACCAGCGGCAACTTCAGAGCGTACAAATTCACCGGTAACGATATCCGGCAGGTTTGCTCCATAGGACTTACCAGGATGCTGCTTTAAGAGTTGCTTGTAGGCAGGGTCTTTGCGCAGTTGCTCTAGACCCATCGATTCACGCAGTGCAATGTATTCCATTTCTGGAGTGATAATTCCTTGGCGAGCGTAATACATCTGGCTGACATTGCTACCGGCTTTAGCAACACGTGGTGCGCTGATGTGAGAAAAGCGTAAGCTCTGAGTGGCTTCATCTTGGGAACGCGCAACCCCATATTCAGAACTGGGGCCTGACAATTGAATCGTATCGTTGCGCTCAGCAATCCAAGTATCACGCAATCGTGGTAAACCATTTTCTAAATTAATCACAATTTCAGGATCGCTATAAGGACCTGAGGTGTCATACACTGGCACTGGTGGATTCGGAATCATTTCCTCACCAACCTGTGTTGCTAGTTGCTCGATCATGCGGATCGGCGCCTTCACGTCAGGACGTGAACCTTGTAGATAGGTCTTCGTTGATGCTGGGTAGGCGAACTTCTGACCAAAGTCGCGCTCTAAGCTCTTTAAGCTTGGAATTTCATGTTTGGTTTTTTGCTTATTTGTACTCACGTCCATCTCCTCACTGTTGTAGATGGACGAAACCGGGTGTCGGTCTGATGTAACTTCCCACGCCAGCATTACCTGGATCGGGTTCTAGGGTTTTTCTCAGCGCCTCTAACTAACTATCTAGAGGGCACCCCTGTTTCATCCTTAGCAATGATTTAACCACGAAATGGAGTTTGAGTTCATGACCCCAATCAAGACCCCCTTAAGGGCCTAAAAAACCTATTTATTGCGGCGCAGAATGTAGTCTGCCGTAACAAATGCGGCATCGCTCGTAAATTCGTCTGCCAAGATGCGGGCAGCGGCTTCTGCCAGGGGAATCTCAATAAAGCCACTGACTTCACCATCGTGATTGGTAGGAACAAAGTTAGCAGGCAGTTCTAAGTCATAAATATAGAGCTGCTCATCATGAAAGCCTCTACCAGGAATGGGGCGGCGCATATGGATACGGCCAACAGGTTCAACTTGATCAGCAATTTGTGGCGGTACTCCGGCTTCTTCCCAAAGTTCGCGTTTCGCACAAACCCAAGGGGTCTCATCAGCAGAAATACCACCAGCTGCCAGATTGTCTAACTTACCTGGATCAGTGGATTTTGTTTCACTCCGTCTTCCTAGCCAAAGCAAGCCAGATTTAGTATGGCCATTGATATGCGTTGCCATACTCCGAAATCCAAAAGTACGAAATGCGGCACGCTCTAAGCGAAAGTACTGGTGGCCGTTTTGATCAAGCCAAGCAAAATCTTCATTGCGCCAACCAGGAACATAACCACCTGCACGCATTTTGTCTGCCAGTTGTGAAAGGCTAGCCGACAACTCTTTGGGGCGAGCAAATTGAATCGCTAAGCAATCATTCCTAATAGAGACCAATGGAATAGATTCTTTCTTCAATGAGTCCTGCAGGTAAGGGATGAATTCTGGGTTTAAGTGACCAATGACTTGTTTACCTTCCAGGCCCCTAAAAAGATGAATTGGCATAAAGTCAAGCGGAGCAGAACGTGCCGTATTTTGAAGCATTTCTTCTAAGGCCGCGAGCGTACTGGTTGATAGGCTAGTCATAGTTTGGAGTTTAAGGGAACTTGCAAGTTTTGTGGTTTTTAGCCTATTTGGCAGTAATTCTTATCATAAAAATTCTCAGTGCGCATCAGTATATTTTCATATGCAATCGCAGCAAACAGATATAAATAGCTGCCAATAATTTAAGCAAGTCAGATGACTCTATACAAATCTATGACTTAGGAAAACTTTTGCTGATTTATCCACATTACCTGTGGATAAGTTTTGATTATTTTGTGGTCCCGCCGACAGGAATCGAACCTGTATCCCACGCTTAGGAGGCATGTGCACTATCCATTGTGCTACGGCGAG
>JBAXVK010000015.1:0-46596 GCA_037129175.1 Polynucleobacter sp. | reverse complement strand
ACATATTGCCACGCAACATACCTTAAGGCTATGAGATGTCAATTAGTAATCCAGAGTTTTCTAGTTCAAGACTTTTAAATCCAGTAGAGGTGAGTGGTCCTGATGGGGATCATAAAAAAAGTTTTGGCGTAATGATGCTTGCAGCGATTGGCGTGGTCTTTGGCGATATCGGAACTAGTCCGCTGTATGCATTAAAAGAATGTTTTGATCCCAATCATGGTATTGCGTATACCCCAGAAGCTTTGTTTGGCGTCATCTCAATGATGATTTGGGCTCTTATCCTAGTTGTGACAGTTAAATATATCTTGTTTGTGATGCGGGCAGACAATAAAGGTGAGGGCGGAGTTCTATCTTTAATGGCCTTAGCTTTACGATCTTTTGATAGCAAATCAAAAGGGTATTTCTTTTTTATGATCATGGGCATGTTGGGCGCCTGCATGCTGTTGGGTGAGTCGGTTATCACCCCAGCTATTTCTGTTTTATCTGCCGTTGAGGGTATTGAGATTGCTACCCCAAACTTACATAAATTCATTATTCCCATATCACTCATTATTTTGGTTGGGTTGTTTCTGATTCAGAAGTATGGCACTGCTACAGTCGGAAAATTATTTGGACCAATTACGCTGGCTTGGTTTATAACTCTTACCGCTTTAGGCATTTGGAACATTGGCAGTGCTCCTGAAATTATCTCTGCCTTCAACCCTTTATATGCCATTGACTTTGTCAGGTTGCACCCAATGACTGCATATATTGTGATGGGTGCAGTAGTTCTTGTAGTGACAGGCGTTGAGGCACTTTATCTCGACATGGGACATTTTGGGCGTGCACCAGTGAGATATGCATGGTTGCTGATTGTTTTGCCAAGTCTTTTGATCAACTACCTTGGGCAGGGCGCTTTAGTGCTCTCTAATCCTGAGGCGATTAAAAATCCCTTCTATTTGATGGTGCCAGAGTGGGCTTTATGGCCAACAGTGGGTTTAGCTACTGCCGCTACTGTGATTGCCTCCCAAGCCGTCATCTCCGGAGCTTTTTCATTAGTAAGCCAGGCAATTTTGTTGGGCTTTATGCCACGCATGAATATACTTCATACCTCAGATTCTGAGCAGGGACAAATTTATATTCCATTGGTCAATTGGGCCTTACTGTTTATGGTGGTCGTAACCATTATTGAGTTCCGAGAATCAGTGAATTTGGCAGCAGCTTACGGCATTTCAGTAACATCCACTATGCTCATCACCACAATTTTGCTAGCAGTGGTTATGTACCGAGAATGGAAGATGAATTTTATATTGGTGGCAGTAATTACAACCGCCTTCTTTTTAGTTGATTTTGCATTCTGGACCGCCAACTTAATTAAGATCAAAGATGGTGGTTGGTATCCATTGGCCCTAGGCCTACTTTGCTTTACGTGTCTGATTACTTGGTATCGTGGCCGTCAGATTCTGCGTGAGCGAGCAATAAAAGGCGGCATTCAGTTGGGTAGCTTTATTAGCGCATTACTAGAGCACCCTCCTCATCGTGTTGAAGGAACCGCAGTTTTCTTAACGGCCCATGTAGATTATTTACCGATCTCCTTTTTGCATAACTTAAAGCACAATCATGTCCTACATGAGAGAGTTTTTTTCTTGAAAGTAAGCATCTGGGATGTGCCTTATGTAAATGATCAAGAGCGTATTACCCTTAAAGACTTGGGCGGCAATATATTTGTAGTGAGAGCTATCTATGGATTTAAAGAGACTCCCGATATGGGGACGATCATTGGCTTGATTGAAACTAAATTTGATATGAAATTTGACATGATGAATACTTCCTTCTTCTTGTCGCGCGATACGATCGTTCCATCGGCTATCCCCAGTATGGCGCTATGGCGTGAACGTTTGTTTCGCTGGATGTATCAAAATGCAGGGCATCAGTCTGACTTCTTTAAGATACCTACTAATCGAATCGTCGAGCTGGGTTCGAAGGTGGAAATTTGAGAAGTCTGGCTCTTCGCTCAACAATATTCCTCGGAATTTTTTTTATAACTTGTTCGTTTAGTAGCTTAGTCCTAGCGACTCCTGCAGAAGAAGCCGAGCTTGAGCAGTTGGATAAGATTGAACAAGAATTAGAGCTTCAGCGCGAGTGGGCCAAATATCGCTGGGGTAACGCTCAAGCTGAGTGCTATCAAAAGTATTGGGTGAGTTACTGTATTGGTAGTGCTAGGTCACAATATCGCAAAGAGATAGACCCAATCACCCAGCAAGAGATTGCACTTCATGAAGCACAGCGAAAATTACGCAAGAGCTTAAAAGATCAAGAAGATATTAAGCGCGCTGCTGAGCGAGCTTCGCCTGTAAAAGTGGCTGAGCGCGCGGATAATCAGCGTGAATTTGAAGATAAGCAAAAAGAAGCTGCAGTAAGAGCGGCAGACCTAGAGCAGCGCCGTAAAGATGCGCCTAAGCGTGCGCAAGAAAATAAAGCAGGCACGCAGCTCGATTAATTACTGATTCAATATTTTTTAACTTCATTACTGGGTAACTCTTGGCTAAAGTCAAAACAGTTTATATCTGTCACTCCTGTGGCGGCACCTCTGCAAAGTGGCAAGGACAGTGTCCGTCCTGTCAGGAGTGGAACACGATGGAAGAGGGTTTACCAGAGACAACATCAAATTCTCGTTTTCAGGGCTTAGCGCAATCTTTACCAAGACAAAAACTTTCTGCAATTACTGCAGAGGATCTACCCAGATTTACTACGGGCGTTGAAGAGTTTGATCGCGTCTTGGGTGGAGGCTTAGTTCCGGGTGGTGTGGTTCTTTTGGGTGGTGATCCTGGAATTGGTAAGTCGACATTGCTATTACAAGCTTTGGCGGAGATGAGTTCTGCTGGCATGAATGTGCTCTACAGCAGCGGCGAGGAATCGGCAGCTCAAATTGCATTAAGAGCAAAGCGGATTGCACTCAACGCACCACAGTTAGAGGTCTTAGCAGAAATTCAGTTGGAAAAACTGATTTCGATCATGGATACCGTTAAGCCACAAGTATTGGTAGTGGATTCTATTCAAACCTTATACTCTGAAGTACTGAGTTCTGCCCCTGGATCTGTAGCGCAAGTGCGTGAGTGTGCTGCGCAATTAACCAGAGCTGCTAAATCTAGCGGCATCTGTGTATTGATGGTGGGCCATGTCACTAAAGATGGTCATCTTGCCGGACCAAGAGTCTTAGAACACATTGTGGATACCGTTTTGTACTTTGAGGGAGATACCCATTCCTCCTTTCGCCTAGTCCGCTCGATTAAGAATCGTTTTGGTCCTGTGAATGAACTAGGTGTATTTGCAATGACCGAAAAAGGTCTGCGTGGTGTTACTAATCCTTCAGCCATTTTCTTATCGCAGCATGAGCAAATGGTTCCAGGTGCTTGTGTACTCGTTACGCAAGAGGGTAGCCGACCTCTCTTGGTAGAAATTCAGGCCTTAGTAGATACCGCACACGTTCCTAACCCACGGCGTTTGGCAGTTGGTCTAGAGCAAGCTCGCTTGGCAATGCTCTTAGCAGTCTTGCATCGTCATGCAGGCATTGCTTGCTTTGATCAAGATGTTTTCTTAAACGCTGTAGGCGGCGTCAAAATCTCTGAGCCAGCTGCTGACTTAGCAGTGTTGCTAGCAATTCAATCATCGATTCGGAATCGTGCACTACCAAAAGAGCTAATCGTATTCGGTGAGGTTGGTTTAGCGGGTGAGATTCGTCCATGCCCACGCGGCCAAGAGCGTTTGAAAGAGGGAGCAAAATTAGGCTTTACAGTGGCCATTATTCCAAAGGCCAATATGCCTAAGACAAAAATTCCAGGATTGAAAGTAATTCCAGTTGAGCGAATTGATCAGGCAATTGCTGCTGCAGCTGAGCTGAGTTAAATCTTACGGTTTATTAGCGTAGATCTTCCGCCTGAATTAATAAGACTTGCTCTTCCCCAGCAGAGACTTCCATCCAGATTGCTGGAATTTGCGGGAAAGCTTTTTTGAAGTTTTCATACTCATTGCCAATCTCAAGCAGAATAGCGCCTCGCTCAGATAAGTAATCTGGCGCCAAAGCAATAATGCGTCTGATTAAGTCCATGCCATCATCTCCACCTGCTAATGCCAAGACTGGCTCAGCATGATATTCAGCGGGGAGTGCATTCATTGAATGCGTATTGACATATGGTGGATTGCAAATAATCAGGTCGAATAAGTTATCTTCATTGGGCTCAGGCAATGCACTCCATAAATCACCCTCTAACAACTCCACCTGGGAGTTCAGACCGTGGCGATCTACATTACGTGCGGCTACAGATAAGGCTGGCATGCTAATATCGCATGCACTCACATGAATATCAGGGCATGAGAGTGCCAAGAGAATCGCTAGTGAGCCATTGCCGGTACATAAATCAAGTGCTTTTCCATCTGCAGGTAACCATGACTCTAATGAACCATCCACTATGAGTTCAGCAATCCATGAGCGCGGAATAATACTTTGCTCACTACAGAAAAAAGGGACGCCCATCAGCCATGCTTCACCCAAGATATAGGCAAGCGGTTTGCGCGTCAGAATTCTTTCATCGGCAACAGCTAACGCTTTTTTCTGTTGCTCGTCTGTGATGGGGTCATCTAAATGATCAAGTGCTTCAGTTGGACTTAAATTAATTTGTTTGCTGACGAGCCAAAGAGCTTCACTTTGTGCATCAATTGCGCCGTGCCCATAATGTAAGTTTGCTGCTTCCAGTTTTTGTGCAACTTGATCAATACACTGATTAACCGTTAGAGATTGCAAAGGCTCAGGGTCCATGATGGGTAAAGTGGAATTAGAAAGGAATTGATCTGCAATTAAGTAATCAGTTGCTCAAGTGTTTTGCGGTAAATATTTTTGAGTGGCTCTATGTTGTCAATGATGACGCACTCGTTGATTTTGTGGCTAGTGGCATTAAGAGGGCCAAATTCC
Organism: Polynucleobacter sp.; assembly: GCA_037129175.1. Lineage (GTDB taxonomy): Bacteria > Pseudomonadota > Gammaproteobacteria > Burkholderiales > Burkholderiaceae > Polynucleobacter. The sequence goes on along the minus strand of JBAXVK010000015.1, from coordinate 41,648 downwards.
ACAACTTCTTTACAAATCTTGGCGATAAAACGTCCATCACTAGTGCCACCAGTGGTTGATAGCTCTGTAGCAATGCTAGTTTCTGATTTAATAGATTTGCGTAATGCATTCGCTAGATCGCCATCCCCGGTAATGAAGGGGCTACCACCTAAGTGCCAATCAATTTCAAAATCAATGCCAGTGTCTTTAAGAATCTTTTCAAGACGCTCTCGTAATTGCTCTGGCTTACTCTCAGTGGAGAAGCGGAAGTTGAAATCAATTGTTAATTCACCCGGAATGATATTGTTCGCTCCGGTTCCAGAATGAATATTCGATATCTGAAAGCTGGTAGGCTGAAAATATTGGTTACCTTTATCCCACTCCGTCTCTACTAAAGCAGAGATTGCAGGCGCTGAAAGATGAATCGGATTCTTGCCTAGATGGGGATAGGCGATATGTGCCTGAATGCCTTTAATATTTAGCTTGCCCGACAAAGAGCCACGACGACCGTTTTTAATCATGTCACCCAGTTGCTCTACGGAGGTAGGCTCACCAATGACGCAATAGTCCAGGCGCTGTCCCTGTTTTTGCAAGCGCTCACACATAATGACAGTGCCATCATTCGCTGGGCCTTCTTCATCACTCGTGATCAGAAAGGCAATCGAGCCTTGATGATTAGGATGAGCAGTGACAAATTCTTCAGTGGCAACAACAAAGCTGGCAAGAGAGGTTTTCATATCCGCTGCGCCACGACCATAGAGCATGCCATTGCGAATGGTGGGAGTAAAAGGATTGCTATCCCACTTCTCCAATGGTCCGGTTGGTACTACATCTGTATGACCAGCAAATACTAATACTTTGCCTTGTTCACCAGCTTTACCTTTTTTCATTGCCCACAGATTCGTTACTTGAAAGTGATCAGGGCCACTGATGACACTCTCAGTATGAAAACCTATTGCCTGTAAGCGTTTAGCAATTAATTCTTGGCAACCACCATCAGCTGGAGTAACTGAATGGCAAGCAATCAGAGCTTCTGTCAGCTCAAGGGTGGCGCTCATAAAAAATTTAGTCGCGGAGTAATTCGTTGATGGCAGTCTTTGCTCTAGTTTGAGCGTCTACCTTCTTGACGATGATGGCAGCATACAAACTATATTTTCCGCAAGGAGAAGGAAGAGATCCTGGAACTACCACTGAGCCTGCGGGAACGCGGCCATAATGTATTTCACCAGTTTCACGGTCATAAATCTTGGTGCTTTGACCCAAATAGACTCCCATGGAGAGAACCGAATTCTCTTCAATGACTACGCCTTCAACCACTTCGGATCTAGCGCCGATAAAGCAGTTATCTTCAACGATGACTGGACCAGCCTGGATCGGTTCTAGAACGCCGCCGATACCTACGCCACCAGAAAGGTGAACATTCTTACCAATTTGAGCGCATGAACCTACGGTTGCCCAGGTATCGACCATGGTGCCTTCACCGACATAGGCGCCAATATTGACGTAGGAAGGCATTAAAACAGCATTTTTGCCAATAAATGAGCCACGACGGGCTACAGCAGGGGGAACTACACGAAAGCCACCTGCAGCAAAGTCAGCTGCGGTGTAGTTCTGAAATTTACTAGGTACTTTGTCGTAAAACTGGGTATAGCCACCAGCACCCATAGGAATATTGTCCTCTAAGCGAAAAGAGAGCAAAACAGCCTTCTTCACCCACTGGTTAACATCCCATTTACCAACGCTACGGCGTTCTGCAACGCGAATAGTGCCTGCATTGAGGCCTTCTAAGACTGCATTTACAGCATTACGGACATCCCCTGGGGCGGTATCTGGGGAGAGGTTTGCGCGGTTTTCCCAGGCTTGTTCAATGATGTTTTGTGGTGATTGGCTCATGCTTTTTAGTTAACTATCAGATTGTTAAGGGGTTTTGTCCCTGGAGGTAGATTTATCATTATATCGATGGGCAGAAAACGCGTCTAAGGAGTCTTAAGCTTGCTATCATCTTCCCACTTTAGCTTTAATTAATTACCCCTTATTTAAACCCCTTTTTTCCCTGCAAAGTACGCCGTGCAACTGAAATCTATCAAACTTTCCGGCTTTAAGTCTTTCGTTGACCCAACCCATTTTGAACTGCCTGGCCAATTAATCGGCGTTGTGGGGCCTAACGGTTGCGGAAAGTCGAACATTATTGACGCCGTCCGTTGGGTTTTGGGCGAATCTCGCGCTAGCGAACTGCGTGGCGAATCGATGCAGGACGTCATTTTTAATGGTTCTGGTTTGCGTAAGCCATCTGGCCGCGCCAGTGTGGAACTCATTTTTGATAATTCAGAAGGGCGCGCTCAAGGTCAGTGGAGTGCTTTTACAGAATTAGGTATCAAACGTGTTCTGACGCGTGACGGTAACTCGAGTTACTACGTCAACAATCAAGTAGTGCGTCGTAAAGATATTCAAGATATTTTCTTGGGCACCGGCATGGGTCCAAGAGGTTATGCCATTATTGGGCAAGGAACGATCAATCGCATCTTAGAAGCAAAGCCGGAAGAATTGCGCATTTTCTTAGAAGAGGCTGCTGGTGTTTCTAAATATAAAGAGCGTCGTAAAGAAACTGCATCACGTTTAGAAGATACTGTAGAAAATCTCACTCGGGTTGAGGATATCTTGCGTGAGCTTGATCAGCAACTGACTCGTTTAGAAAAACAAGCTACGGTTGCAGAGCGCCATGCAGAACTTTCAACACAAATGAAATCACAGCAGCAGTTGCTCTGGTTTGTACGTCAGACCGAGGCTGGTAAAGAGCAAGAACGTCATGCCAATGGTGTTCGCGATACTCAAGTCGGCCTGGAAGAGCAAACTGCCAAGCTACGTCATGCTGAGGCCGAATTAGAGACCATGCGTACTCAACAGTATGCATTGCAAGATAAGGTTTCTCAGGCTCAAGGTGATTTGTATCAAACTAACTCTGATATTAGTCAGGTTGAGTCTCAGATTCATTATGTACAAGAAGCACGTCAACGCTTACAACAGCAAACACTCGATTTACAAGCGCAGTTACAACGTTGGACTGTTCAAGAGACTGATGCTGCACAAGCACAACGCACTACCGAGCATGAACTATCTCTAGCCACAGAAAAAGAGCAAACCCTCTTGGGAGATTTAAATGGCTTACAAGAGCAAATGCCGGCGCGTGAAGAAGCTTATCAAGCATCTGCGCGAGACCTGAATCATGCACGCGAGAGCTTGGCATCTATCGAACAGCGCTTAGCCAGTTTGGGTGAGCGTATTCGTGCGATGTCTGCTCAATCGGATGAGCTAAAAGGGCGCGAGACTCGCCTCACCAGTGAATTAGATGGCATGCGCAGGCCTGATGCACAGGCTTTGCAAACCTCGATTGATCGTCAAGTGATGGCGCAACGTAAGGTTGATGAGGCTAGACAGCGCGCAGCTGATACCCAGCAACGCGTACCAGCTGCAGATGAGGCACGGAATGCCGCACAACAAAAGATACAGGCTGCAAATCAGGACCTTGCGCAAACTGAAGCGAAGCTAACTGCACTAACTGCTTTGCAAGCCAGTGTTCAGGCGCAAGGCAAGATTGGACCATGGCTAGAGAGTAAGGGTCTCAAAGAAAGTAAACGTCTCTGGCAAGAGCTTAAGGTTGAAAGTGGTTGGGAAGCTGCTTTGGAATCTGTATTACGTGAACGTTTAGCTGCAGTCACAGCAAAGAGCGTTCAAGAAACATTGGCCTTGGCTAATGATGCCCCTCCAAGCCGTTTAGCAATTTTGCTGACTGAAGAAATTACTCCTGCGCATACCAATGTGCCTACTGATTTCACACCACTGCTAACGCGTGTTCAAAGTGCTGGTGCAGCGAGGCTAACTTCTGTATTGCAAGAATGGTTAGATAATATTTATATTGCTAGCAGTCTCGAAGATGCTTTGCATCGTCGTGAGAAATTACCTGCTGGCGGAGCTTTTGTCACTCAACAAGGTCACTTAGTGAGCCGCGTGAGTGTGCAGCTTTATGCTGCAGACTCAGAGCAAGCTGGCATGTTGGCGCGTGCTCAAGAGATGGAAAGTCTTGAGAAGCAACTGCGTGCACAAAAACTGATGCAAAGTGAGTTGCAAAGCGAAGTAGATCAGTGTGTAGCAAATTATCAAGCTGCACACCAAGCTGCAGAGCAGGCGCGTATCAATGCTGAGCATGCTGTGCAAGAAGCGCATGGCTTTGAAGTGGAAAGAATGCAACTCACCCAGGCTGAAGAGCAATACAGCCAGCGAGCCGCACAAATTCAGAGTGAGTTATCAGAGTTGCATCAGCAGATGGAGCAATTAAGCACAAATCAAGCCCAATCAACTAAAGAGTTAGCAGAATCCGAGAGATCAAAGCAGGGACTACAAGAATCTCTTGAGACGGCCCAGGAAAAATTAGAGCTGGCTACTCAAGAGCGCGATCGCTTACGTGAATCACTTCGTGCTGCTGAGATGGCTGCACAAGAAGCAGCATTTGCAACGCGCTCACTACAGCAGCGCATTGCTGATTTACAACGCGATCAAACCACAGCGCGCACCCAGATCATGGAGATCCAAGATAAATATGACTTGGCTACGAAAGAGCTGGCAGCTTTAAGCGATGAAGAGGCGCAAGATAAATTACAAGGTTTATTGCTAGCACGCAGTGCACGTGAGGTCTCTCTTGCGAATGCTCGCACCGAACAAGATGCTTTATTACATCAATTGCGTGAGGCTGATGAAGTCCGCATGCAAATAGAACGTGGTTTACAGCCAATGCGCGACAAAGTAGTTGATTTGCAATTACGCGAACAAGCTGCACGCTTGAACTACGAGCAATTTGCAACCTTATTGACGGATGCTGAGGCTGACCTCATTACCTTGGAAACAAATTTCAGTCCAGACTTGAAGGTGGGTGCACTACAAACTGAAGTCAATCGCTTGAATACTGAAATTCAATCCTTAGGCCCAGTGAATATGGCGGCTCTTGATGAGTTAGCCAGCTCACGGGAGCGTAAGCAGTTTTTGGATGCGCAATCTGCTGACTTGAATGAAGCAATGCAGACCTTGACTGATGCGATTGTGAAAATTGATGCCGAAACCCGCGATCTATTGCAAAATACTTTTGATCAAGTCAATATCCATTTCGGAAAACAATTTCCAGAGCTCTTTGGTGGTGGACATGCTGAACTAGTGATGACTGGCGAAGAAATTTTGGATTCCGGTGTTCAGGTCATGGCCCAGCCTCCTGGAAAGAAAAATAGCTCTATTCACCTTCTCTCCGGTGGTGAAAAAGCATTGACTGCAATTGCCTTGGTTTTCTCGCTCTTCCTTCTCAATCCAGCCCCATTCTGCTTACTGGATGAGGTGGATGCTCCGCTAGACGATGCGAATACCTTGCGCTATGCAAAGATGGTCGCCAAAATGTCAGAAAAGACACAATTTATTTTCATCTCACACAACAAGATCACTATGGAAATTGCCCATCAACTCATTGGTGTCACCATGCAAGAGCAGGGTGTATCCAGAATTGTGGCCGTAGATATCTCATCTGCTGTATCGATGGTGGAGGCCGCCTAAGTGTACGTGGAACAAATCATGACGATGTTGGGTTTGTCTGATTTGCAATTCGCATTAGCTGCCATTGGGCTAGTGATTCTGATATTAGTAGCTATCCTTAATTTTAAATATACGCGGGCACGTCGCCAAGCTAGAGAGCAAAGTCAATTTACTCGCGAACCCAGTTTTGGTCCTGGTTTTTCTGATCCAGAGATGGGACGTACTGAGCCTAGTTTTGGATCTACGTCAGCAGTAAAATCTTCTCCAGAGAAATTTAGCATTGATCCCCGCATTGATTGTGTAATCACACTTCGTTTTGATGAGGCTATTACTGGCTCAGAGATTTTAGAAGAGATTCATGATTGGACTGATTCGCAAGTACAAACTACCGCTAGGTGGGTATGTGAAGGCCTGAATGCTGACCAAGATGCTGCAGAGGATTGGGAAGCGCTTAAGGCCGAGTCTTCTTATTCAGAATTACAGTTAGCTATTCAATTAGCGAGTCGCCGCGGCGCTATTGGAGTGTTGGAGCTGTCTGATTTTTGCTCACGAGCACAGGCACTAGCGGAGACTTTAGGCTCTCAAATTGATATGCCTAGCGTGAATACGATGTTGGAAAGTGCTAAGGAATTAGATGTGATGGCTGCCGATAGCGATATTCAACTCAGCATTAACATTTTATTTGATGCGCCATGCCCATGGGGTAATTTTGATGCCCTCATGCGTCAACGTGGTTTCAAGTTGGCCCATAATGGCAGGCAATATGAGTTCTATAGCAATGGTGTACTCATTTTTAATAGTGCTGATTTAGATCCGAATTCACCGGTATCGCAATTGACCTTATTGCTCGAGGTTCCACTCGTTGCTCAAGAAGAACGTGCCTTTGAAAGAATGCTGGGCGAAGGTGTTGAGATTGCTCAGGCTGCTCATGGTCGTTTAGTTGATGACAATGGTATTAACTTAAGTGAAGCTGCAGTAGTGACTATTCATCAGCATCTCGACGTTCTTTATGCCAATCTAGAGAAGTCCGGCGTGTCCGCTGGATCTTCTACGGCTAGTAGACTCTTTAGCTAGGAAATCACTTTGTCGTCCAATAGTCCGACAAATTTAGCGGAGCGCTATGCATTCTTGCAGGTAGAGCTCGCTCGTCTAGAGCATGCTTATTACGTACTTGATAACCCGCTTCTACCTGATATTGAATATGACCGACTCTATCGGGAGCTCTTAGACATTGAGCTTACACATCCCCAATGGGTTACTTCAGAATCGCTGTCGCAAAGGGTCGGCGGTGCCGCTCTCAAAGAGTTTGATTCGGTAACCCATGAAGTACCGATGCTCTCTCTGAATAATGCCTTTGAAGTAGCTGAGCTTGTCGCTTTTGATCGCCGTTGTCGTGAAGGCTTGCATTTAAATCAGGTTGCTTATGCGGGTGAGCTGAAGTTTGATGGTTTAGCTATCTCACTGCGTTATGAAAATGGCTCTCTAATCACTGCTGCTACAAGGGGTGATGGCGCCAGCGGCGAAGATGTCACAGCAAACATCAAAACAATTCGTGCTATTCCCCTCAAGCTCACTGGTAAGAATATTCCTCAAGTCTTAGAGGTTCGCGGTGAAGTCTTTATGTATCTCAAAGATTTCGAGAAAATGAATCAACAGGCAGCAGAGTTAGGGGAGAAAGAGTTTGCGAATCCCCGAAATGCTGCAGCAGGTAGCTTGCGTCAATTAGATTCTAAGATCACAGCAAAAAGACCACTGTCTTTCTTTGCGTATGGCTTGGGTGCATTAGAGCCTCAATCTTGGCTACCAAAAACCCATGAAGAATTACTAAACGCCTACGTAGAATTAGGCTTACCAGTTTGCACAGAGCGCAGAGTGCTGAGCTCTGTGCAAGAGATCCTCAATTTCTACAATGAGATTGGTGAAAAACGAGACTCCCTCCCATATGACATTGATGGCGTGGTCTATAAAGTCAATGTATTTGCAGAGCAAGCTAAGCTTGGGTTTGTATCCAGAGCACCACGATTTGCATTGGCTCACAAGTACCCAGCACAAGAAGCGCTCACCACTGTCTTAGGAATTGATGTCCAGGTGGGGCGCACAGGTGCGATTACTCCAGTGGCCAGACTTGCCCCAGTTGAAGTGGGTGGGGTAACAGTTACCAATGCCACGCTTCATAACGAAGACGAAGTAAAGCGCAAGGATGTGCGCATTGGTGATACTGTTTCAGTGCGAAGAGCAGGTGATGTCATACCAGAGGTGGTTTCGGTCATTCAAGATCGCAGGCCCGCCAACACAACAGAATTTGTCATGCCAACAAGTTGTCCAGTATGTGATTCGCATATTGAGCGTTTGGCAGATGAAGCCATCGCTCGCTGCAGCGGCGGACTATTTTGTGGGGCGCAGCGAAAACAGGCATTAATTCACTTTGCCCATAGAAGAGCTCTAGATATAGAGGGCTTGGGCGAGAAGATTGTGGATCAATTAGTGGATCACAATCTAGTGAGAACTCCTGCAGATCTCTACAAACTGGGATTTACTGCTCTAGCCAATCTTGAGCGTATGGGCGATAAGTCTGCAGATAATTTGATTCAGGCAATCAACCAATCTAGAAACACTACGCTAGCAAGATTTATCTTTGCCTTGGGCATTCGTCATGTGGGCGAGACTACAGCGAAAGATTTAGCGAATCACTATCAATCAATGCATGCCTTAATGGATGCCAGCATAGAAGATCTACTCACAGTAAAAGACGTTGGGCCAGTAGTGGCAGATTCCATTACGAGTTTTATGCAAGAAGCCCATAACAGAGAGGTCATTGAACAACTTCTAGCTTCAGGTATGCAGCTTGCCGTAGAAGAAAAAATCATCAGTGCAGCAGTAGCAGGTAAGACTTTTGTTCTGACAGGAACATTTCCAACTATGACAAGAGATGAGGCAAAAGACTTGCTTGAAAAAGCAGGAGCTAAAGTAGCTGGTTCAGTATCTGCAAAAACAGATTACGTCGTAGCAGGTGCTGATGCAGGTAGTAAACTGACCAAGGCGGAAGAATTAGGCGTAACAGTAATTGATGAAGCCGCAATGCTTCATTTATTGAAGTAAGGCCTTATCTCCAAGTGAATTCATTAAATTCAAAATTCCATATCAACTCCAAAGAGTGGGCTGCCTTGGGTAATATTTCTGATCCAGAAAAACAGGTACGCATTGATTTAGCAACAGCCTATCAATTAGCGCATCTCAAAAATTGGGATGATGGAATCTATACCCACATATCAGCAGCTATACCAGGTGAAAATGGCGCTTATTTACTCAATCAGTTTGGGTTGTACTTTAATGAGGTCACCCCGCAAAATTTAGTGAAGGTCAATATTGCAGGTCAGATACTATCTGGTGATGGCCCAGTCAATCAAACGGGTTTTGCAATTCATGGGGCAGTACATGCAGCGAGGTTAGACGCGCATTGTGTATTCCATTTACATGCAGATTCAGTGATTGCTGTGTCAGCCCAGAAACAAGGGCTATTACCGATTTCTCAGCATGCTTTGCGCTTTTACCAAGATATGGGTTATCACGCATACCAGGGCTTAGCGCTTTCGTCGCAAGAGCAGACTTCCTTGATTGAGAACTTAGGCAATAAGAAGGCCATACTTTTGCATAATCATGGCAGTATTGTTTGTGGGTCATCTATTCAACAAGCATTTTATTTAATGGATGTTCTAGATAAGGCCTGCAAAATTCAGTTACTAACTGGATCTCAGGAGGATCTTGTTTATCCGTCTGTAGCAATTTGTGAATTAACCTATCAACAGCTTTGTAGCGATGGTGATCGGGAGGGCCAGTTAGAATGGCCCGCATATCAACGTGTATTCGTTAACTATTAGTCGGAGGTAAAAGTGCCAGTCATTCAAGTTCAATTATTTGAGGGTCGTACAGAGGATGTAAAGCGTGAGTATGCGAAAGCGATCACTGAGGCTGCTGTCAAAATTATGGGTTGTTCTGCCGAGTCCGTAGATGTGATTTATCAAGACATTAAAAAATCAGACTGGGCTACCGCAGGTAAGCTCTGGAGTGATTAGAACTCACTTCATTCATTATCGATCCCCATCTATTGGGGATTTTTTTATTCAATGTGCTCTGGGGGAAGGCCTTTCCACCACTCTCCCTTAAATTGACCTTGTAGCCAATCAATACATTGACTCACTTTAGTGGGCACATGTTTGGGCGATGAAAATACTGCATGCATTTCTTGGCTTGGTAGTAACCAATCTTCCATCACCGGCTTTAACACTTGATCTTGAATAGATTGGTGCGCTACATAACAAGGTAGCGCCGCCAAGCCCATTCCTACTCTAGCTGCTGCGAGAATGGAAGAAAGGTTATTAGAAATAAATGGACCCTTCACCTCAACGACTTCAGTTTGATTTTGAGGATTCGTAAAACTCCAGCGATGATCACTTTGCGCTGTTGTGTAGATGAGGGCACGATGCTTTTTGATATCTTCTGGCACCTTGGGCGCTGGATGTTCTTGAAGATAATTAGGATTAGCAACCAATATCCACGGATTCATGCCAATATATCGGGAGCCCAATGAGGAGTCTGGCAGATTTCTCATCCGAATTGCTAAATCAACACCTTGCTCAATTAAATTGATGTAACGGTCATCCATACTTAAATCTACTTCCAACTCTGGATGATGTGACATGAATTCCAAGATCGAGGGCGTTAGCACGCGGCGCCCAAAAGCAACTGAAGAGCTAATCGTTAATTTGCCTCGAACTTTAGATTGCATTAATGAAGCCAGATCATCAGCCTCATTAATTTCCTGAGAAATCACCTTGCATTTTTCGTAGTAGAGCTTACCAATTTCAGTAGCTGTGACCCCCCGTGTACTGCGATGCAGTAATAGGGTGCCTAAACGCTTTTCCAGGCTAGCTACAAACTTAGTAGCAGTAGGCTGGGTAATGCCTAAGTCCTCAGCGGCCTTACTAAATGAGCCTGTTTCAACAATCCGAACGAATAGAAATATGCCTTGAACGCGATCCATAGTGCTTTTTAAGGGTTTTGATACACTATTTTTACACTATTCCATGGTGGAATACTAGATATAGATTTGCTGATCTTCCCAAAAAGCCTAAATTTCAAGATCATGGGGCTATAACAACATTGGGAGACGAATCATGGCAAAAATGAAGGCGGCAATGGCAGCGGTTTTGGTGATGGAAAAAGAGGGCATTACTACTGCCTTTGGAGTGCCTGGTGCTGCAATTAATCCACTCTACGCTCAAATGCGCGAGCGTCAATCCATTACCCATATTTTGGCGCGCCACGTAGAAGGTGCATCGCATATGGCCGAAGGTTATACCCGTGCTAAAGCTGGCAACATCGGAGTATGTATTGGCACCTCTGGTCCTGCTGGAACCGATATGATCACCGGTCTTTACTCAGCGAGTGCTGATTCCATTCCAATTCTTTGTATTACAGGTCAAGCGCCACGCGCACGTTTGTACAAAGAAGATTTCCAGGCTGTTGATATCGAGAGTATTGCTAAGCCTGTTACCAAGTGGGCTGTTACAGTTCGCGAGCCAGGTTTAGTGCCCCGTGTATTTCAGCAAGCATTTCATATCATGCGCTCTGGACGTCCAGGACCAGTGTTAATCGATTTGCCAATTGATGTTCAGATGGCTGAAATTGAATTTGATATCGATACTTACGAGCCATTAGCGGTTTACAAGCCTACCGCAAGTCGCAAGCAAATCGAAAAAGCGATGGAAATGTTAATGACTGCCGAGAAGCCATTGATTGTGGCTGGCGGCGGAATTATTAATGCAGATGCTTCTAAGTTATTAGTAGAGTTTGCCGAGTTAATGGGTATGCCAGTAATCCCAACCTTAATGGGCTGGGGTTCAATCCCGGATGATCATCCTTTGATGGCTGGTATGGTTGGTTTGCAAACTGCGCATCGCTACGGTAACGCAACGATGTTAGCAAGCGACTTTGTATTAGGTATTGGTAACCGTTGGGCTAATCGTCATACCGGTTCAATTGATGTGTACACCAAAGGTCGCAAGTTCATTCACGTTGATGTTGAGCCAACCCAAATTGGTCGCGTATTTACCCCTGATTATGGAATTGTTTCCGATGCTAAAGCAGCCCTCGAGTTATTCGTTGAAGTTGCTAAAGAGTGGAAGGCAAAAGGCAAGCTCAATAATTACGGCGATTGGGTAAGCCGTTGCCAAGAACGTAAGAAGCTCATGTTGCGTAAGACTGATTTTGATAACATTCCAGTCAAGCCACAACGTGTTTACCAGGAGATGAACACTGCCTTTGGCCGCGACACTATTTATGTCACCACCATTGGTTTATCGCAAATTGCAGGTGGACAGTTCTTGCATGTGTATGGCGATCGTCAGTGGATTAACTGCGGACAAGCTGGTCCATTAGGTTGGACTATTCCGGCTGCTCTAGGTGTACTGGCTGCTGATCCTACTCGTACCGTCGTCGGTTTATCAGGCGATTACGACTTCCAGTTCTTAATTGAAGAGTTGGCTGTTGGCGCGCAATTTAAATTGCCTTTAGTGATGGTTTTGGTGAACAACAGCTATCTTGGTTTAATTCGTCAGGCACAACGCGGTTTTGAGATGGACTACTGCGTACAGTTAGCCTTCGATAATATTAACGTGGACGACACAACCCTTAAAGGTTATGGCGTTGATCACGGTAAGGTAGTTGAAGGATTGGGTTGCAAATTAATCCGTGTAAGCGATCCCGCCAAGATTAATGCCGCTTTAGTTGAAGCACAAAAGATGGCTAAACACTTCATGGTGCCAGTGGTGGTAGAGGTAATCATGGAGAAGGTAACCAATATTGCGATGGGTATGGAGATTGACAATATCAATGAGTTTGAAGAAGTTGATTGTCGCCACCCAGCTGGTCGTGAGGGCTTACAAATGGCAGGCCTCTTAGACTAAGCATTCTGAAGTAGTTTGCATTACTAGAGCCCAGCTTAAAACCTGGGCTCTTTCTTTTGGTAGGTATTAAGCCCCTAAAGCCTCTAGCAACTCAGTCTCGAGTTGGATCTGTAGCTTTGGGTTCTTACCCAAGTTGGCAGCATCTAAGAGAAGTACGTCCTCTACTCGCTCGCCTAGGGTATTGATCCTTGCGGTATGAATCGAGACTTGATGTTTAGCTAGCACCCTAGAGATTGTGTAAAGAAGGCCAGTACGGTCACTGGCCGATAGTGCCAGTGTGTAATATCTGCCGCGATCATCCGGAACCATATGGACACGTGGCTGAATTGGGAAGGTGCGTGACTGTCTAGAGAGGCGACCCATGCTTGGATTAGGTAAGGGATCTGCATTCGTGAGTGCAGCAGTCAGCTCAAACTCCACTAGTTGAATGATGTCGCGGTAGCTGCCACCTTCATCTATTAAGGTGCTGCCAGATATTTGGAAGGTATCTAAAGCGTAACCATGACGTGTCGTATGAATACGTGCATCCCAAATTGAGAAACCATGTCTTTCAAAGTAGGCGCAAATTCTGGCAAAGAGGTCTTCTTGGTCTTTAACATAGACAGCAACCTGCAATCCATCGCCAATTGGAGATAGTCTGGCCCGAACGATAGGTTGATCACTATTGACCTTGTTGTAAAGATGTCGTGTGAGCCAAGCAATATCAGTTGAATCTTGTCTTAAGAAGAATGCGACATCTAATTGCTTCCAGAGATCTTCATAAGACTCATCATCAATGCCATATAGGCGCAATTTAGCTCTGGACTCTGCTTGATGCTGCGCTAGTTCTGAAGAGGCGTCGGGCTTAGCTCCGCCCAATACTCTGAGAGTGGCGCGATAGAGGTCTTCTAACAACTTCCCTTTCCAGGCATTCCAAACTTTGGGGCTAGTGCCGCGGACGTCAGCCACAGTTAATAAGTAGAGCGCTGTAAGGTGGCGTTCATCACCCACTTTTTTAGCAAATGCTTGCACCACATCTGGGTCGGTAATGTCTTGTTTCTGAGCTGTCTGGCTCATATTGAGATGTTCGGCAACCAGCCATACTATTAGTTCAGTATCTTTTTTATCTAAGCCGTGATCTTTAGCAAACTTACGTACATCAGCCTTGCCTAATTGCGAGTGATCGCCACCACGGCCTTTAGCAATGTCATGAAATAAAGCAGCTATGACTAATAACCAAGGTTTATCAAAGTGCGCCATTAAGCTGCTGCAGAATGGAAATTCATGGGTATGCTCGATCACCATAAAGCGACGGACATTGCGTAATACCATCAGAATATGCTGATCAACTGTATACACATGAAACAAGTCATGCTGCATTTGCCCAACGATTCTTCTAAAGGCAGGCAGGTAGCGCCCCAAGACGCTAGTGCTATTCATGAGATGAAATGCTCGGCTTACGCCCTCTGGTTGTTTGAGTAGCTTCATAAAGAGGGCTCTATTCACCGGGGCAGCACGCCATTTGCTATCCATCTTTTGACGAGCGTTATACAAGGCTCTAAAAATAGTTGCCGAAAGACTTTTTACATTAGACGTTTGAGAAAGTACTAAAAAGGTTCGTAGAATTTGCTCGGGATGCTTTTGGTAAAGCTGCGGATCAGTGATATCTAGGACGCCTTGGCGCTCAATAAAATACTCATTACCTTCACCAGGAATTGGATGTGTCGTTTTTGACTCTTGTGGAAAGAGTAGCGCTTCAATGTTTTGTAGCAGTACATCATTGAGTTGATTTACCGCTTTTGCAGCCCAGTAGTAGCGACGCATGATTGCTTCACTGGCTTCGCGTGATGACTCTTCTTCAATGCCCATAGACTTTGCTAACGCGGTCTGTAAGTCAAAGGCTAGGACATCTTGTCGGCGGCCTGCTAGTAAATGGAGATTCGCGCGCAGTGTCTCTAAAAAACGCTGATTGCGATTCAATTCAGTGAGCTCACGTTGGGTGACTAAGCCTGCTTCATTTAAGTCTTTAAAGGTGTTACCAAGCAATGCGGCCTTACTGACCCAGGAGATGACTTGTAGATCCCGTAATCCGCCGGGACTTTCTTTGCAATTGGGCTCAAGAGCGTAGGGTGTGTTCTGATATTTATAGTGACGCTGAATTTGTTCCGCTTGTTTGGCTTGGAAAAAAGCTTTGGGATCCATCGCAGCTTCGAATGCGTTTGTAAATTCTTTAAATAGCTGTCTTTTGCCGCAAATGAATCGCGCCTCAAGTAAAGAAGTACGCACCGTAATATCTTGTTCGGATTCCGAAATGCATTCGGCAACCGTTCTTACTGAAGATGCAATCTCCAAACCGGCATCCCAACAGTTTGTGACGTATTGTTCAACCTTCTTTGATAAGGATTGAGCCAACTCAGCATTTGTGGGCAGCAATATCAGGATATCAATATCAGAGTAAGGAAAGAGCGAGCTTCTACCATATCCGCCAACTGCAAGCAAAGTAGCATCATTGTTCAAACCACAATCACTCCAAAATTGAGCGAGAAGCTGATCTGTCACTTTACTTAACTGCTTAGTGAGTTTGCCAATGGCTTGAGTTTTTTTAAACTCAGCGTAGGCAATTTCTCGTGCGGCGCGCAGACTCGCTGCATCGGTAATCTGATTTATCCCCTGCTGCAAATCGCTCATGGATTTAGGCGCTAGCTAGGGATGGTCTAAAAGAAAGACCTTTGACGCAATCAGGCGGAGGGTTGCTACCTTCAGACCAAGTTAAGACCTCAACACCGGTTTGAGTAACTAGGAGGGTATGTTCCCACTGCGCAGATAGGCTACGATCTTTTGTTTTGACTGTCCACTGGTCAGGCATCGTACGAATATCACGACGCCCAGCATTAATCATGGGCTCGATTGTGAAGGTCATGCCAGCAAGTATTTTTTCACCCGTACCTGGTTTTCCATAGTGCAGAATTTGTGGATCTTGATGAAATACCTTGCCGATGCCGTGACCACAATATTCACGCACCACTGAGTAGCCAGACTTTTCAGCATGGGTTTGGATGACGTGACCAATATCGCCAAGTGATGCCCCAGGTTTAACTTGTGCAATACCAAGCCACATACATTCAAAAGTAATTTGGGTAAGGCGTTTTGCCATGACAGAAACTTCACCCACCATGAACATGCGACTGGTGTCGCCGTAGTAGCCATCGGGAGTAATCACAGTAATGTCTAAATTAACAACATCACCACTTTTTAAAACTTTGTCACCTGGAATGCCATGACAAATCACATCATTTACTGAGGTGCAAATCGATGCTGGAAAAGGTGGATAGCCTGGAGGCTGGTAGTTCAGTGGTGCAGGAACCGTCTTTTGGACATCGCGCATGTACTCATGGCAAATACGATCCAACTCACCAGTAGTGACTCCAGCTTTGACATAGGGCGTCACATGATCTAGTACTTCGCTAGCCAAGCGGCCAGCTTCTCGCATCCCAAGGATGTCTTTTTCTGCGGTAAATACACTATTCATGCCTTGATTATCAACGACTTGGGCAGTTTTCACCTACTTAGATTGCCTAAAATTTAGGCAATTGCTTTATTTGGAGAGTCCCTGGTGCCACTTTTATACCTCTTCCCCCTATCTGATGCTGGGGTAGGGCTAGCTAGAGCATTGATATTTAAGCTATAATTTTTGTCTCAAGTCTATTTTGGACTTGAAATCACAAGTTGAGCCTTCCAGGGTGGCGTTTTTTAGCGCAGCTAGGACTCAACTTTAGAACCAACCCTTAGGAGAAGTTATGTCAGTAACAATGCGTCAAATGCTGGAAGCCGGTTGCCATTTTGGTCACCAAACCCGTTTCTGGTCCCCAAGAATGGCTCCTTATATTTTCGGCCATCGCAATAAGATCCACATCATCAACTTGGAAAAAACATTGCCAATGTTTCAGGATGCCCTGAAATTTGCAAAACAAGTTGCTGCTAATCGTGGCACTATTTTATATGTTGGTACTAAGCGTCAATCACGCGAGATCATTGCTGAAGAAGCAACTCGTGCTGGTATGCCTTATATCGACAGCCGTTGGTTGGGCGGTACGCTTACCAATTTCAAAACTGTTAAAGGTTCACTGAAGCGTTTAAAAGATATGGCAGTTGCTAAAGAAGCTGGCGACTGGGAAAAGCTTTCTAAGAAAGAAGCTTTGACTAATGACCGTGATCTCGATAAATTGCAAAAAGCACTTGGCGGTATCCAAGATTTGAATGGTGTTCCTGATGCTATTTTTGTTGTGGACGTCGGCTATCACAAGATTGCTATTACTGAAGCTAACAAACTTGGTATTCCAGTAATCGCTGTGGTAGATACCAACCACTCACCAGAAGGTATTGATTACATCATTCCTGGTAACGATGACTCTAGCAAAGCTGTTCTCCTCTATACCCGCGGTATTACTGATGCAATCCTCGAAGGCAAGGCCAATTCTGCTCAAGAAATCTTGACTGCTGTTAAAGCGGGCGAAGAAGAGTTTGTTGAAGAAGGGAAAGCTGAATAATGGCCGCTATTACAGCCGCAATGGTTGGCGAGTTGCGCGCCAAGACTGATGCTCCAATGATGGAGTGCAAAAAAGCTTTGACTGAGGCTGATGGTGACATGGCACGTGCAGAAGAAATTCTGCGTGTCAAACTTGGTAGCAAAGCTGGTAAAGCTGCTTCTCGTGTAACAGCCGAAGGTATTGTTGTTTCATTTATCAATGGCACTAATGGCGCTTTACTTGAAGTGAACTGCGAAACTGACTTCGTTTCAAAGAACGATGACTTCTTGGCGTTTACAAACGACTGCGTGAAGTTGGTTGCTGAAAAGAACCCTGCTGACGTGGCTGCTTTGTTGGCATTGCCATTGAACGGTAAAACCGTTGATGAAGTTCGCAGTGCATTAATCGGTAAGATCGGTGAAAACATCATGCCACGCCGCTTTAAGCGTTTTGCTAACAATAGTAAGTTAGCCTCTTATCTCCATGGCACACGCATTGGTGTGATGGTTGAATTTGATGGTGACGATACTGCTGCTAAGGATGTAGCAATGCATATTGCTGCGATGAAGCCTGTGGCTTTATCTACAGCAGATGTTCCTGCTGAATCTATTGCGATTGAGCGTAGCGTTGCCGTACAAAAAGCTGCTGAATCTGGCAAGCCACCAGAGATCGTTGAGAAGATGGTTGAAGGGTCTATTCAGAAATACCTCAAAGAAGTTTCTTTATTGAACCAAACTTTTGTGAAGAACGATAAGCAAACTGTTGAGCAAATGCTCAAGGCTGCAAATACAACAATCAAGGGCTTTACGATGTTTGTTGTAGGTGAGGGCATTGAGAAGCGCCAAGATGACTTTGCGGCTGAAGTTGCTGCTCAGGTAGCTGCCGCCTCTAAAGCGACTGCTTAATTAGCTATTTTGGGGTTTGCCCCAGATGGTCTGTAATACCTAAAAGGGCATAGAAACCTGAGTTTCTATGCCCTTTTGTTTGATCTTCCCCAAGCCCTTTATAATTTAGTGGAGATATTAAAAAGTGCTTAAAGATCAATAAGCTAAGTAAGTTAATTACTTGGCAAATTACGGAAAAATAAAACATGCCAGCCTACAAACGCGTCCTCCTCAAACTATCTGGTGAAGCCCTTATGGGTGACGACGCT
Organism: Polynucleobacter sp.; assembly: GCA_037129175.1. Taxonomy (GTDB): domain Bacteria; phylum Pseudomonadota; class Gammaproteobacteria; order Burkholderiales; family Burkholderiaceae; genus Polynucleobacter. The sequence continues at coordinate 23,478 of JBAXVK010000015.1, read as the reverse complement.
TTTGGAATCAATCCGATTACGATTGATTCCATGGTCTCAGAAATTGCCCAGGTAGTGAGTAGCGGTGTTGAGCTTGCCATTGTGATTGGCGGCGGTAATATTTTCCGTGGCGTTGCTGGTGGTGCTGCCGGTATGGATCGAGCTACTGCAGACTATATGGGTATGTTGGCCACCATGATGAATTCCCTCGCATTACAAGATGCTTTGCGTCAAAAGGGGGTTGAGGCGCGCGTGCAATCAGCCCTTCGAATGGATCAAGTAGTTGAACCTTATATTCGTCCGCGTGCGATTCGTGCAATGAGTGAAGGTAAGGTGGTGATCTTCGCAGCGGGTACCGGTAACCCATTTTTTACAACTGATACAGCAGCTGCTCTGCGCGGTGCTGAAATGGGTGTTGATGTCATGCTCAAGGCAACGAAGGTTGATGGTATCTATAGTGCTGACCCAGTAAAAGATCCGGCAGCAACTTTATATAAGACCATTACCTTTGATGAAGCAATTATTAAAAACTTGCAAGTCATGGATGCCACCGCATTTGCTTTATGTCGCGACCGTAAATTACCAATCAAAGTATTTTCGATTCTCAAGCCAGGCGCATTAATGCGCGTAGTACAGGGTGAATCCGAGGGTACCTTGGTGCACGTTTAATAGGAGGCCTGATGTCTGCAGCAGCAATTAAATCCACAACCGATCAAAAGATGCAAAAGTCTCTTGAGTCTTTGAAGAGTAGTTTGGCAAAGATTCGCTCTGGACGTGCCAATCCCGGAATTTTGGAGCATGTGCAGGTGGAGTACTACGGTAATCCAACGCCCTTGAGTCAAGTTGCTAGCTTAGGTTTAGCCGATGCCCGTACCATTAACGTTCAGCCATTTGAAAAGACTATGGTTGCAGCTATTGAGAAGGCAATTCGGGATTCTGATTTAGGCTTAAACCCAGCATCACAAGGGACTGTAATCCGGGTGCCAATGCCTGCTTTGACTGAAGAGCGCCGCCGTGAACTTACTAAGGTTGTGAAGAGTGAAGGTGAAGATACTAAGATTGCTGTGCGCAATTTACGTCGTGATGCTAATGAGCATTTAAAGCGCTTAACTAAAGATAAAGAAATTTCTGAGGATGATGAGCGTCGTGCGACTGACGATATTCAGAAGATGACAGACAAGGCAGTGGTCGATATTGACAAAATCATTTCTGAAAAAGAAAAAGAGATCATGACGGTTTAAGGACCTGATTGAATTTAAGTTTCTGATGACTCAACACCCCAGTTCAACCCAGGATATTCCTGAGCTAAGCGCGATTCCTCGCCATGTGGCAATCATCATGGATGGTAACGGGCGTTGGGCAGGCAAACGCATGATGCCCCGGGTCGCTGGGCACTCAGAGGGCTTGGCTGCGGTTCGTAAGATTATTCAAGAGTGTCATCGCAGCGGTGTTGAATATCTCACTATTTTTGCATTCAGTTCTGAGAACTGGCGTCGCCCTCCAGAAGAGGTTGGCTTCTTGATGAAGTTGTTTCTGAAATCACTGAAAGGTGAGGTTGCCCGTCTTGCTGAAAATGGTATTTGCCTACGCGTGATTGGCGACCTCAGTCGTTTCGATTCAGCGATACAAGAAATGGTTCAGTTTGCAGAAGAAAAGACTGCTGGGTGTAAAGCGATTACCTTGACTGTTGCTGCTAACTACGGCGGCCGCTGGGATATCTTGCAAGCCATGCGCCGTTGCTTAGAAGTAAACCCCCATCTAAAGTCAGAGCAAGTGACTGAGGAACTGCTTGCGCCCCATCTTTCGATGGCTTACGCTCCAGAACCAGATTTATTTATCCGCACCGGGGGCGAGCAGCGTGTGAGCAACTTCTTGTTATGGCAGCTGGCTTATACAGAGCTGTATTTCACAGATGTCTTATGGCCTGAGTTTGATGAAGTCGAGCTGCGTAAAGCGTTTGAATGGTTTAGTCAACGCGAGCGCCGTTTTGGTCGGACCAGTGCTCAGCTTGCTTCGCAAGCGATGAGTAACGCAGTCTGATTCTTTCAACCCATCAATCATGCTAAAAACCCGAGTTATTACTGCCCTTGTTCTGCTAGCAGTATTTTCCCCCATTCTATTTTTATTGCCAGCTATTTATATTGGTGCATTCTTCTTGCTAGCTGTATTAGCTGCTGCATGGGAATGGAGCACTTTACTTTCTCCTGGAGCTAGGCGGGCTGCCTGGTTCTACGCATTTTTTTGTTTGGGAATCATTTTATTTTTACTAGGCATGCAAAACGCATCTTGGCAATTTGCATTACTACTCTTATCAGTTATTTTTTGGTTCTTTGTAGCACCATTTATTTTGGCAAAAGGTATAAACCTTTCTTTACAAAAGTTACGCCCCTTTTACGTCGTGCTCGGTTTGATCTTATTACCGGCAACCTGGTTTGCTCTGGTTTTCTTACGTGAACTTGGCTTAATATTTTTGTTGACCAGTATGACTTTGGTTTGGATTGCTGACATTGGGGCTTACTTTGTTGGTAAGGCATTTGGTAAACGCAAGCTAGCTTTGCATATTAGTCCAGGTAAGTCTGTTGAAGGCGCTATTGGTGGTTTTGCACTCTCTTATGGCTATGCATTACTCTGTGTATTCTATTTGCCTTTTGAGTCCAGTTTATTTGGAGCATGGGCGATTCGCTTTGGTTGGGTACCGATGTTTTTGATGGTGACAGTTTTAGTAGCCTTCAGCGTCTTTGGTGATCTATTTGAGTCTCAGTTAAAACGTTTGGCTGGAGTGAAAGATAGTAGTCATTTGTTGCCAGGGCATGGTGGTGTGCTCGATCGCGTTGATGCTTTGATCCCAACAATGCCAATTGCAGCATTACTAGCAGGATTTGTGTGATGACAATAAAGCATATCGCCATTCTGGGGTCGACAGGATCTATCGGCGTTAATACGCTTGATGTTATTCGTGCTCATCCAGACCGCTTTAAGGTGGCTGCCCTTACAGCTGGAAAACAAATCGATCGCTTGGCGCAGCAGTGTGCTGAATTTAAGCCTGCTATTGCAGTTGTTTCTGACGCTGATGGCGCAGCTCGCCTAGAGAAGTTATTGCGCGATCAAAAAATAAATACGCAAGTGCTATATGGTCCTCAAGCGCTAGTCAGTGCTGTTACAGAATCAGGGTGTGACACAGTCATGGCTGCGATAGTTGGCGCCGCTGGTTTAGTGCCTACCTTAGCTGCTGCCAAAGCAGGCAAAAGAGTATTACTTGCAAACAAAGAAGCTTTAGTGATGTCCGGCAATTTATTTATGCAAGCCATGAAGCAGGGCGGAGGCAAGCTACTACCCATTGATAGTGAGCACAATGCCATTTTTCAATGTCTTCCTGCTGAATTTTCTAAAACGTCAAATCCAAGTCTGGGTGTGGAAGAGTTGTGGTTAACTGCCTCAGGCGGTCCATTTAGAAGCACTCCTCTGGAGCAATTAGGAGACATTACGCCTGAGCAAGCCTGTGCTCATCCAAATTGGGTAATGGGTAGAAAGATTTCAGTCGATTCAGCAACCATGATGAATAAAGGGCTCGAAGTGATTGAGGCTTTTTGGTTATTTGGTTTACCTTTAGAAAAAATTAAAGTATTGATTCATCCGCAAAGCGTAGTGCATTCCATGGTTCGCTACCGAGATGGTTCTGTGATTGCACAATTAGGTCAACCTGATATGCGCACGCCGATTGCTTATGGTTTAGCGTGGCCAGAACGAATCGAGGCTGGTGTTGCGCCTTTGAGCTTGACTCAATTAGCGGCGTTGAGCTTTAACGAGCCAGACTTGGTCCACTTTCCCTGTTTATCTTTGGCTTTTGCAGCTGCAAAAGCGGGAGGTACTGCACCTACGGTTCTAAATGCCGCCAATGAAATTGCAGTGGCAGCATTTTTGGATGAGGGTATGCCTTATTTGCGCATCCCTTCAATAGTTGAGAAGGTATTAAATTTAATACCAGTCATCAATGCAGACTCGATCGAGTGTATTTTGGAGATTGATGCGCAAGCCAGAAAAGCTGCACGTGATTTTATTTAGGCCATCAGTCTTTCATTTTAAAAAGTAATTAGGAAATTATTTGCAGGCACTTATTACTCTTGCTGCATTTTTGATCACCTTAGGAGTGCTCGTGAGTTTTCATGAGTTCGGGCACTTTTTAGCTGCCCGTTTATGTGGAGTGCGCGTACTTCGGTTTGCAGTTGGCTTTGGCAAACCATTATTCACTTACGTTGCAAATAACAAAACAGAGTGGGTGATTGCTTCTATTCCTCTGGGTGGTTACGTTAAGTTGCTAGATGGTCGAGACCGTCAGCAAATGATTGATCCCGAAGATGAGTTGCATGCTTTTGACCGTAAATCACTGTGGCAGCGCTCCCTGATTGTTGCGGCTGGCCCATTCGCCAATTTTTTCTTGGCAGTGATTTTGTTTGCTCTGATTTATATCTCTGGCGCCCCACAATTGCCTGCACTATTGAAGGCCCCGCCCGAAAATTCAGTAGCTGCTAAATTGGGTGTTGTAGAAGGCGATCGTGTGATTGGTTGGCAGAGTCTACCTAATTCAAATTCGGTTCCCCTTGCCAGTGAATTTGAACCTGTTCTCAGTTGGAATGCTTTGCGCTGGACTCTTTTGGACGCTCTTACCGGCGAGACTGGATTTGCCTTAGAAATACAGTCTCCTTCAGGCAATCGCTACATGAAGACCTTTTTGGCTCAGGATTTGCCCCAATTAAGCCCTCAAAATGATCCTATGCTGGCCCTTGGAGTTCTGCCTAAGTCAGTACCTCTGGCACAGTGGGATGAGCTGAAATTAGGGCCTCTTGATGCCATTGGATTTGCTACCGAGAGGGTATGGTTGATTACTAAGGTCTCTGTAAGGTTAATGGCGGGAATATTCACCGGAAATACCTCGCTAAAGCAGTTAGGTGGCCCCTTAAGTATTGCGGATATGGCAGGTAAGTCTGCCCAAGTAGGTTGGCAGCCCTTTTTTGCATTTTTAGCACTTATAAGTATTAGCATTGGCTTGCTGAATTTGCTACCGTTCCCGATGCTTGATGGGGGGCAGCTACTGTATGATGCATGGGAGTTGGTCGCTGGTAAGCGGGTATCGATTTCGATACAAGAACAGTTCCAGAAAGTGGGCTTTCTATTATTGATTTCTCTATCTGTTCTGGCCTTGTTTAACGATTTACAACGCTATTTTTCGCCTTGAATTTTTTGACCTCACCTCTCCACATTTCTACCCGTCTAATTGCTCAGCTTTTGTTGGTCTTTACTGCCGCGCTCAGTTCACCTATTTATGCGGCCGAATCTTTTGTGGTTAAGGATATTCGCATTGAAGGATTACAACGCGTAGAGCCGGGTACCGTATTTAGCTATTTGCCTGTGCAAGTTGGGGATACTTTTACAGAAGAAAAGAGTGCAGAAGCAATTAAGGCTTTGTATAGCACTGGCTTCTTTAGAGATGTGCAAATTCAGGCTCAGGGTGATGTTCTGATTGTGATTATTGAAGAGCGTCCAACTATCTCTCGTATTGAATTTACGGGTATGAAAGAGTTTGATCAAGAAATTATTCGAAAGTCATTAAAATCTGTGGGTGTTGCTGAAGCCCGTTTTTATGACAAGGCGCTTATTGACAAGGCTGAGCAAGAGTTAAAGCGCCAGTATGTAGGCAAGGGTATGTATGCGGCTGAAGTGGTAGCTACCGCCACCCCGATTGAGCGTAATCAGGTAGCCATCTATTTTAATATTGAGGAAGGCCCAATTGCCAAAATTCAAGAAATTAACTTCATTGGCAATGAATTCTTTAGTGAGAGCACTCTTAAAAGTGAGATGCAGCTAAAGACGGGCGGTTGGCTATCTTGGTATAGCAAAGACAATTTATATTCCAAGCAAAAGTTGACGGCTGATTTGGAGGCAATTCGCTCTTACTACTTAAATCGTGGATTTCTTGAATTCGTCATTGAGTCTACTCAGGTATCGATTACTCCCGATAAAAAAGGTGTTTACCTCACTATCAGTATTAATGAGGGCAAAAAGTTCACAGTGAAAAATGTGAGTGTAGCTGGCGATACCTTGGGTAAAGAAGCTGAGTTCATGCAATTAATCACCTTAAAGCCTGGGGATACTTTTTCTTCTGCTAAATTAGCTGAAAGTACCAAGGCAATCGCTGAGATATTGGGTTCGTATGGCTATGCATTTGCAACTATCAATCCTCAACCTGACGTTCGTCGTGAACTAGCTGAGGTTGATCTAACCTTGGTGGTTGATCCGGGCCGTCGTATTTATGTTCGTCAAGTGGCGATTTCTGGTAACGCAAAAACTCGTGACATAGTCATTCGTCGCGAGATACGTCAGTTTGAGAGCTCTTGGTTTGATAGTGACAAGGTTGAATTGACCAAGAAGCGTTTAGGTCGATTAGGCTACTTCACCGAAACAGACATTACAACTGATGATGTTCCAGGATCTGCCGACCAGGTAGATGTACAAGTGAAGGTAAAAGAAAAACCGACTGGTGCTATAACAATCGGTGCAGGCTTCTCCACTACTGAAAAATTAATTTTGTCTGCCGGTATTAATCAGGACAATGCCTTCGGAACCGGTACATCGGTTGGCTTGAATTTCTCTTTGGGTAAGATTAATCAAAATCTAACCCTGTCGAATTACGATCCTTACTTCACTGAAGATGGCATTAGTCGCTACACCGATCTCTACTATCGCTCATCTAAGCCCTTGTACTACGTTGGCGACCCAGACTACCAAATTAAATCAGTGGGTTCAAACCTTAAATTTGGCGTTCCCTACACCGAGGTAGATCGTGTATTTTTCGGTTCTGGAGTTGAGGCTTACCAAATTAATACTACGTCCAATACCCCTCAGCCCTATTTAAATTATGCTCAAAGTTATGGCATTGCAGCGCCAGGTTGGCCTGCTACCTTGACTACGTATAACATTCCTGTGACTGTGGGTTGGTCGCGAGATGGACGTGACAGTGCTTTGATACCATCATCTGGATCCTTGCAGCAGTTGTCAGGTGAAGTTGGTACACCTGCCGGCAATATGACTTTTTATCGACTTTTTGGGCAGTATCAGAAATATCATTCGTTCTCAAAGGCCAATATATTGTCTTTTAATGGTGAGGTAGGCTATGGTCAGGCCTACGGTTCCAATCCATTCCCAATTACTAAAAACTACTATGTTGGTGGTATTGGCTCTGTACGCGGCTACTCTCCTGGTTCTTTGGGCCCCACGTACTACAACACGACTTATGGCACCTATCAGCCTATCGGTGGCCAGTCCAAAATTGTAAGTAATGTGGAGTACACCGTCCCTGTGCCTGGTTCTGGTATAGATAAGACCTTGCGTGTGTTTACGTTTGTTGATGGTGGTAATGCCTTTGGACAGAATATCAATCTAGTCTTAAAATACTCCTACGGTTTAGGTTTATCATGGATATCACCGTTAGGACCCCTGAAATTTAGTTACGGTATTCCATATAAATCTCAGCCAACGGATAATATCCAGCGTTTGCAGTTCCAGGTAGGCACGGCGTTTTAATTGTTTAAGGAAAGTTTATGAAGTTTTATCAATCTTCAAAATGGCTTCAGCTAGGCTTATTTGCTCTTATGGCAACTGTAGCTGCTCCGAATGTCTTTGCGCAAGATGCGGGCGCAAGAATTGGCGCTGTCAATGTCGATAAAATTTTTAATGAATCCAATATTGCCAAACAAAGTCAAGCCAAATTAGAAAAGGATTTTTCTAAGCGACAGGCCGATATACGAGACGGTGCGGAAAAAATCAGGGCTGCAGCTGAAAAGCTGGATCGCGATTCTGCTGTGATGAGCGAGTCAGATCGTATTCGCCGTCAACGCGAATTGGCAGATCAAGATCGTGAATTGCAGCGTAAACAACGTGAATTTACCGAGGATGTGAATCAGAAAAACCTGGAGGAGCGCGCTAAGATTGCTCAGAAGGCTAATATTGCCCTTCAGCAGGTTGCAGAGCAAAAAAAATTAGATATCATCATTCAGGACCCTCTTTATGCCACTCCTAAGATTGATGTCACTGATGACATCATCAAGGTTTTAAATAGCCTGAAGTAAGTTTATGCTTACTGCCATCGAGCTGGCCGAACAGTTTCAAGCAAGCTTGGTGGGGGAGCCCTCCCAAGCATTTATTGGCCTCGCATCTCTAGAACGAGCTCAAGCCAAGCAAATATCCTTCCTATCTAATCCACTATATCGCCAACAAGCAAGTGATAGCCTTGCAGGCGCATTGATTGTTAGCCAGGATGACCTCGAGTTTTTGCAAGCGAATCTAAGTACAGCTTCATCAAAGCGAGTTTATTTCGTCTCTAAAAATCCCTATGCAACTTTTGCCAGAATGGCCCAATATTTTGCAAGAGCAAGCTCGCCAAAATATGCTCCTGGGATACATCCAAGTGCGGCAATAGATGCAACGGCAATTATTCCCACTTCATGTCATATTGGCCCCTTTGTGCAAATCGGAAACGGTGTCAAGTTAGGTGAGCGTGTAGTAATTCTTGGAAACACTAGTCTTGGAATGAAGACAGTCATTGCGAGTGATACGCTGGTTTACCCCTCAGTATCTATTTATCATGACATACAAATTGGAGAGCGTTGCATTATTCATAGTGGCGCTGTGATTGGTGCTGATGGCTTTGGATTTGCACCAGATTTTTCTGCAGCCGGCGGAGAGTGGGTCAAGATTCCCCAAACTGGCAGAGTTGTGATTGGCAATGATGTTGAGATTGGTGCCTCGACTACGATTGATCGTGGCGCTATGAGCGATACTATCATTGGTTCAGGAAGCAAAATCGATAATCAAGTACAAATTGCGCATAACGTCACTGTTGGTGACTGCTGTGTGATTGCGGGATGTGCTGCAATTTCGGGCAGCACAAAAATTGGTAATTTCTGCATTATTGGCGGGGCTGCTAATTTTGCAGGCCATTTAACGATTGCGGATAGAACCACTGTTTCTGGTAATACCTCGATTATTCGCTCAATTACGCAGCCAGGACAGCATTTCACGGGAGTTTATCCCTCAATGCTTCACAGTGCCTGGGAGAAGAATGCCGCCATCTTGCGCGGCCTAGATAAAATACGTCAACGTTTGCGTTTGCTAGATAAAAATAAAACTACAGAGTCCTAAGACTCTTCTATATTGATTTAATTAAATACTTTCATACGGGCAATCTAATGAGTAAAGAAATAGCAATTGATATCAACCGGATCATGAAGTTATTGCCACATCGCTATCCATTTTTATTGGTGGACCGCGTTTTGGAATTCACGCCTCGTCAAAGTATTACTGCAATTAAGAATGTCACGATCAATGAACCTTTTTTTCAAGGACATTTTCCTGATTTTCCAGTAATGCCTGGTGTACTCATCATTGAGGCCTTGGCGCAGACTGCTGCCTTGTTAACATTTACGGAAGAAAAAGCAGATGATGCTGTCTACTATTTTGCTGGCATTGATGGGGCCCGATTTAAAAAGCCCGTATTGCCTGGAGATCAGTTGGTTATGGTAGCTACTTACCAGCGTGAAAAGGCCGGTATCTATAAGTTCCATGTAAAAGCAACCGTTGATGGTGAGCTGGTAGCTGAGGCTGATATTACTTGTGCCGTGCGTAGGAAGGGCGTGTAATGACTCGGATTCATGCATCTGCTGTTGTTGATAGCAAAGCCGAGTTGGCTAGCGATATTGAAATTGGCCCTTATTCTGTGATCGGCCCCAATGTGAAGATTGGTGCTGGCACCAAGATTGGCTCGCATACTGTCATCGAAGGCTTCACCACAATTGGTAAAGAGAATAACTTTGCTCACTTTGCAGCAATTGGAGGCCCCCCACAAGATATGAAATACCAAGGTGAGCCCACCCAATTAATTATTGGTGATCGCAATACGATTCGTGAATTCACCACTCTTCATACTGGCACAGCTCAAGATGAAGGTATCACTCGCATTGGGAATGATAACTGGATCATGGCTTATGTGCATATTGCCCATGATTGCCAGGTTGGCAATCACACCATTTTCTCTAGTAATGCCCAAATTGCTGGTCATGTTCAGGTGGAAGATTGGGCAATAATCGGTGGTATGTCGGGTGTGCATCAATTTGTCCGAATTGGGCAGCATGCGATGCTTGGTGGTGCTTCTGCTTTGGTTCAAGATATTCCACCATTTGTCATTGCAGCAGGTGATAAAGCTAGCCCTCATGGGATTAATGTTGAAGGTCTGAAGCGTCGCGGATTTTCAAGTGAAACAATTTCTGCACTACGTCAGGCATACAAGGTTCTCTACAAGGATGGCCTTAGTTTTGAGGATGCAAAGGTAGAAATTAAAAAAATGATCACAGCAAATGTAGCTGATGCTGCCACCGTAGAAAAATTGACCGAGTTTCATGATTTCATTGCCGCCTCTACGCGCGGCATCATTCGGTAAGGCACGACTTTGCCTAAGTTAGCTTGTGTAGCTGGCGAACCCTCTGGTGATTTGCTTGCTGCGCCAGTACTCAGTGCTTTAAATCAAATTCCAGATATGGCAGGTCTAGAGGTTTATGGTATTGGAGGACCTCGCATGCAAGCTCAAGGTATGCGTTCCCATTGGCCTATGGAGACTTTGAGTGTTCGAGGTTATGTTGAGGCAGTCAAGCAACTCCCTGCCATTCTTAAACTTCGCAAGGAGCTCATCCAAAACCTGACTGGTGAAGGGCGTCCTGATGTCTATTTAGGAGTAGATGCCCCAGATTTTAATTTAGGTGTTGAGCTTCATTTGCGCAAAGCAGGGATTCCAACTTTACATTTAGTATCTCCATCAATTTGGGCATGGAGAGCAGGGCGGATTAAGAAAATTTCTAAAGCTGTCGAGCGCATGCTGTGCATTTTTCCGTTTGAAACTGAAATCTACGATCGGGCAGGCGTAGCCTCAACCTATGTGGGGCATCCTTTGGCAAGTGAGATCCCGCTTGAGCCAAACACAAATCAGGCTAGAGAAAAAATTACTAGGATACTAAAACTACCTAGTAGTGGTCTCAAGGGAATTGTCATTGCAGTTTTACCAGGCAGCCGTAACTCAGAAATTGAGCTGATTGCGCCGGTATTCTTTGAGACGATGCAGTTACTGACTGAGAAATTAAAAGGACAGAAGCTCCAATTTTTAATTCCGGTAGCTACACCACGATTGCGTGCGCCGCTGGAGCAGCAATTACTTCAAGCTAAAAATATCAATCCTGACATTCAAATTCATTTGCTTGATGGTATGGCAGATGAAGTATTAGAGGCATCTGATGTGGTGTTAATTGCTAGTGGCACCGCCACATTGCAAGCAGCGCTATGGAAAAAACCCATGGTGATTTCTTATAAGGTACCTTGGCTTACTGCGCAAATTATGAAGCGCCAAGGATATTTGCCTTATGTAGGTCTGCCGAATATTTTATGTGGTGAGTTTGTGGTTCCAGAGCTATTGCAAAATGACGCTAGCCCTGAAAATCTAGCCCAAGCTCTCATCGATTGGTTAAATCATCCTTATAAAGTTGCTGAACTCAAGGCACGGTTTTCTCAAATGCATGAGACCCTCCACCGCCCCACTGGTCTCTTAGTTGCGCAAGCAGTTGCTCAAACGATTGCGAACAGTCGCCAGAAAAGAGTGCAGTCGTGAGTCTGATTTGGGTCTGCGGTGTTGACGAGGCAGGTCGTGGACCCTTGGTTGGAGCGGTCGTTGCAGGCGCGGTAGTGCTCGACCCCAACAATCTTATCGCAGGCTTAAAAGACTCTAAGAAGCTGACTCCTGCCAAGCGTGATTTTCTTTATGAGCAAATCATGGAAAAAGCCAAGGCCTGGGGTGTTGGCCAAGCTAGCCCTGCAGAGATTGATGACATTAATATTTTGCAAGCCACGATGCTAGCGATGCGTCGTGCGGTTGAGGATTTAGTGAGTAGATTAGGTGCTTGGCCAGACAAAGTGTTAATTGATGGCAATCGTTGTCCTGAATTGCCCATTCCCTCTGAAGCAATTATTAAAGGAGACGCCAAAGAGCCAGCAATTTCAGCCGCATCTATCATTGCTAAAGTGACGCGTGATCGCCAGATGAAAATACTTGATGCCCTCCATCCACAGTATGGATTTGCACAGCACATGGGCTATCCAACGGAAGCACACTTTGCCGCTTTAAAAGAATATGGCGTATGTGATGAGCATCGTAAAAGTTTTTCTCCTGTACGAAAAGTTCTTGAAGGTATTGCAAGTTAACGATGAACTTCGATCTCATTACTTCTAAAGAGAATCCTCTATTTAAAGAGATTCGCAACCTACAAGCTACTGGCTCCAAAGGGCAAAAGGCAAGGCTAGCGAGTGGCCAGGCCTTATTGGAGGGCATTCATCTAGTGCAAACTTGGGTGGGTGATCCTGCCTTAAAGACCTTGTTTACTTCAGAGATTGGTCTTCAGAATGTAGAAATTTCACAGGCAGTCTATGAACATATTGAAATATGCCCTGATACCAAGCTTTACCAACTCGATAGTGCTTTGTGGGATTTACTCACTGAGTTGGTGAGTGCACCGCATATTGCTGGCCTGCTCAATCTTTCAAAATCGTGCCTAACTCCGCCTCAATCGATCGCCACTCTTACTGGCGATGTACTCATCCTGGACCGCATTCAAGACGCGGGAAATGTTGGCTCTATCTTGCGAACCGCAGCCGCTGCAGGATTTACCCAAGTGATTGCCACAACGGGTTGTGCGCATCTGTGGTCTACCAAAGTATTGCGTGCCGGTATGGGTGCACACCGCTTGTTAGATTTATATGAAGGCTGGTCTAATCAGCAAGTGCTCAGTGCAGTTACAGCACCCATGCTAGCTGCTACTGCGGATGCTGAGTACGACATCTTCTCCTTACAAAAGGAATTGCAGCATCCGGTTGCTTGGATTATGGGTAGCGAGGGGCAGGGGGTATCAGAAGATTTGCTTGCACAAGCTAAAGGAGTATCCATTGCGATCGATGCAAGGGTAGAGTCATTGAATGTCTCAACTGCAGCAGCAATTTGCCTCTTTGAGACGATGCGCGTTAGGCGTAGTTAAGTCAAAAACTATCCCAAAATCGTTTTATCCGATTTCATGGCCTGCAAGATAGTAGTTGCAATTTCTTCAATCGACTTACTGGTGGTTAGAACCCAAGGGATGGATTGTTTTTTCATCATTGCTGTTGCTTCATTAATTTCATAGCGACAGTTTTCTAGTTTGGCGTAATTACTACCGGGCCGTCGTTCATTCCGAATCTCAGAAAGCCGCTCAGCATCAATCATGAGGCCGAAAATCTTTTGGCGATACGGTATCAAGTCTTTAGGTAATTGCCCGCGCTCGAAGTCTTCTGGAATCAGCGGATAGTTTGCCGCCTTCAGGCCATATTGCATTGCCAAGTAAAGACTAGTTGGGGTTTTACCAACCCGCGAGATACCAATCAATATCACATCAGCCTCTACGAGATTTTGATTGGATTGACCATCATCGTGAGCCAAGGAGTAATTAATGGCTTCGATACGGTTCTTATAAGCTTCAGTATCTGCATTGTGATGCAGGCGGTTCATAGCATGGGTTGATTTCAGGCCTAGTGCAGCCTCAAGCGGCGCCACAAAGGTTTGAAACATATCCAAAATCAGGCCATTAGCTTTGCTGACAATATGATTGAGTTCAGGGTTCACCAAAGTGGTGAATACAATGGGTTGAGCGCTATATTTGTTGAGTGCCTGGTTGATGTTGCTGACGGCCTCATGAGCCTTATCGACGCTATCCACAAAGGGAATGCGAATGTGCTTAAAAGTAGCCTCAAATTGGGCCAGAATCGATTGGCTGAAGTTCTCGGCGGTAATGCCGGTTCCATCAGAAACAATAAAAACTATACGGGTTTCGGTAGACATGGATTTGGCCTAAAAGACAGGGTCAGCACTACAATAGGAACTATTGAAGTATGCCCCATTTGAGTGGCCGCTTGACCAGTTTTTTATTCCCTTAGAGAGTTTTTATGTCCAACCAACAGCAACAAAATAGCAGTATGGCAGATGCCTATGTTTTGCCTTTTGAACAGCTTCGGATGACTGATGTTGAATCAGTCGGCGGTAAGAATGCTTCATTAGGCGAGATGATTTCTCAGTTGTCCTCCACAGGAGTTCGTGTGCCAACTGGCTTTGCGACTACTGCATTGGCATTTCGAGATTTTCTGAAACACAATAACCTGACCGAGCGTATTCAAAAGCGTTTAGAGGGCTTAAATACTGACGATGTACGTGCATTAGCACAAGCTGGCGCTGAAATCCGTAACTGGATCGAAACGGCACCATTTCAGGCAAAGTTAGATGAAGAAATTCGCAAAGCTTTTGCAGTTCTAGATGATTCTGGCAAAGGCTCCTTTGCTGTGCGCTCATCTGCTACCGCAGAAGACTTGCCAGATGCTTCTTTTGCTGGCCAGCAAGAAACCTTTTTGAATGTCGAGGGTATCGACGATGTTCTGAAGAAAATTCGTGAAGTATTTGCCTCTCTCTATAACGATCGTGCGATCTCTTACCGCGTTCACAAGGGCTTTGCCCATGCTGAAGTTGCCCTATCTGCTGGTATTCAACGGATGGTCCGTTCTGATTTGGGCGCTGCCGGGGTGATGTTTACCTTAGATACTGAATCTGGCTTTAAAGATGTGGTCTTTATTACCTCAAGCTATGGCTTGGGTGAGACCGTCGTGCAGGGTGCAGTCAACCCTGATGAGTTTTATGTTTTCAAAACTACTTTAGCTCAGGATAAGAAAGCAATTATTCGCCGCTCTTTGGGTTCTAAATTAATTCAAATGCAATTTGCACCTAGAGGCTCTACTGAAAAAGTCCAGACAGTGGACGTTACCCCAGAAAAGCGCAATCGTTTTTCTTTGGAAGATGCAGATATCACTGAGTTGGCTAAATATGCCGTCATTATCGAAAAGCACTACGGTCGTCCAATGGACATCGAGTGGGGTAAAGATGGTCAAGATGGTCGCATCTATATTCTTCAGGCACGCCCTGAGACTGTGAAGAGTCAAGCAGCCGGCCAAGTCGAGATGCGTTATAAGCTCAAAGGCAGCTCTAAATTATTAGCTAAGGGCCGTGCAATTGGCCAGAAGATTGGCGCAGGCCCGGTGAGAATCATTCGCGATCCTAGCGAAATGGACCGTGTACAGCCAGGCGATGTATTGGTTGCTGATATGACGGACCCGAACTGGGAACCAGTGATGAAGCGTGCTTCTGCAATTGTCACTAACCGTGGAGGTCGTACTTGCCACGCAGCGATTATTGCGCGTGAGTTGGGTGTACCTGCAGTAGTCGGTTGTGGTGACGCTACTGAGCATTTACAAGATGGCATGATGGTTACCGTATCTTGTGCTGAAGGTGATGAGGGTCACATTTATGATGGCTTGATCGAAACTGAAGTATCAGAAATATCTCGAGGTGTATTACCAGAGATTCCTGTGAAGATCACGATGAATATTGGTAATCCTCAGTTAGCATTTGATTTTTGTCAAATCCCCAATGCGGGTGTAGGTCTTGCCCGTCTTGAATTCATTATCAATAACTATATTGGTGTTCATCCACGTGCAGTATTGGAGTACCCAAACATTGATCCTGATCTGAAACGTGCTGTAGAGAGTGTGGCCCGGGGTTATGCCAGCCCACGTCAGTTCTATGAAGATAAATTGGTTGAGGGAGTAGCAACGATTGCAGCTGCCTTCTATCCAAAGCCCGTAATTGTGCGTTTATCTGACTTCAAATCGAATGAATATAAGAAGTTGATTGGTGGTTCACGTTATGAGCCTGATGAAGAAAATCCAATGCTAGGCTTCCGTGGCGCATCACGCTATGTATCTGCAGATTTTGGCGAAGCCTTTGCTCTTGAGTGCGCAGCAATGAAGCGCGTGCGCGAAGAGATGGGCCTTGATAACGTAGAGATCATGGTTCCGTTTGTGCGGACCATTAATCAAGCTAAGCGTGTGATTGAGATGATGGAAACGCTGGGTCTGAAGCGTGGCGTCAATGGCTTGCGTCTCATTATGATGTGTGAGATTCCATCAAATGCGATTTTGGCTGATCAGTTCTTAGAGCATTTCGATGGTTTCTCTATCGGCTCTAACGATATGACTCAATTAACCTTGGGCCTAGATCGCGACTCCGGCATGGAGTTACTTGCAATTGATTTTGATGAACGCGATCCAGCTGTAGAGTTCATGATTGCCCGCTCTATTGATGCCTGTCTCAAACAAAACAAATATGTTGGTATCTGCGGCCAAGGTCCATCAGATCATCCAGACTTTGCACGTTGGTTAGTAGAGAAGGGTATTACTTCAATCTCATTGAATCCAGATAGCGTGATTGAGACCTGGGAAATGTTAGGTAAGAATTTAAAAACCTAAACACTAAAGCAGCACACTAAAAGGCCTAGATTGAATCTAGGCCTTTTTTTCAAAAATGCTAGGCGTTTAAATCGCCTCTGGCAATACGGCCTTTTTGAACTTCCCATTCACGCTCTTTGGTAGCCGCACGTTTGTCATGTTGCTTTTTACCTCTAGCTAGCCCAATTTCGCATTTCACATTGCCTTTGGAGAAATGGAGATTAAGCGGTACTAAGGTATAGCCTTTTTGCTCTACCTTGCCGATCAGTTTGCGGATCTCAATAGCGTTGAGAAGTAGTTTTCTGGTACGGGTGCTATCTGGAACAATATGAGTAGAAGCAGAAAGCAGGGGGGTGATATGGCAGCCGATCAGGAAAAGCTCCGCCTGGCGAATGACGACATACGCTTCTTTGATGTGCGCGCGACCTGCGCGGATGGCTTTAACTTCCCAGCCCTCCAGTACAAGACCGGCCTCGAAGCGTTCCTCGATAAAATAATCGAAGAAAGCTTTTTTGTTATCGACGATACTCATAGTTATTTGGCTTCCAAGATCGATTATGGCAGACGTCAACAAGACCGTTTTAATTGGCCAATCAGCCGACCGAATGTATGGCTTGGTAACCGATGTGGCGCGATATCCTGAATTTTTACCCTGGTGCGGCGGGGTAGAGATTTTTGAGCAGACCGAAACGGTTCTGGATGCCAAAATTAATATCCATTTCAAGGGTATTAATCAGTTTTTTCATACTCGCAATGTCAATCACCGCCCAGAAACGATTGATATGGTTTTCGTGGATGGGCCGTTTAAGCATTTTTCGGGCCAGTGGAATTTCATCCCCCTACGAGAAGATGCCTGCAAAGTCGAATTTAAGCTGCATTGGGAATTTAAGAGCGCCATTCTGGATAAGATTATCGGCCCTGTTTTCAGCCATATTGCTGGTACTTTTGTGGATTGTTTTGTAAAAAGGGCGGAGGATCTGGATGGCTAGTCACAGCCTAGATCTCTTGCTTTGTGATGCCAGAAAGGGTGACCCTGTCCTGAGTCCATTTCAGTTAATTCTCAAAGATGGCGAATTAGCTACGGTGGGTTTGGCCTTGGTAAGGGCAGGTATTGCGACTGGTCAAGATGACCCGGTCTTAGCCAGAAAAGGCTGTTTTGGGGTGTTTGGAAAGCGTAAAGATTGGGATAGCCCTATTTACTCAGGGGATCGTTTGGAGCTGTATTCCCCGCTTTTAATTGACCCTAAGAGCGTTCGTCGTAAGAAGGCCAATCAGAACCAAGATGCCAAATTCCAGGCTGCCGCATCTAAAAGAAAGGCTAGGAGGCTATAATCTGTTTTTGTGACTAGGGGTTTTGTATGCGACTCATTCAAAAAGCACTCACTTTTGACGATGTGCTCCTCGTGCCGGCCTATTCATCGGTACTCCCTCGAGATGCCAGTCTGGCAAGTAAGTTAACTCGAGAAATTTCTCTTAATACACCGCTAGTGTCTGCTGCAATGGATACCGTGACCGAAGGTCGTTTGGCAATTGCCATGGCTAGTGAAGGTGGTATTGGCATCATTCATAAGAACTTAACGCCAGTTGAGCAAGCGCGTGAAGTGGCAAAAGTAAAGCGTTACGAATCAGGGGTTCTGCGCGACCCAATTACTATCGCTCCAGACGTCACCCTTCGCCAAGTGATTCAACTTTCTCGTGAACATGGCTTTTCTGGATTTCCAGTTCTGGTTGGTAAAGAAGTTGTTGGCATTATTACAAACCGTGATTTGCGTTTTGAAGAAGATTTAGATGCTCCAGTAAAAACCAAAATGACTCCACGTGAGCGTTTGGTGACTGTAAAAGAGGGTTGCTCATTAGAAGAAGCAAAGCGCTTAATGAGTCAACATCGCTTAGAGCGCGTATTGGTTGTGAATGACAAATTTGAATTACGCGGTCTTATTACTGTTAAAGATATTCTGAAGGCCACTGAGCACCCTAATGCTTGTAAAGACAGCGAAGGCAAGCTGCGCGTGGGTGCTGCGGTTGGTGTAGGTCCTGATAATGATGAGCGTATTGAGCTTTTAGTACGCGCTGGGGTAGATGTGATTGTGGTTGATACTGCTCATGGTCATAGCCAAGGTGTTCTAGATCGCGTCAAATGGGTGAAGAAAAAATTCCCACATGTGCAAGTGATTGGCGGCAATATAGCCACTGGCGATGCTGCGAAGGCCTTAGCCGATCATGGTGCTGATGGCGTTAAGGTTGGCATTGGTCCTGGCTCAATTTGTACTACTCGGATTGTTGCGGGGGTTGGTGTTCCTCAAATTACTGCGATCGTCAACGTAGCTGCAGCTCTGAAGGGTACCGGTATTCCATTAATCGCTGATGGTGGCGTGCGTTACTCTGGTGATATTGCAAAAGCATTAGCGGCTGGCGCAAGTTCTGTGATGATGGGCGGTATGTTTGCTGGTACAGAAGAAGCCCCAGGCGAAGTGTTCTTGTACCAGGGACGTTCTTATAAGAGTTATCGCGGCATGGGTTCATTGGGTGCGATGGCTGATGGTTCTGCAGATCGCTATTTCCAGAGCGATATCGTGGCCAATGCTGAGAAACTGGTACCAGAGGGCATTGAGGGGCAAGTTCCCTATAAGGGCAGTGTTTTAGCAATCTTGCATCAACTCACAGGCGGCATTCGTTCCTCAATGGGTTATCTGGGTTGCAAAACCATTGCTGAATTGCATGAAAAAGCCAATTTTGTGGAAATTACTTCAGCGGGTGTGCGTGAGTCACATGTTCATGATGTGAAGATCACTAAGGAATCACCGAACTACCATATCGATTAAAAATAAATGAAGGCTGAATTTAAGACTGATCCTTTCGTGCACGACAAAATACTGATTCTCGACTTTGGTTCACAAGTAACCCAATTAATTGCTAGGCGCGTGCGCGATGCACGTGTGTATTCTGAGATCCATCCTTACGATTGTGATCCAGAATTTATACGCAAATTTATTGAAGAGCAGGGTGGCAAGGGAATTATTCTCTCGGGTGGCCCAAGCTCTGTAACTGAAGCTGGCAGCCCACGTGCGCCCCAAATCGTTTTTGAACTCGGAGTGCCTGTTTTAGGAATTTGCTATGGCATGCAAACGATGGCAGTTCAGTTGGGTGGTGCAGTTGCATCTGCTGAGTCATTAGGTAAGGCAAGGGAGTTTGGCTACTCTGAGGTTCGTGCTCATGGCCATACCAATCTCCTCAAAGGTATACAAGACTTTTCTACTAGCGAAGGCCATGGCATTCTCAAGGTATGGATGAGTCATGGTGATTCAGTAACCACTTTGCCACCTTCATTTAAGTTGATGGCCTCTACCGACTCTTGCCCGATTGCTGGCATGGCAGATGAAGAGCGCCGCTTCTATGCATTTCAGTTTCATCCAGAAGTAACCCACACTATCCAAGGTACTGCGATTATTGAGCGCTTTGTACATGAGATTTGCAAATGTAAGCCAGATTGGGTGATGGGCGATTACATCAGCGAGGCCGTTGAGCATATCCGTAAGCAAGTAGGCAATGAAGAAGTCATTCTGGGTTTATCGGGCGGTGTTGATTCTAGTGTTGCTGCTGCTCTCATCCATCGTGCCATTGGCGATCAACTGACTTGTGTGTTTGTTGACCATGGGCTGCTTCGCCTCAATGAAGGCGATATGGTGATGGAGATGTTTGCACGTAATTTAGGTGTCAAAGTCATTCGCGTCGATGCAGCCAAAACCTTTATAGGTAAGTTAGCTGGCGTGTCTGACCCAGAAGCAAAGCGCAAAATTATCGGCAAAGAATTTGTAGAGATTTTTCAGACTGAATCTAGCAAGATCAAGAATGCCCAGTGGCTTGCCCAAGGAACGATCTATCCAGATGTGATTGAGTCTGCTGGCAAAGGAAAAAAGGGTGCCCATACTATTAAGAGCCACCACAACGTGGGAGGCCTACCTGAGGATATGCACCTGAAGTTGTTAGAGCCTTTACGTGAATTGTTTAAAGACGAAGTGCGTGAACTTGGTGTGGCATTAGGTTTGCCACGTGAAATGGTGTATCGCCATCCATTTCCTGGTCCAGGCTTAGGTGTTCGTATTTTAGGAGAGGTCAAAGTAGAGTTTGCAAATCTTCTGCAACGTGCTGACGCTATCTTTATTGAAGAATTACGCAACACCATTGATGAGGTAAGTCAGAAGTCTTGGTATGACTTAACTAGTCAGGCTTTTGCAGTATTTCTTCCGGTTAAATCAGTTGGCGTCATGGGCGATGGTAGAACCTATGAATACGTAGTTGCACTCCGGGCAGTTCAAACACAAGACTTTATGACTGCGCATTGGGCGCATTTGCCACACGAGTTATTGGGTAAAGTTTCTAATCGAATCATTAATGAAGTGCGCGGCATCAATCGAGTGGTTTACGACATCAGTGGAAAACCACCTGCAACGATTGAGTGGGAATAGCGCTTCAATAGGAGACCTGTTTTTGCAACAGATCACTGCACAATGTCGGATGACGGATCTGATTTTCAAAATCGGGGCAACAGGGTTGTTGCATACGATACCCCTAGATCGAATTATTACAATAATATTACCAATAGCTTTCTTCAGCGAATCATGATGGGATTGCTAGTTTCTAAGTATTGGGTAAATTAATTTATAGTTTTCTTGTGCTTAAAGCGCTCATCAGGGCAACTTTGAGTCAAACATCTTTTTCACGGCTGATGCATATAATTTGCCAGTATCTCAGGCTTATTTTTTGATGTAGGTTATCGCCTTTAGCAATTAGAACTATCAATTTTGGCTAATAATGCTAAATTTAGGGCAATTCCATATTTTATCTTTAGCCATGCTGAGCTTTATCCATAAAAAATCAAATCAATTTATAAATAGGCAATACGCTTGTATTACCTATTTTTTATTGATCTTGACTTTAGGTTTTTTGCCAGTGATGAGTTATGCCCAAGATGCAGGTACATTGCAACGTGAGTTAGAGCTTCAGCTTCAGCGCTCTGCGCCAAAACCTCAACTTCAACCAGAAAAGCCAGTACCGCAAAAACAGACTAAGCCTAACGAGCAAAAAGTGGTTTTCAAAGGTTTTAAATTCCAAGGAAATACTTTACTAAGTAATGCGCAATTAGAAGAGGTTGTTAAACCCTGGGTCAATACGGAAATTACCTTTTCGGACTTAAAAGATGTGACTACGGCGATTCAAAATTTATATGCCCAGAACAATCGAATCGCTCAAGCGACCATTCCGCCCCAAGATATTGTCGAGGGCATTCTCCTAATTACCATTAATGAAGGTAAGTTGGGCTCTGTAATTGTCGAACCAGCCAAGCCAGGCCAGAAGCTTAGGTTTAATTCTGAAACAGCTAAGCTTTACCTTACAAGCAATGATGAGGATGATCCCTATATAAATTCCAAGCCAATTTACCGAGGGATGGCTTTATTAAATGGATTGCCTGGGGTTCAAGCCACAGGTGAGTTTGAACCAGGTCAGAATTTAGGTGAAAGTGATTTTCGGGTAAAGCTTAGCGATGGGCCTCTCTTTAGTGGCCAAGCAGCCGTAAGCAACTATGGTATTTCAAGCACAGGTGTAGGTCAGGTCTTGGCAAGTTTAGCTCTGAATAGTCCCACTGGCTATGGCGACCAAGCTAACTTGGATGCGATTCAATCTTCGGGGTCAACTTTGGCTCAATTGGCTTACTCACTTCCAGTTGGTTACGATGGTTGGAGAGTAGGGGTAAATGGTAACTATTTGACTTCTAAAACCCTACCGGGTTGGAGTGAAAATCAAGTTGAGGGAACTGCGAACACGATTGGCCTTAATACCACTTATGCCCTATATCGCAGTGAAGGCAGCAGTGCCAATTTACGGTTTAGTGTAGAAAACAGAAATTATCAAAATAAACAAAGTGGAGCAGTTATCAGTCAGTATCAAATTAAGACTACCAATGTAGCTATTAGCGGGAGTTTTCCCGATACCTCCCAATCGCTGATCAACTATAGCCTTAGTGGAACTTTGGGCAATCTTAATATTCAAAATTTGACCCAGGCGGGTGCCGACCTATCAGGCCCCGGAACAAATGGCAACTATACAAAAATAAGTTTTTTTTTAAGCCGTACCCAAGCCCTGAGTTTTTTGAAAGATACCACTTGGCTTTTATCGGCCAGCGGCCAGTTAGCCAATAAAAACCTCAATAGTGCGGAACAACTGTATATGGGCGGCCCCTATGCAGTAAGGGCTTATCCAGTGGCGCAAGGAGCGAGCTCCCAAGGACTTATCTTATCAACCCAATTGCTGTATCGCTTCGATATGGGCCTAGAAGTCGGGGTATTTGGTGATTTGGGTATTGCTCAGCAATACGCAACTCTTTATCCGGACTGGCAAGGGGCAACAAATGCAAATAATATCTATCAATTAGGGGCAGTTGGCCCCACTATTAAGTACAACTATGATAATTGGGCATTTGATGCCATGGCTGCTTTTAGGGTTGGCCAGAACCCTTTGTATAACTCAAGCGGGGAACAGCTCAATGTCGATAATTTCTATCGAAGAGTCCAGGCCTGGATAAGGGGTACTTATAGTTTTTAGAAGTTGAGAATTTTTTACGTAAATTTGTTATTATTTAAAACATTTTCCTCAAAAAAATCGATTTGAAGCCAAAAAATCCACTTTTCTCAAGGTTGCAAGTACTTTCTTTTGCTAGGCGGGAAGAGGGAGTTTGTCCCGTGCAAACCTCCAAAATGGCCTCAATACTTGCGATTGCTTCAACTCTAGCCCTCATGACTCCCCCGGTTTTTGCGGCGGGGCCTGCGACTAATGCATTACCTACCGGCGGAAATGTGACAGCTGGAGCAGCTAGCATTTCTCAAACTAGTAATGTCATGAACATTAATCAAAGTTCTCAAAAAGCGATTATTAATTGGAGCAGCTTTAATGTAGGAAAAGATGCTACTGTAAATTTTAATCAACCCAATAGCAATGCATCTACATTAAATCGTGTTAATAGCGCGACTAAATCGATGATTAATGGTGCGTTAAATG
>JBAXVK010000014.1:0-56027 GCA_037129175.1 Polynucleobacter sp. | reverse complement strand
ACACAAGGATTTTCAATCCTCTGCTCTACCGACTGAGCTACCAGGCCATTTAAGAAAGTAGATTATAGCGGAACTGCTTTTAAGCTATATAAATAGACTTTACTGTGCTTGCTCTGCTTAAAGTCTTATAAATCCTGAAAAGGTGGGACTGGGATCCAATGCTTTCGGCAGATCAAGCCTTTCTGGATTTGAACCCAGCCAGTTGAACCAAAACTACAGCGATAAATCCAATAAAAAAGATTGGCCGGGTTCTTTTTCTAACGCTGCCACTAAAACTGTTGATACAAAGGCTACAAATAAACTAGCCAAAAAGGTTCATGCTGCATGATGTATCAAAATTTGAGGGCAGTGTATTTTTTCTAAACTGATTGATGAGTACATTGATCAACTACACCGACAGGGAAGCTGCGGGGGGATGGTGATGTAGTTTCGCAAGCACTTAATCCAAAAATTAAGATTGGCACTGAAAGTAATTGGAATAATTTTTTCTTCATATGAGGCTTTCTATCGTTATGGAATAAATTTATAAAAAATTGAATTTGCTTTAGGTATTCTTTCCTTTATAACAAAATTTTACTATTTAAGGCCTTCATTACCAGTAGTGGCCACTATGAATGCAGACTTCATACCCGCTCGTTCTTAGTGGTCTACGCCTACTCTAATTTATTCATCATAAGCACTGAGCAGTACTTCTAATATCTTCTAGGATATCAGGCTTCTCTGTTAATAACGCTAACGGGCATGGTGAAAAGACTGGGCGCAAAATCGAACATCGACACAAGGGTTTTCAATCCTCTGCTCTACCGACTGAGCTACCAGGCCAAGACTTTAAATTATAGATAAACTGCGTTTTATCTTGAAAACCAACTAGGCTGTAGCCCTAGACCGAGCTACATGCAATTTTCTATAGCTGTCAATCATACGGCGGTGCCGGTCTAGCCCCTCCAGCCTTAGGCTTGTTGGAGTTAGTCCGTAGAAGCGGACGCTGCCATCCACCGATCCCATTACCGCATCCACCCTCTCATCGCCAAACATCCGGCGAAAATTGATTATGTAGTCATCAAGCTCAAGATCATCTGCCAGCAAAATCTCTAGTACGGCATCTAAAGCCTGATAAAACAATCTACGCTCAATAGTGTTGTCGTTATATTGAAGAAAGGCTCCTACTAACGCATGTGCATCTTCAAATTGCTTCAAGGCTAACTGAATCAGCAGCTTTAACTCCAGCACCGTTAAGTGACCCCAAGGGGTATTGTCATCAAACTCAATACCAATCAGTGTGGCAATATCGCCATACTCATCTAACTCGTTATTCTCTAAGCGCTTAAGCAACGCACTTAGGCTTGCATCGCTTAAGAGGGTCAAGTTCAAAATATCGTTTCGGAATAATAGGGCCTTATTAGTGTTATCCCAAATCAAATCTTCTATCGGATAAACCTCAGAATAGCCAGGCACTACAATTCTGCAAGCAGTTGCACCTAGTTGATCGTATACCGCCACATAAGCTTCTTTACCCATTGTCTTGAGAATGCCAAACAAGGTTGCCGCTTCTTTTGCATTGGAGTTTTCTCCCTGGTCAGAGAAGTCCCATTCTATAAAGTCGTAGTCTGATTTTGCGCTGAAGAAGTGCCAAGACACAATGCCACTCGAATCAATGAAGTGTTCAACAAAGTTATTTGGCTCAGTCACTGCTTCACTTGCAAAGGTAGGCGGGGGCAAATCGTTCAGGCCCTCTAGGCTTCGCCCTTGCAGCAGTTCAGTCAAACTTCGTTCCAGCGCCACCTCTAAACTTGGGTGTGCGCCAAATGATGCGAACACTCCACCAGTTCGTGGATTCATCAAAGTGACACACATCACTGGATAAATGCCACCTAGCGATGCATCTTTAACCAATACTGGAAAGCCCTGCTCTTCTAGCGCCCGAATGCCCGCTAAAATGCCGGGATATTTTTCGAGCACTTCCTGAGGCACTTCTGGTAAAGCGATTTCACCTTCCAGAATTTCGCGCTTCACTGCCCTCTCAAAAATCTCCGAAAGGCATTGCACCTGCGCCTCAGCCAGCGTATTGCCGGCACTCATGCCATTGCTGACGTAAAGATTTTCAACCAAATTGGATGGGAAGTAGATGGTCTCACCATCCGACTGACGCACATACGGAAGAGAGCAGATGCCACGCTGCGCATTTCCGGAATTGGTATCAATGAGATGTGAACCGCGTAACTCACCATCGGGATTAAAAATTTTCAGGCAGTACTCATCCAAAATTTCTGTTGGCAACAAATCATCAATTCCCGGCTTAAACCAACGCTCATTTGGATAATGAACAAAAGCAGCATTAGCAATATCTTCTCCCCAGAACGAACCGGCATAGAAATGGTTATTACTCAGTCGCTCGATATACTCGCCCAAGGCTGATGCTAAGGCACTTTCTTTTGTAGACCCCTTCCCATTCGTAAAACACATCGGCGAATGCGCATCGCGAATATGTAAGGACCACACATTGGGGATAATGTTGCGCCATGAGGCGATTTCAATCTTGATTCCCAGGTTCGCCAACACACCCGTCATATTGGCAATTGTTTGCTCAAGCGGGAGATCCTTGCCCACAATATAAGTACTAGCGTCGGCAGCTGACTTCAACGTCAACAAGGTCTGTGCATCTACATCTAGGTTTTTTACTTCTTCAATGACAAACTCAGGCCCGGCTTGCACTACTTTTTTAACTGAACAACGTTCGATAGCGCGCAGAATACCTTTACGGTCACTTGCAGAAATATCCTCTGGCAATTCAACCTGAATCTTAAAAATCTGTTGGTAACGATTTTCAGGGTCAACAATATTATTCTGTGAGAGTCGAATATTTTCAGTAGGAATATTGCGAGTCTCGCAATACAGCTTCACAAAATAAGCTGCGCACAAAGCGGATGAGGCGAGAAAATAATCAAAGGGCCCGGGAGCAGAACCATCACCCTTATAGCGAATTGGCTGGTCAGCAATCACCGTGAAGTCATCAAACTTGGCTTCAAGACGTAGCTTATCGAGAAAGTTGACCTTAATTTCCATGGGGATAGTTCCGAAGATAATGGGAAAGTAACGTGGGCATCAATGTCCGTTGCAACGACAACGCCTTCATCATTAATGCAAAGAATAAGTGCTAGCTACCAAAGGCCTTATTGTTCGCCCTTATTGCGAGATGTATCGATCCCTAGGGCCTTAAGTTTGCGATACAAGTGCGTTCTCTCCAAGCCGGTGTACTCAGAAATCTTGGTCATGCTGCCACCCATGATTTGCATTTGATGCTCAAAGTACACCTTTTCAAAAAGATCTCTTGCCTCCCTTAATGGTAAATCGAAATATGTTTTTGCAATGCCGCTAATGTACTCACCATCAAGAAGGGCTGGAGCTGGATCATTTAATATCGGCTTTGGAGCGGTAGCCTGATGAGCATTCGACTGAACAGCCCTCTCTGTTTCGGGCTCAATATATTTTGGTGAGCTCTCTAACGCTTTGCTAACTGTCTTCAACAGCTTTTGTAGGGCAATGGGCTTTTCTAAGAAGTTTAATGCGCCAATGCGAGTAGCCTCAACCGCAGTATCGATCGTAGCGTGGCCAGACATCATCACAACAGGCATAGTGAGTTGACCTGTTTTAGACCACTCTTTAAGCAATGTAATACCGTCGGTATCTGGCATCCAAATATCTAACAAGACAAGATCGGGGCGCATTTGTTCGCGGATGGTTCGCGCCTGAATAGCACTCTCTGCTGAGTACACAGTATGGCCTTCATCCGTCAGAATCTCATTGAGAAGCTCACGAATTCCCATCTCGTCATCAACAACCAAAATACTAGCCATGCTTAGGCTGCCTCTTTTGCTAGATTCATAAATAATATTGATACCTGCGCACCAATCACTTCTGCTCCCTGCATACGATTTCGTATTTCAATTTTGGCAGAGTGGTCATCAATAATTTTTTTAACGACTGCCAAACCTAATCCCGTACCTTTACTCTTAGTTGTGACATAAGGCTCAAAGGCTCTTGCCAATATCTTAGCTGGAAATCCTACACCAGAATCACTTATTGTTAATCGCACTGCCTTTTGCTCCATGCCATTGTGCTCTCCATAGGGCACTAACTCTGTTTTTACTTCAACTATTTCGCCAGGATGCGGCCCCTCTAACGTGGCATCTTGCGCATTTTGTAGTAGATTATGAATCACCTGCCTAAGTTGAGTTTGGTCACCCATAATATCTGGGCAACGAGGATCTAGCTGGGTGTGCAATGGGCTGCCCTCATACAAACCCAAAATTTCTGAAGTGAGCATATTAATGGACAAGGGTTTTAGCTGTGGCGTCGGTGTTTTAGCAAAATCCCTAAAGTCATTTGCCATTTCTTTCATCGCCTGTACCTGACCAATAATGGTTTCGGTGCTGCGATTGATCATTTCTTCGTGCTCAGGGGCAAGTTTGCCAGAAAGCTTCTGCTGCAAACGCTCAGCCGACAACTGGATTGGCGTAAGTGGATTTTTGATCTCATGGGCTAGGCGACGAGCAACCTCGCTCCAAGCAATTGATCTTTGTGCACTTACTACGTCCGTGATGTCATCAAACACTACCATGCGCAAATCTGCCGTTAACTCTGTGCCTCGTACAAACAAGGTGACGCCCAACTCATTTTCAAATTCATTAATAGTATGTAATTGAATTTGCTTTTGCCAAACGGGGGTGGCCTTAAGAGCTGCCTGGGGCGTAAAGGCTCCTTCATTGACGACCGCAAGCCTCATTGTTGCAAAGCCTTCTTTAATTGCACCCTCAAACTCAGCAAGTGCGGGATTGCTACTCAATGGCCTGCCATCCAAATGGGTTAAGTCTTGGGCAAAAATACGGTCTGCGCCGGCGTTACTTGACACCACGTTGTAGTGCTTATCAAAAATACACACGCCCGCAGTCAGATTTCCCAAAACTTTCTCTAAGAAAGCCTTTGATTCTTGCAAAGAATCACGCGTATCAGCAAGTTGCCGGGTCATTACGTTAAATTGGCGTGTCAGCATTCCCAGCTCATCCCCAGTATCTAATTCAGGCTTTGGAGATAGGTCACCTTGGGCAACAGCTTGGGTTCCTTTGAGCAGCATTAATAGTGGGCGAGCCAATTGACGACCCAATAACAAGGCCAGGGTGACAGCAACAAAAAGGGCAAAAAACAGGGTGAGTGTTAGCGTACCAACAAACATCTTGCGTAAGCCAGTTCGCCCCAAGGACTTTTCTTGATATTCACTATAGGCTGACTCAACCGCAAAAATATTCTTAGCCAATGGGGTTGGAATAGAGCGCACTAATTGTAAGAAATATCTATCTTCAATATCTTTAGTCGCGCCTTGTTTACTTAGAGCAGTCTTCTTGCGCACAATTGGCACAATCGCCCTTACTTGATAGCCCCGCTGTCCGCCTTCTATTTCAACTTGATCTAAAAAGGTAATGCCTTTCTTTTTAAAGGCCTCCTCCACCACTTCAGCGCTGGGAGCAGGTAAATATTTTTTTGGACTTAACTCGCTAGTCAAAATCAAATTACGCTGCATATTAAAGAGGCTTACCTCTTGAATGCCAAATTGATTGCGAATCTTCATGATCATGGCACCAACTTGGTCAGAGCTCGTACCTGTGGGGACCTGAACGACTTGTTCGGCAATAAAATTTCCCTCGGCCAGAATTTCTTCTTGAGCAATTTGTAAAGTAACGCGCCCCAACTCTAAGCCCGAGTTAAGCGCTGATTCAACCTTCACATCAAACCAAGTTTCAATACTGCGAGATACGAACTGTAGCGAAACACCATACAAAATTAAACCAGGAACAACACCAACTAAGGCAAAAATCATTGCCAACTTGGCAATCAAACGAGTGCCAAAATGCCCCCTGTACCAACGAACGCCAATCACTATTACTAAAATTAAAATTACTAGGGTGAGAGAAGCTCCAATGACGACATTGGCTGCATAAAGCCAAATAAAGTACTTGTCAAAAAACTCTGTGTTAGATGACGCAATTGATAGCAATGCTAGGAGAAATAAAGCGAATACACCAATGGCGCCTATAGCAAGGGGAATTAGCCTCTTTCTCCAAGCCTTTGATATAAAAAAGGCGGACTGGAGCCATGTTGAAAATGCGTTCATCGCTTAATGAGAGTGGGGCCGGTTGGTAAAAATGGAACGCGCAGCCAATCGCTAGAAAGATTCCAATCACGATTATTTAAGGCATTGACTTGGAATGGCTTAGGCAGCTTGCTCAAATCTAAAATCATCCGCAAGGAGGCAGTGTATGACTTACCCGCATCGAGCTGACGATTATCGATCACGGCCCAACCGCCAATACTGCCAACTGCCTGCAATGCTTCTGAAATCGTCTGCGCAGAAAATGTGAAGCCCTCTGAAGCAATTCGATATTGTTGAGCTAGCGGTTGGTAAGAGAGGCGGGTTTGTTTCTGAGCAAGTGCGGACTTTTCATCAAACCAATACCAACGCGAGCGCGTTAAATCAAACTCGGTTTGAAAATAGAGCACCACGCCCTTTTGAACAGCATCTTCCAGGCTAGGAGAAAGTTCAATCTGAAAAGTAGCATTTAAAAGCCAGTCGCTATCAACCCTCTCCAACTCAAAGGATTTGATTTTGATTCCTTCTGCGCTTGCGCTTGTTGAAAACACACTCAACACCATCAAGCATAAAAAGATGAATTGTTTAAATCTATGGCTCATGGCCCGTTTTTCTTAAACAAAGCATAGTAAAAACCGTCACTTACGTCTGTCGGCAGAATCTGCCCTGGAGCGCCTAATCGTACTGCATTGCCATGCTCGGCAGCAAACCAAATTGCTTGCTCCTCTCCCTCCTCAGGAAATACCGAGCAAGTGACGTAGAGCAGCAGCCCTTCAACTTTCAACATTTTCCAGGCCTGCTCCAGAATACCGCGCTGCTTCTGTTGCAAGGACTTGATATCTGCCTCACGCCTTAAAAATGGGATATCTGGGTGTCTGGCCACAATGCCTGAAGCAGAACATGGCGCGTCGAGCAAAATTTTGTCGAAAGGAATACCGTCCCACCAAGATGCTTTGGAAGCATCGCCCCGAAGTACCATTACTTTGTCAGAATGCAAACGCAAGCGGTCTAAATTTCCACCGATTTTGCTCAGACGATCACCGTCGAGCTCTAAGGCCACCATCTCGCAATTGGCTAGCTCCAGCAAATGCGCAGTCTTACCGCCGGGAGCCGCACAAGCATCTAGGATTCGTTCGCCCGGCTGAGGGCTCAAGAGGGCTGCTGCTATCTGCGCCCCCGCATCTTGAACCGATACCGCGCCACTATAAAAACCTGGTAGCTCTGAAACAGGAACTGGGTTAGATAACAACAAAGCAGATGACAACTTAACTCCAGCCACACTCTCAATTGGAGTAGATGCTATTCCAAAATCGCTTAATAAAGTTTGATATTGATCGCGTGAATATTGTTTTTGATTGACGCGCAAAATTAATGGTGCCCGTTTTGCTTGTGCAACTAAAATAGATTGCCAGGTCTTCGAGTAATGCCGTTTTAAGTTGGCGCGCCACCAAGCTGGAACAAACATTGGAATAGGGTCTGGAGGAAAGCGGGCCTCACCGTCTAGCGGCTGGACAATAAGGCTTACCTTGCGAAGTACCGCATTCACTAAACCATTGGCATACATTGTCTTATCGTAGTTAGCACAAGCACTGACGGCTTGATCAACAATGGTATGGGCTGCATAGCCTTTGCCATCTGCGTTTTCATTTAGGAACAGTGCAATAGCAACGCTCAATAAATGATCGACTTCTGGCGGAGGATTCTTGGGAATCAATTGTTTAATTAACTCATGCGATCGCACCCATTTACGCAAAGTATCGAAACTTAAACTCTGCACAATAGGGCGCTCATATGGCTCTAATTGATCTAAAACTTCTGTTAGAGACCTACCACTCATTACTTCGCCAACGGCCTGAGCAGCAATGCTGATGGCTTCAGAAAGTGGCAGGCTATGCGGCGTTTTTTTATCAGTCAAATTAACTTAGTATTGTTTTATTTCGCTTGAAAGCGTAATGCTTGTTCACGGTAACCAAGCGACTGCAAACAAAGGCTGGCATTCATTTTCTTGCCGCCAGTCTTTTGCATTTCTAAAATTTCTACAACACCCTTCCCGCATTGAACGTAAGCGCCCTCTTCGCTGAACCCCAATAATTCTCCAGGGCAGCCGGTTTTACTACAGGCGCCCGCTTTTGGAATACGAGAGCTCCAAAATTTGATCGGTAGCGCTTGTGCATTACTGTTAGCTCCAGGAAAAGGGTTAAAAGCCCGAATCTGTCGATCAATTTCTTGAGCACTTAGATTCCAGTCGATTTCTGCTTCGCTCTTTAATATTTTTTCCGCATAAGTTATGCCCTTCGTTTCTTGCGGGGAGCGAACTAAACCCTTACCTGCTTGTAAGCGATTCAGTGTATCCACAATTGATTGCGCACCCAATTTCGCTAATCGATGGTTCAAGGTACTACTCGTTTCTTCGGGCGTAACTTCAAGCTCATTAATCAGCACCGTGTCACCTGTATCAAGACCGACATCCATTTGCATAATGCAAATGCCCGTTTTTGTATCGCCCGACTCAATTGCTCGCTGTATCGGTGCAGCACCACGCCAACGCGGCAATAAGGATGCATGAATATTGAAACTGCCATGCCTTCCTGGCAGTTGTGTAATGTCTAAAATGTCTTGCGGCAAGATGAGCCCGTAAGCTGCTACCACCATAGCATCAAAATCTATTACAGATAAGTACGCATATGCTTCTTTAGCCTGAGCTTGCTTTTGGGGGTCGCCACTATTGCGCTTAAGCGTTTCTGGCTGAAGCACAGGAATATTTTTTTCTAATGCAAACTCTTTAACGGGGCTAGCTTGTAAGTGCATACCCCTACCAGCCCGGCGATCAGGCTGGGTCAGCGCCAGAACAATTTCATGGCCTGCATCATCAATTGCACGCATTGCTTGCGCAGCAAACTCGGGGGTTCCAGCAAATACAATTTTCATCAGCGGCGCCTAGCGCTCACCTGCTAACTCTTTGGCGCGCTTTTTTAGTTTTTGTGAAATACGTGTTCGTTTAAGTATCGATAAATACGCAACAAACACCTTGCCTTGTAAATGGTCGATCTCATGCTGCAAGCAAACCGCTAATAAACCATCTGCATCGAGTTCAAACTCTTTACCATCAGCATCTAAAGCCTTTACTCTAACTTGTGCAGCTCTTTCAACTTCATCATAAAACTCTGGCACCGAAAGGCAACCCTCACGCCAAGACTTCTTCTCAGCACTTGACCAAAGAATTTCTGGGTTTATAAAAACCATCAAGTCATTTTGCTCATCAGATATATCGATAACGACAATGCGCTCATGGATATCAACCTGTGTTGCGGCTAAGCCAACTCCTGGAGCCTCATACATTGTGTCAGCCATATCGGCGACTATTTTTTTAATACGAGCGTCTACATGCGCTACAGGTTTAGCAACCTTATGCAAGCGCGGATCTGGGTAACAAAGAACGTTTAACAATGCCATATAAGAATTATCCAACAGTGCAATCAGTATGTCCCGATTGCTGAAATTCCCCTAAAGATCAAAATCTTTTAATGCTCCCACTACCAAAACTAACTCAAATCACTTGTATTGCTAGGGGCGATACACGCTACCCATGCCGCCTTAATGATTTATATGATCCGCCCGAGCGTCTCTATATAGACGGGGATCTTAGCTTGCTAAAGATTCCTATGATCGCAATCGTGGGGTCACGCAAGGCTAGCGCTGAAGGTCTTGAAAACGCGGCTGCTTTTGCTAAAGGGCTCTCACAAGCAGGCTTACTGATCGTCTCAGGACTTGCAAGAGGCATCGATGGGGCAGCGCATGAAGCAACCCTCAGGCTTGGCCCTAAGCACTTCACAATGGCAGTCTGTGGAGCCGGTGTGGATGTGATTTATCCCAAAGAACATCTCGATTTAGCCAAAAATATTAGAAAACAAGGGCTTTTAGTCTCTGAACTCCCCTTGGGTGTGCCACCAAAATCAAGTCATTTCCCTAGGCGCAATCGACTGATTGCGGCGCTATCGATTGGTGTAGTCGTGATTGAGGCGGCTGAAAGATCAGGCTCCCTGATTACCGCAAGACTTGCAGTAGAGCTTGGCAGGGAGGTTTTTGCAGTGCCAGGATCGATTCGGCGCCCTCTTTCTAGCGGCTGCCACCTTCTTATTCAACAGGGCGCAAAACTGGTGGGCAATCCCCAAGATGTTCTAGAAGAGTTGGTTTTTTGAGAAAACCCCTATTTAAAAGGGTTTAAATGCTATTTTTTGTCCACAAACTATCCAAAGGGGTCGTGCTTACTTATCAAAAAAGTAGCCTTTTTGGACTTTTCCCAATTTATCGGTTAATAATAAAAAAGGAGCGAGCAATTGACCAAACCCTGATTTGGTTTAAATTGTTCATCCTTTTTCCCTATTAGAAACATCATTTCAGGCTCAAATTTAGGCAAACGCGTGGCTAAAGTATCTACCAAAAGCAGCACCAAAACCGCATCTGTGGATCATCCCAAGACCCTCGTCATTGCCGAGAAGCCCTCGGTAGCCAATGACATTGCCAAGGCCTTAGGCGGCTTCACCAAGCACGAGGACTATTTTGAAAGCGACGACTTTGTAGTCTCCTCTGCGGTTGGCCATCTCTTAGAAATAGCAGCCCCCGAAGAATATG
Organism: Polynucleobacter sp.; assembly: GCA_037129175.1. GTDB lineage: Bacteria > Pseudomonadota > Gammaproteobacteria > Burkholderiales > Burkholderiaceae > Polynucleobacter. The sequence goes on along the minus strand of JBAXVK010000014.1, from coordinate 45,253 downwards.
AAGTTAAGCGTGGTAAGTGGTCTTTCGCTAATTTGCCTGTAGTTCCCCCTTATTTTGATTTGCGGCCAATTGTCAAAACAGAGTCGCGCCTGAAGGTTTTACAAAAACTCATTAAACGCAAAGACATTACCTCTTTGATTAACGCATGTGACGCGGGACGCGAAGGCGAACTGATCTTTCGCTTAATTGCACAGCATGCAAAAGCATCACAGGGTATCAAGCGTTTGTGGCTTCAGTCCATGACTCCAGCAGCAATTCGTGATGGCTTTACAAACTTACGTACTGATGAAGATATGCAGCCACTAGCTGACGCAGCACGTTGCCGCTCAGAAGCTGACTGGTTGGTTGGCATCAATGGCACTCGCGCTATGACTGCGTTTAATAGTAAGAGTGGTGGCTTCTTTTTAACTACTGTGGGACGCGTTCAAACACCAACGCTCTCCATTGTGGTCGAGCGTGAAGAGCTGATTCGTAAGTTTATTTCCAAAGACTATTGGGAAGTAAAGGCTGAATTTATTGCTGCAGCCGGAGTTTATGAAGGTCGCTGGTTTGATCCCAAGTTTAAAAAAGATGTTGCTGAACCAGATGCGCGCGAGAACCGGCTCTGGAGTGAAGCTGCAGCAGAAAGCATTGTTGCAGCCTGCCGCGATAAAAAAGCACGCGTTACAGAAGAAGCTAAACCAGCAACGCAACTAGCGCCACAACTTTTTGACTTAACCAGCTTGCAACGTGAAGCGAATGCCCGTTTTGGCTTTTCTGCAAAAAATACTTTGGGTCTTGCACAGGCGCTTTATGAGCGTCATAAGGTTTTAACCTATCCACGTACCGATGCAAAAGCACTACCAGAAGACTATCTAGATACCGTTAAACAAACTATGGAAGTGCTTGCTGAGAACTCGCAAGACTATCGTGCATTTGCTAAACAAATTCTGAAGGGAGATCCAAAAGATCCAAAGGCAAAGGCTGGTTATGGTTGGATCAAACCAAACAAACGCATCTTTGATAACTCTAAAATTTCCGATCACTTTGCAATCATCCCAACCCTGGAAACGCCCAAGACTTTAAGTGAGCCAGAGGCAAAGTTATATGACCTAGTGGTCCGTCGTTTCCTGGCCGTCTTTTACCCCGCCGCCGAATTCCGAGTCACCACCCGCATTACTGAAGTTTTGGGTCACCCTTTCAAAACCGAAGGTCGTGTCCTGGTAAATCCTGGCTGGCTTACCGTTTATGGCAGATCGAATCAAGCTGACGATGAACTTGTACCGGTCCAAGAAGGTGAAACTGTTCAAAACGAGTCGATTGTTGTGGTTCCATTAAAAACCAAGCCGCCAGCGCGCTATACAGAGGCAACCTTGCTTTCAGCAATGGAAAGCGCTGGCAAGTGGGTTGATGATGATGATATGCGCGAGGCTATGGCAGAAAAAGGCCTGGGAACGCCCGCAACACGTGCCGCAATTATTGAAGGGCTGCTTGCTGAAAGATACATGGTACGCGAGGCGCGCGAACTTATCCCCACAGCAAAAGCGTTTCAGTTGATGACTTTATTGCGCGGGCTAGATGTTGAAGAGTTAACGCGCCCTGATTTAACAGGTAGCTGGGAAAATAAGCTCTCTCTAATTGAGCGGGGTAAGATGAATCGCGATACCTTCATGCAAGAAATTGCGCAGATGACACAGCGCATCGTCAAGCGTGCTAAGGAGTATGACAGCGATACCATTCCAGGTGACTACGCCACGATGACCACGCCGTGCCCGCACTGTAAGGGTTCAGTGAAAGAAAACTATCGTCGCTTTGCCTGTGAAAAATGCGGCTTTACCATCAGCAAAACGCCAGGTGGTCGAGCATTTGAATATCCTGAAGTAGAAGAATTGCTACGCGAAAAAACAATCGGGCCGCTTCAAGGCTTCCGCAGCAAAATAGGTCGCCCATTTGCAGCCATCATTAAGTTAAGTGAAATTCCGGAAGATGATAAGGACTATCCAAATGCAGGTTTCAAACTCGAGTTTGATTTTGGTAACTCTCAAGATGCAGAAACTGAGGCAATAGATTTCACAGGTCGCCAAGCTTTGGGGGTTTGTCCAAAATGCTCAGGCGCCATATATGAAGATGGCATGCGCTACCTTTGCGAGAACAATACCGGACCAAGCAAAACCTGTGATTTCAAAACAGGGAAAGTGGTTTTGCAACAAGAAATTTCGGCTGAGCAGGTGCAAAAGCTACTGAAAGAAGGCAAGACTGATCTCTTGACCAACTTCAAGTCAAACCGCACTGGACGGGGCTTTAAGGCTTACTTAGCCTTGGGTGCTGATGGCAAAATTGGCTTTGAGTTTGAGGCTAAAGCCGCCGGTGCAGCCAAAGCCCCAGCAAAGAAGCGGGCAGGTGCTAGTGCTGCCACTAAATCTGCAGCAAAGCCTAAGCGTGCAAGCAAAGCAAAGTCATCGCCTAGCGCTTGAGCTGTAATCAGCTTGGCAGCAAGGGCTGACCATAAAATACCTCGCGAACCCAAAGCGGTAGCTAAAAAGATTCCCGGTCTTTGGCTAAGTGCGCCAATGATTGGCAGCCGGTCGCCCGCAACACAGCGCACCCCAACAAAATCGCCGGCCTTAATTAGCGCCTGAGGATCTCCCTCAGAATACGCAAGCAAACCTTGTGCTTGCTCACGATTAAATGTATCACTACTATCTCTTGAGCCCAAATCATCTTCGCCTTCATCAAAACTAGAGCCCACCATCCAACGATAGCTTCCGTCTTCAAGCTGCTGCGCTGGGAGGCAATAGCCGTCACCAGATACCCCAACTCTCGGTAATTTTTGCACCCAAAGGTCATCTTTTCTAATTGAAAAAATACTCAGCTGGCCTCGTACAGGCTTCAATGGCAATCGTATTCCGATACTGCTCATTAAGGGCTTGGTATCCATAGCTGTTGCAACCACTACCTGATCTGCAGAAAGAATTACTTCATTAGTCTGATTCAATAAAAGCCATTTGCCATTTGCTTGTTCGAGTTTCGCAACGCGCGTGTTCCATAAGCACGTCAGATGCTCATGCTCTTGCAGCATCGTATTACTTACCTCAAATATATTTAAAGATGCGCCGCGGGAAAGCCACACCCCACTTTGTTTGATGCCGCAGATTTTTTCTGCCTCTTGAGCATCTAAAGCAATGGCAATATCTTCATCAAGGCCTAATGACTTCAAATAATTAGCCACCTCTGCTTGATCGAAATGTTTATCTTTTTTGGTGGGCTGAAAAATGCCATGCTTGTTCCAAGCCTTACCCCATCTCGCCTCTGCCAGCAAAAAAGCAATGTGCGTTAGGTGTAATAAACGAGGAGATCCTTTGCCTATATGTGGATGAGCTATGGCATAAGCGTGGCTTGAGCAAGCAGTGGCAGGTGATGATGCAGCATCCACAATGCATACAGATTTGCCACGTAGGAGCAGCTCGTTTGTAATGGTTGAGCCGCAAATGCCTGCCCCAATCACCACTATTTCATGGTATTGGGGTTTGGTCACGTAACTAATCTAGGTGGAGCGATTAAGCGTTTAAGCGCTGTTCAATTTTGGCGCGAGTCTCTTTCAACTCTTTTGGCAAGCGATCGCCAAGGTGATCAAACAACTCAGTATGAAGCTTCAATTCATTCTTCCAGTCATCGACAGCGACATGAATGGCTTTAGCAAATTTCTCTGCTGAATAATCAAGGCCATTCCAATGGATGTCGCCGTGCTCTGGACAAATACCAAACGGGGTTTCTTTTCCTTTTGCTGTGCCTTCAGCGCGCTCCAAAATCCAAGAGAGTACGCGCATGTTTTCACCGAAGCCTGGCCAAACAAACTCGCCGTTCTCATCTTTGCGAAACCAGTTAACGCAATAAATCTTTGGCAAAACAGCGCCGTCAGCTTCTAACTTCTTGCCGATATTGAGCCAATGCTGAAAGTAATCACTCATGTTGTAACCAGCAAACGCGATCATCGCAAATGGATCACGACGCACGACACCAATTTGACCGGTAATCGCTGCGGTAGTCTCTGAACCAAGGGTTGCAGCCATGTAAACACCCTCTACCCAGTCGCGCGCTTCGCTAACCAAGGGTACGGTGTTTGAACGACGGCCACCAAATAAGAACGCATCAATTGGAACGCCTTCTGGATCATCCCACTTAGGGTCAACCGCTGGGTTATTGGTGGCAGCTACCGTGAAGCGTGAATTTGGATGCGCAGCTTTGCGGCCTGCAGCACCATCCGCTGGAGTCCAATCCTTACCCTGCCAATCAATTAAATGTGCTGGCGGGGTTTCTGTCAAACCCTCCCACCAAATATCACCATCATCAGTTAAGCCAACGTTAGTAAAAATCACATCCTGATTCAAGGAGTCAATACAGTTTTGATTGGTTTGGCGGTTTGTCCCAGGCGCAACGCCGAAGTAGCCAGACTCTGGGTTAATTGCAAACAAACGGGTTTTGCCAGTAACGCTATCTTTGCGTGGCTTGATCCATGCAATGTCATCGCCAATGGTAGTTACCTTCCAACCATCAAATCCTTTGGGTGGAATCATCATGGAGAAATTGGTTTTGCCACAAGCAGATGGAAAGGCGGCTGCGATGTGATATTTCTTACCCTCAGGTGAAGTTACACCCAAGATCAACATATGCTCTGCTAGCCAACCTTGTTCGCGACCCATATTGGATGCAATACGCAATGCAAAACATTTTTTGCCTAGCAATGCGTTGCCGCCGTAACCAGAGCCAAACGACCAAATCTCGCGCGTTTCTGGATAGTGAACAATGTATTTGTTCTTATTGTTTGGCCATGCGACATCTTTTTCGCCGGTAGCCAAGGGCTTACCAACAGTATGAATGCAGGGAACAAACTCGCCAGTAGCGCCCAACTGATCAATCACAGCCTTGCCCATGCGAGTCATGAGGCGCATATTAATTGCAACATAAGGGCTATCGGAGAGCTCAACGCCAATGTGAGCAATGGGGGATCCTATTGGTCCCATGGAGAATGGCACCACATACATCGTTCTGCCAAGCATGCAGCCATCAAACAATGGGTTTAATGTTGCCCGCATTTCGTTTGGCTCTACCCAATTATTGGTGGGTCCGGCATCCTCTTTTTTCGCAGAGCAAATGAATGTACGGTCTTCAACACGCGCCACGTCCTCAGGATCTGAAAGGGCTAAAAAAGAATTTTTTCGTTTAGCTGGGTTTAAACGCTTAAATACACCGGCCTTGACCAAGAGCTCACAGAGTTCGTCATATTCGGTTTGGGAGCCGTCACACCAATGAATTGCATCTGGCTTGGTAAGGGCGGCAATCTGAGCAACCCACTCAATCAATTGCTTGTTTTTTACGTAAGTTGGTGCGTTCGCATCAATTTGGTCGGCAGTCGCTGTGGTCATATTTTTACCCATGAAGATTTAATGTTTAATCCAATGATTTTATCATTTTGGGGATATTTAACCCCTTAAATAGAGGGGAACAAACCCTCTATTTGCCAATGCAGAACTGGCTGAAAATTTTGCCCAAAAGGTCGTCTGGAAGCAGTTTTCCAGTAATTTGTCCCAGATGATTTTGGGCTAAGAATAGCTCTTCAGCGAATAATTCAAGCGAATTGTTGCCATTTGCTGCAAATTGCTCTGATTTTGCAATATGTTCAGATGCTCGCTCTAGGCAGTCCAAATGCCTTCTTCTAGAGACAATTGCTCCCTCTTGTGAGCCATTCCAGCCGACTATTTCTAATATCTTCTGCTTTAGAGCCTCAATTCCATCGCCGGTCTTGGCTGAAATCAAAATAGTCTCTTTTTGAGTCCTTACGGAGTCCGAAGGTAGTAAGTCTGATTTGTTAAGAACTGCTAAAACGGGGCATTTTGGGGGCAGCTCAGAGAGAATCTGCTCTTTCAAGCCATCTTCGCCAGAATTGGGGTCGGTCAGAAAAATCACCAAATCCGCTAAACGAATAGCATCCCAAGATCTTTCAATGCCTTTTGACTCGACCAGATCACTTGTATCGCGCAAGCCCGCGGTATCAATAATGTGCATCGGCACACCCTCAATGGTGATGCTCTCTTTCACTCGATCGCGTGTTGTGCCTGCAATAGGAGTCACAATTGCAACCTCCTCACCCGCAAGTCTATTAAGCAAAGAGCTCTTCCCCACATTGGGGGCGCCAGCCAAAACTAGCTGAATACCATCGCGCAAAATTTTTCCCTGCTTAGCGCCATTGCACAAAGACTGTAATTTTTCTTTAACTGCAGCCAAACGTTCGCGTGCTTGGGCGCTCTCCAAAAACTCAATTTCTTCTTCCGGAAAGTCTAGGGTTGACTCCACCAAAATGCGCAGTTGTGTAATTTCTTCGATCAGATCATTAATGCCCTCTGAGAAGGCGCCCTGCAATGATCTGGCGGCGCCACGAACGGCCGCCTCACTCTGAGCATCAATTAAATCGGCAATCGCTTCCGCCTGAGCTAAATCAATTTTGTTATTCAGGTAAGCGCGCAGCGTAAATTCACCAGGGTCTGCAATTACTAAGCGATCATCTTTGCCCAACTCAAGACAGCGCTTCATTACCAACTCGAGAAGCTGGGGTCCTCCATGACATTGCAGCTCCAAAACATCTTCACCTGTAAATGAAGTCGGGGCTACAAAATAAATCGCAATAAGTTGATCAATGGTTTGTCCATCAGCATCACGCAAGGTAACTAAATTCGTTTTTCGCGGAGATAGCTCTTTTTGAAAGAGTGCTTTTGTAATTGCGCTCAGGCTCTGCCCACTGATGCGCACAACCCCAACCCCCGCTTTGCCGGGGGCGGTAGCTACAGCAATGATAGGCAGCCCTCTAGTCATCATTGCTGTACCTTTTCCATTAAATCCTATGCCATCAGAAAATTACTTGGCTTCTTTTTTTCCAAACATTTGATTGATCTGCCATTGTTGTGCAATCGACAGCAAGTTATTAACTACCCAGTAGAGCACGAGGCCGGCCGGGAAGAAAAAGAACATTACCGAGAATATGATTGGCATATACATCATCACTTTTGCCTGAATAGGGTCCGGAGGTGTTGGATTGAGTTTGGTTTGCACAAACATCGAAACGGCCATAATGACTGGCAAGATGTAATACGGGTCTGGAACAGATAGGTCATGGATCCACAAAACCCAAGGGGCGCCGCGCATTTCAACGGATGACAATAAGACCCAATACAACGCGATAAATACTGGGATCTGAACCACCACAGGCAAACATCCACCCAGTGGATTAATTTTCTCCTTGCGATACATCTCCATCATTGCTTGATTTAGCTTTTGTGGCTCTCCCTTATATTGCTCCCTCATGGCCATTAAGCGTGGCTGTACTTCTTTCATGCGCGCCATTGATTTATAGCTTGCAGCAGAAAGTGGGAAGAATACCAATTTAATCAAAATCGTAAGGAGGATGATTGACCAGCCCCAGTTACCAACATAACCATGGATTTTTTCCAATAGCCAGAAAATAGGCTTTGCCAAAATAGTTAAGTAGCCATAGTCTTTAAGTAATTCAAAGCCAGGGGCAATTGTTTCTAAAACACTTTCCTCTTGCGGCCCAACGAAGAGGCGAGATTTTTCTACAACTGTTGAGCCGGGAGCAACAACGCCAAGCGGGGTTTGCATCCCAATACGATATAAGCCATTATCAATTTTTCCTGCGTAGATATCGCGTGTAAATTTATCGCCCGGAATCCATGCGCCAGCAAAATAGTGCTGAACCATTGCAATCCAGCCTGGCTCTCCAGCAGCAACTTGGGATGGGATTGTAATTTTGTTTTTATCAATCTCTGTAAATTCTAGCTTGTTAAATTTTTCTTTGTTTGTATAAACGGCTGGTCCAGTAAATGTGCTGGCAGAAAAAGCACCATCAAACGGGCCAATTTTTTGCTCTTGGCTTCCATCTCGCACCAGCTCTGTATAGAGAACTAGCGGCATAGAATTAGCGCCTAACTGAGTAACGCGGTGATCAACCTCAACAACATAGCTGCCAGAGTTGAGCGTGAAGGTTTTTTCTAACTTCACGCCATTACGCTCGCTCGCAAGAGTCGCAAAGGGTCGTCCAGCACCGTCCTTGCCAGATTGAGTAAGCTTGAAAGTGCTTGTGTGATTCGGTAAATCGTTATTGTTCAGAGAAATCAAGCCGGAGCGAGCAAAATATTTGTGGTTTGGTGTGTATTGAAACAACTCAATCGGTTTATTTTCTGCTGTCAACGCTTTCTGTAGTTTTGCATCAATTACATTTGCGCCATTGGCACTAATTTCCAATACCAATACATCGTTTTTTAATATGAATTTTTCAGCGTCTTCGATTGCCCCTGAATTCACTGCGGGAGTTGTAGCAATGGTTGGCGCGCCTGATATTTGAGTTGGCACATCCGCCTTGTTGCTTGCGGTGGTCTTATCGGCAAGGGCTGCTGTGCTTACCGATGAGCCCCCAAACAAAGAAGGTTTGCCTTCATGAACCTGCCAATTGCTGTAGAGCATGAGGCCCGACATCGAGAACACTGCCCAAAGAATTGTTTTTTTAAAGTCCATTTGCGTTCACTTAAGTTAATGAGGTGTTTGTTTTACCGCAGGATCATAACCGCCTTGTGACCATGGGTTACAGCGCAGAAGGCGCCATGAAACCAAGCCAAGGCTTTTAATAAATCCATGATGATTAAAGCAGTCGCAGGCATATTGTGAGCAACTTGGTGCATATTTACAGTGCATGCCCACATAAGGACTCAGAACGAATTGGTAAATTTTTACCAACCTAATGGCAGCTTTGTTTAAAAGGCGCACCTTAAATTAATCCTGAGATCTGATGCCGCAGTAGTTCTTTTTCTTTTTTTCTAAGCCTGCCACGAGTCTCGCGACCGATTGGTTTTTTAAGTTTGACCACAACATCTTTGTTTAAATTACTAGTCTGGGCAGCCCAAATTAATTCGCGAATTATTCTCTTTAAGCGATTTCGATCAACTGCTCTTTTTACTAACTTCTTAGCCACCGCAACTCCCAAATCTGGCTTAAAACCCTCTTGGGTAGGCGCGACATACATACCCCAATACAAATTTGTCTTGGGGTATGTTTTTAATAACTCAGAAATCCTAGCGCTGTTCAATGGCTAAATTAAACTGCCAAACGCTTACGGCCTTTTGCACGACGTGCATTTAATACTGCGCGACCACTCTTGGTTTTCATGCGAATGCGAAAGCCGTGTGTGCGCTTACGACGTGTTACTGATGGTTGGTATGTTCTTTTCATGATAGATCCTAGGAAAACCTGCTATTTTCCTTGTTGCAGAGCAAAAGGTCAATCGATGTTGATAAATATGTAGGTGTTTTTCTCTATTTTTATGAGATTTTGTCTTAATACATTCATTTATATGGCTTTTTTATCCTTGTACACAAGTTATCCACAGCTTTTCCACGTTTTTGTAGCTTGTGGATAACTTTGTAGCATCGCTACAATGGATTCTCTAAAAATATGAGCAACCTACAAAATCCCCCCGCCCTGAATTCAGTCAACCCTTTAGGCTTTTGGGATGATGCTGTTAGCGTGCTTTCCCGTGAACTATCACCCCAACAGTTTAAAACCTGGATTCAACCCTTGACGCTTGTTTCGTTTGATGAGAGTGATCACTCACTAACCGTTGGTGCGCCAAATCGTTTTAAGCTTGATTGGATTAAAAAAACATTTGCCGATCGGTTTCAGGAGTTAGCGTCACAGTATTTTGGTGTGCCGATTAATGTCAATTTTGTACTCGATGTTGAGGTCCTCACGTCGCCGACCATTGCCCCAGCAATTCTAAGGGGGGGCACAACCGAACCCCAACAAGTAAACGCCGCTGAAGTGGCAACCTCTTTCGAGGAAAGCGCATTTGAGATTGAAGACCACTCAAAGCTCAATCCCAATCTCACCTTTGAAACCTTTGTAACTGGCAAAGCAAATCAGCTTGCTAGGGCAGCTTCAATACAGGTTGCACACAACCCTGGTAGCTCATATAACCCAATGTTTTTATATGGTGGTGTAGGCCTTGGTAAGACCCACCTAATCCACGCGATTGGTAACCACCTCTTAAAAGAAAAGCCTAACGCCCGCATTCGTTACATACATGCCGAGCAATACGTCTCGGATGTGGTGCGCGCATATCAACAAAAAGCATTTGATCGCTTTAAGCGCTACTACCACTCGCTAGACCTTTTGTTAATTGATGATATCCAGTTCTTTAGCGGCAAATCTAGAACCCAAGAAGAGTTTTTTTACGCCTTTGAAGCGCTCCTCAGCAATAAGGCTCAGGTCATTATTACTAGCGACACTTATCCAAAAGAGATGGCGGGCATTGATGATCGCCTAATCTCTCGTTTTGATTCTGGCTTAACGGTTGCGATTGAGCCGCCAGAGCTAGAAATGCGAGTTGCTATTTTGATGAAAAAGGCGGTTAGTGAGGGAATACCGATGAGTGAGGATGTGGCTTTCTTTGTGGCCAAACACTTGCGCTCTAACGTGCGCGAACTTGAGGGTGCGCTTAGAAAGATATTGGCTTATGTCCGCTTTCATGGCCGCGAGGTAACGATTGAGGTGGCTAGAGTCGCCCTTAAGGATCTTCTCTCAATACAAAACCGGCAAATTTCTGTTGAAAATATTCAAAAGGCTGTGGCCGATTTTTATAGTATTAAGGTTGCCGATATGTACTCAAAAAAGAGGCCCGCGAATATCGCACGACCGCGCCAGATTGCAATGTTTATGGCTAAAGAATTAACCCAAAAAAGCCTTCCTGAAGTTGGTGAGCTTTTTGGTGGTAGGGACCACACAACAGTACTACACGCAGTTCGGAAGATAGCGGATGAGCGCTCTCACGACGGTCAGTTAAACCATGAAATCCATGTCATCGAGCAAACCTTGAAGGCGTAGGTTTTACCTGTGGATAAAGGTGTGGACAACACCAGGGATAAGCCTGGGGGTTGTATGTGGATAAATTGTGGAAAGATCCGGCTTCATGCAAAAATAGGGGATTGAAAAAAAGTTATTCACTTTTTATGCAGTATTTATACAGGGGTTTTCCACAGGTTTTTTATCTTCTAATGTGTTGATTTGACTGGTTTTTTTGACTTATCCACTAAAATACGAAGCCTTATTACTATTACTACTAAGATATATACAAGGATTTAAAAGCAATGCAACTCGTTAACACTTCTCGCGATAACTTACTTAAACCCCTTCAGGTTGTCAGTGGAATTGTTGAACGTCGACACACACTGCCAATTTTGGCAAACCTACTTTTTAAAAAGACTGGTGAGAAAATTTCTTTTATCTCAACAGACATTGAAATCCAAATCACAACTAACGCAAATTTTGGGGTTGGTTCAGAGGACGCGACGACCACTGTTGCCGCTAGAAAATTACTGGATATTTTGCGCGCACTCCCTGAGGGTCCTGTTTCCCTTAACCTAAAAGATAACCGCATGGTTGTGCAGAGCGGCAAAAGCCGTTTTTCGTTACAAACCTTATCTGCAGCAGAGTTTCCGGTAATGCAAAGTGTTGGTGAAGTCACAGCGACATGGAAGATGTCACAAAAAAGCTTTCGTCAATTAATTGGCCAAGTACACTTTTCTATGGCACAACAAGATATTCGCTATTACTTAAATGGAATGTTGTTGGTTTTAGAAGGTAAAGAGGTTGTGGCGGTTGCAACCGACGGACATCGACTTGCTTACTCTCAATTTGAATTAACTGAAGCCCCATCGGGCTCTGGGCAAAGACAAGAAATTATTATCCCTCGCAAAACAATTTTGGAATGCCAACACCTCTTGGAGGATTCGGATGAGCCACTAGAAATTAGCCTCACATCAAACCAGGTGAAGTTTGCATTTGGGGACATTGAACTAATTTCTAAATTAGTTGAGGGCAAGTTTCCCGACTTCCAAAGAGTAATTCCCAAAGGACACAAAAATACTTTAGTTGTCGGTCGCGACGTTTTGCAATCAGCCTTACAACGCGCAGCCATTCTCACCACAGATAAATTTAAAGGTGTTCGCTTTTCTTTATCGCCCAACCGCATTACCGTTCAATCTACCAACGCTGAGCAAGAAGAGGCTCAAGAGGAGATTGAAACCGAATATAGTGGCGACACAGTAGAGATTGGATTTAACGTAAGTTATTTATTAGATGTTTTATCGAACCTAAAGAATGAAAAAATTCAAATTAGCTTGGGTGATGCAAACAGTAGCGCTGTAATTACTCTGCCTGGCTCAGAGAGCTTCAAGTATGTTGTGATGCCAATGCGTATTTAACTTAGAAAAAAATGACTGAAGAAAAAAAAGTAGTAGAGCAGTACGGCGCTGCATCGATTCAAATCTTAGAGGGCCTTGAAGCTGTTCGTAAGCGTCCTGGTATGTACATTGGAGATACCTCCGACGGAACAGGATTACATCACCTTGTTTTTGAAGTTTTAGATAATTCTATTGATGAGGCACTAGCTGGCTATTGCTCAGAAATTACGGTAGTTATTCAAACCGACAACTCTATTTCGATTGTCGATAACGGCCGCGGAGTGCCAACCGGCATTAAATACGACGACAAGCACGACCCAAAGCGAAGCGCCGCTGAAATTGTCATGACTGAGCTACACGCTGGAGGCAAGTTTGATCAAAATAGCTATAAGGTTTCTGGTGGACTGCATGGCGTGGGCGTCAGCTGTGTAAACGCACTATCAAAGTGGCTCAAACTTACCATTCGCCGCGACGGAAAAACTCACTACATGGAGTTTGAGCGTGGCGCCATTAAGAATCGTAATATTCAAAATGAGAATGGCATTGCCACCTCCCCAATTACAGTTACGGGCGATACAGAGCTCTCGGGAACTGAGGTTCACTTTTTGGCCGACGAGACTATTTTTGGAAACGTAGAGTTTCACTATGAAATTCTAGTAAAACGTATTCGTGAGCTCTCGTTTTTAAATAATGGCGTACACATTAAGTTAATTGATCAGCGCACCGGCCAAGAAGAAGATTTTGCATTCTCTGGTGGCGTTAAGGGTTTTGTTGAGTACATTAATCAAACAAAAAACGTTTTACACCCCAATATTTTTTACGCAGAAGGACAGCGCCCTTCGGACCTTGGCGGGCAAATTACCGCTGAAGTATCGATGCAATGGAATGATAGTTTTAGCGAGCAAGTGCTCTGCTTTACTAACAACATCCCACAGCGAGACGGCGGCACACATTTAACTGGCCTGCGCGCAGCAATGACGCGTGTCATCAATAAATATATTGATGAAAACGAGGTTGCCAAAAGAGCCAAGGTCGAAATTTCTGGTGATGATATGCGCGAAGGCCTAACCTGCGTTTTGTCGGTAAAAGTCCCAGAGCCAAAATTCTCAAGCCAAACAAAAGATAAGCTGGTTTCTAGTGAGGTGCGTGGGCCGATCGAAGAAATTGTTGCAGAGGCCCTAACTGCATATTTACAAGAGCGCCCAGCGGACGCAAAAATCCTTTGCGGAAAAATTGTTGATGCTGCGCGAGCTCGCGAGGCAGCACGTAAAGCCCGCGATATGACGAGGCGCAAGGGTGTATTAGATGGCCTAGGCCTTCCTGGAAAGTTGGCAGACTGCCAAGAAAAAGACCCCACGAAATCAGAGCTGTTTATTGTTGAGGGCGACTCTGCGGGCGGCTCTGCCAAACAGGGCCGTGATCGTCGTTTTCAAGCGATTCTTCCTTTAAAAGGAAAAATTCTGAACGTAGAAAAAGCTCGCTTTGACAAAATGTTGGCCAGCCAAGAGGTAGTTACCTTGATTACCGTTCTTGGAACGGGCATTGGTGTTGAAGAATACAAAGCAGACAAACTTCGCTATCACCGCATCATCATCATGACTGATGCGGACGTTGACGGCAGCCACATTCGTACCCTACTACTAACTTTTTTCTATAGACAGATGCCAGAGCTTATTGAGCGTGGTCACATCTATATTGCACAGCCACCACTCTACAAGGTGAAGTTCGGCAAGAGCGAGCAATATATTAAAGATGATGTGGAGCTTAACCAGTTGTTGCTAAGGATTGCCCTAGAAACAGCCTCCCTCCAAACCCCGGCCGGTGAAATCATAGAGGGCGCCGCTCTGAATGAATTGGCTAAGCACTATCAAGTAATTCAGTCGATTGTTGATCGTCTGTCGCGCACAATTGACGAGGACGCTTTGCGGGCAATTGCCTCCGGCACCCAGCTCAACTTAGACACAGAGCAATCTGCAAATGATTCTGCCGCCCGCTTAAGAGAGGCACTATCAGCCTCTTTAAACCCCTTAGCCTTGCCGCCAGAAATCATTGTGCAAAAAGAGGATCGTACCGAGCGGTTCAGGCTATTGTTGTCACGCCGTATACACGGTAACCTCAAACTATCTTCAATTAACTCTGATTTTGTGCACGGTGATGACTATCAAAGCCTCGCTAACGCTGCTGCTGTTTTATCGGGCAAGGTTTTGCCTGGCTCCAAAGTGCGCCGTGGCGATCCAGACAAGAACCAGAAAGAACAAACCATTGGCGACTTTAGGGCGGCATTCTCTTGGTTATTGTCTGAGGCTGAGCGGGTTCTGAGTCGTCAGAGATACAAAGGTTTGGGCGAGATGAACCCATCACAACTATGGGAAACCACCATGGATGCCAGCTCGCGCACCTTATTGCAAGTAAGGATTGAGGACGCCATTGCAGCAGATCAAGTCTTTACAACATTAATGGGGGATGAGGTTGAGCCCCGTCGCGCATTTATTGAAAAAAATGCGCTCATTGCACGTAACCTAGACGTTTAAATATGAAATCAAAAAAAAGAACACCTCCTAAGGTGGATCGGTCTTCTATTGTTGTTAAATCCTCACCCATTCATGGCAGGGGTGTTTTTGTAGCAAAGCCAATCAAAAAAGGCCAAGCCATTATTGAGTACAAGGGCGAGCGCATTACTTGGAAGTTAGCCATCAAGCGTCACCCCCATGACAAGAAGGACCCAAACCATACGTTTTACTTTTCTTTGGATGATGGCCGCGTAATTGATGCAAAGTATGGCGGCAATGCTGCGCGTTGGATCAATCATTCCTGTAAACCAATCTGCGAGACAAAAGAGGGTATTTATGACGGCGAGCCCCGCGTCTTTATTTATGCCAAGCGCGCCCTAAAGGTTGGTGAAGAGCTGTTTTATGACTACTCCCTCGACATCGAGGGCCGCATTACCAAGCAGATGAAAAAAGATTATGAGTGTCGCTGTGGCGCCAAGAAATGTCGTGGCACCATGCTTGCGCTGAAGGATAAATAGGCGCCTATCAGCATATGTTGTATATAAGCATTCTGGAGATTGAGGCTGCAATCAACTATTGGCGAAGCCGGTCACCCGCAGAGGGCGATGAGCTGCGCTTATGTCCCGAAGCCGCCGCCCTTGCAAAGCCTTATGCGCTAATGATTATCCAAGGCTCCCAGCGTGTGCCGATGGATGTTTTGGATGGGGCAGCCCGAACTGCAATTCAACAGTTTCAAAAGATCATTCAAGCCTCGTAATCAACCCCTTATTTAGGGTTATCGCTATATATAGCAGGGCTATCTTAGGTTATCCTCAATACCTTGTTCCGCGAGAGGGTAGAGGAAATAGGTTTGCAAGAAACTATATTAGAGACGATTGGGCTAGGAAAATCCTTTAAGGGGTTTTCAGCAGTGAGTGACGTGAGCCTCAAGGTTGCTCGAGGGGCTATTCACGCATTAATAGGCCCAAACGGCGCAGGGAAAACCACTTGCTTCAACTTACTCACTAAGTTTTTAGAGCCAAGTAGCGGCCAAATCTTATTTAATGGTTTAGATATTACAAGCGAAGCCCCGGCTTTAATTGCGCGCCGCGGCATTATTCGCTCTTTTCAAATTTCTGCGGTTTTCCCTCACTTAACGGTTCTAGAAAACGTTCGTGTTGCACTGCAGCGAGGATTAGGGACCGAGTTTCATTTTTGGAGGTCCGGTGACTCCCTCAATGTTCTGAATGAGCGCGCTATGGAGCTGCTCCACGAGGTTGGTTTGGAGGGGTTTGCCAACGAGCAAACTTTAAACCTGGCATATGGCCGCAAGCGAGCATTAGAAATTGCAACCACCCTTGCTATGGAGCCAGAGTTAATGCTCTTAGATGAGCCGACCCAGGGTATGGGGCGCGAAGATGTGGAGCGCGTAACAGAGCTGATTGATCGGGTTGCTAAGGGCCGCACCATTCTAATGGTTGAGCACAACATGAAAGTCGTTGCTTCCATTGCAGATCGGATTACCGTGCTCCAGCGTGGGGCTGTTTTGGCAGAGGGCTCTTATCAAGAAGTCTCTAAAAACCCATTGGTGGTTGAGGCCTATATGGGCAGCCATGGGGGCGACGCTTTATGAGTGGCATGGCACTAGAGGTAAAAAATTTAGAGTCTTGGTATGGGGAATCCCATATCTTGCATGGCCTGAACTTTGCAGTGCGCGATGGAGAGGTTGTGACTCTTTTGGGTAGAAATGGTGCCGGTAGAAGCACCATGCTTAAGACTATCTTGGGCTTGACCAGCAAACGGACGGGCTCTATCAGCGTCTTTGGTAATGAGACTATTGGGCTGCCAACCTATCAAATTGCACGCCTGGGGATTGGGTATTGCCCAGAAGAAAGGGGTATTTTCGGTAGCCTAGACGCTCAAGAAAATCTCCTACTTCCCCCTAAAGTTTCCTCTGGGGGCATGGAACTAGAAGAAATTTACGAGATGTTTCCGAATCTTTATGAAAGACGAAACAGCCCGGGCACTAGGCTTTCTGGGGGTGAGCAGCAAATGTTGGCGATGGCCCGAATTTTGAGAACGGGCGCCAAACTTTTGTTGTTAGATGAGATCACCGAAGGCCTCGCCCCCGTGATTGTTGAAAAACTGGGCGAAGTGGTTACTAAATTACGAAACAAAGGCTTTACGATTATCTTGGTGGAGCAAAACTTTAGGTTTGCAGCAGAGCTTGCAGACAGACATTATGTAGTTGAAAGCGGTTTGATAGTAGAGGTGGTTGAGCGTGCAGACTTAAAGGCTAAGGCCGAAGTCTTAAACGGGTATTTAGGCGTTTAGTTGAGTGTTTACTTTTAAAGGAAAAACAATGAAGCGGACTTTAATTTCTATGGCGGTAGCAGCTTTGGCTGCAGTTTCAAGTGGTGTGAATGCGGCGGATCCATCCGCTGTAAAGATCGGTTTTATTACTGATATGTCTGGTTTGTATTCAGATATTGACGGCCAGGGCGGTTTGGAGTCAATCAAGATGGCTATTGCCGACTTTGGAGGCAGTGTTTTGGGCAAAAAAATTGAAGTGGTTTCAGCAGACCACCAAAACAAAGCAGATATCGCCGCATCTAAAACTAGAGAGTGGATTGACCAGGATGGCGTGAGCGTTGTTTTTGGTGGAACTAACTCTGGAACTGCACTAGCAACATCTAAAGTGGCAGCAGAGAAAAAGCGAATTTACATTAACAATGGCGCCGGCACCTCTGCTTTAACCAACGAGCAGTGTACGCCTTACACCATTCACTACACCTACGATACAGTTGCTTTGGCAAATGGATCGGCCAAGGGGATGATGGATAAGGGTTTGAAGACCTGGTACTTTTTAACCGCTGACTACGCTTTTGGATTTGCGCTTGAGAAAGATGCAACTAACGTGATTAATGCGAGCGGCGGAAAGGTCTTAGGAACCTCTAAGCACCCACTAAATGCGAGCGATTTTTCATCTTATCTATTGCAGGCGCAGGCCTCAAAAGCCCAGGTCTTGGGCTTAGCGAACGCAGGTGGCGATACGATTAATTCAGTGAAGGCTGCTAATGAGTTTGGTATCACCAAAACCATGAAGATTGCTGGTTTATTGGTATTTATTACCGATGTGCATGCAATTGGGATTCAAAATGCCCAAGGCCTCCTCGCCACGGAGGCTTGGTATTGGGATCAGAATGATGAGACTCGCAAGTTCGCAAAACGTTTCTTTGAAAAAATGAAGCGCATGCCAACGATGGTTCAAGCTGGTAATTATTCTTCCACAATGACCTACTTGAATGCCGTTAAAGCAGCCGGCACAAATGACTCAGATAAAGTCATGCAGCAAATGCGCAAGGTCAAAATTAATGACATGTTTACGAAAAATGGCTATATCCGCAAAGATGGAACCATGGTTCACGATATGTACCTCTATGAAGTGAAGACCCCAAGCGAAGTTAAAAGCCCATGGGATTACTATAAGTTGGTTTCTACACTCCCTGGGGAGAAGGCTTTTGCTCCAGAGGCCTATTCTCAGTGCGCCAATAAGTAATTTTGGAAATCTTCGGCCTTTCCAGCTCCGCTCTGTTAAGCCAGCTCCTTTTGGGGCTGGTTAACGGCAGTTTCTATGCAATCCTTAGTTTGGGATTGGCGGTAATTTTCGGCCTTCTTAATGTTATTAACTTTTCACATGGCGCCATGTTTATGTTGGGCGCCATTGTGACTTGGATGGCCGGACAATACTTTGGAATTAACTATTGGGTAATGTTGTTGTTAGCGCCAATCATTGTTGGTTTAATTGGTATTGTGATTGAGCGTTTGTTGTTAAGGCATTTGTATAAGCTCGATCATTTGTATGGGCTGTTGTTGACTTTTGGTTTAACGCTTTTTATCGAGGGTGTGCTGCGCTCCATATATGGCGCTTCGGGTTTGTCTTATAGTGCTCCCGACGCCTTGCGTGGCGCTACCGATTTAGGCTTTATGGTTTTGCCAAACTATCGCGCATGGGTAGTGCTTGCCTCCCTAACGGTGTGTTTTGCCACTTGGTACGTGATTGAAAAAACCAGCATTGGCGCTTATTTGCGCGCCGGTACAGAAAACCCAAAATTAGTCCAAGCTTTTGGAGTGAACTTTCCTCTGATGACAACTTTGACTTACGGGTTTGGGGTCGCGCTTGCTGCTTTTTCGGGTGTGCTCGCTGCACCTATTATTCAAGTTTCACCCTTGATGGGCTCTAACCTCATCATTATTGTTTTCGCTGTGGTGGTGATTGGTGGCATGGGCTCCATCATGGGGTCAATTGTTACTGGCTTAGGCTTAGGTTTGGTTGAGGGCCTGACTAAGGTGTTTTACCCAGAGGCCTCAAGCACTGTCGTGTTTGCGATCATGGTGATTGTTTTGTTATTTAGGCCGGCAGGCTTGTTTGGGCGGGAAAAATGAAATCACCCAAACTTTGGATTTTTCTAGCAATTCTTGCTGTCGCAATAGCCGCGCCATTTTTTGCCTATCCCATTTTCTTGATGAAGATTTTGTGCTTTGCTCTTTTTGCTGCAGCATTTAATTTATTGTTAGGCTACACCGGACTCTTATCTTTTGGTCACGCCGCATTTTTTGGTGGCGCTGGTTATTGTGCAGGATATTTCATGCGCGATATGGGCGTTGGTCCAGCCGGCGGAATTATTCTGGGAGTTGTATTTGCTGCAGCCTTGGGTGCGCTGATTGGCGGCCTTGCAATTAGAAGGCAAGGCATTTACTTTTCCATGATTACCTTGGCCTTAGCGCAGATGTTTTATTTTATCTGCCTGCAAGCTCCGGCCTCAGGGGGCGAAGATGGCTTTCAGAGCATTCCAAGGGGCGAGCTCTTTGGCTTCATTAACTTACAAAGCGACTTGAATCTTTACTACTTTGTTTTGGCAACAACGCTTATTGGATTCTTATTTATTACCAGAATCATTTCTTCCCCGTTTGGACAGGTCCTTAAGGCGATTAAAGAGAACGAGCCACGCGCAATCTCGTTGGGCTATAACGTGAACCGCTTTAAGTTTTTAGTATTTGTTTTGTCTGCTGCGCTTGCCGGCTTAGCAGGCGCCGTTCAAGCTTTGGTATTGGGTTTTGAGACGCTGACAGATGTGCACTGGACAATGTCTGGCCTGGTCATTTTGATGACTTTGGTTGGTGGCGTTGGCACTTTAGCCGGCCCATTTGTTGGCGCATTAGTCATTGTTTTGCTTGAGCATCGAGTGGGTGAAATTGGAGACTTTTTGGCTCAAATTACTGGTGTAGCTTGGTTTAATTCTTTGGGTGAGTCAGTCACCGTTGTCACAGGCTTGATATTTGTTTTCTGTGTGATGGCTTTTCGCCGCGGCTTGGTTGGAATCTTTACCAAAAAGCAATAGCTTTACTGTTGGGCACAGGCCCAGCCGAGATCAGCAAGCGCCCCCGCTTTCGCCCCGTTTTCAATGGCGTCACTCGCATTAGCATTTCCATCCATCGCGCGCTTAGTAATGCCATGCAAAATTGCCGAGATTCGGAATAAGTTATAAGCCATCAGAAAGGGCCAATGTTCTAATATCGATTGCCCTATTTCTTTTTCGTATAAGGCGATATATTCAGATTCGCTTGGAATTCCTAAGGCGGCCAAGTCTAGCCCCTGTATCCCGCGCCAAAGGGTCGGGGCAATTCTCCAGGCCATACACTGATATGCAAAATCTGCCAAAGGATTTCCAAGGGTAGAAAGCTCCCAATCCAAAACGCCAATGATGCGCAAATCAGTTTTGTGAAAGATGAGATTGTCCATACGAAAGTCGCCATGGATCAGCGAGGTTTTGTCTTCAGCGGGAATGTGCTCGGGCAACCAGTCCATCAACCTATTAAGAGAATTGGGAATAGCGATATTGGCTTCGCGCACCTGCCGGGACCAGCGCGTAATTTGCCGCGCAAAATAATTGCCTGGCTTGCCAAAAGTTTCTAATCCAAGCGACACATAATCTAGGCGATGTATCGCAGAGATGGTCTGATTCATTTGTTCGTAAATCTGCTGGCGCTCGCTGGCCGACAGGCCAGGCAAAGATTGATCTACAAAGACTCTCCCGTCCAGATATTCCATTATGAAAAAAGGAGTCCCAATAATGCTTTCATCCTCACAATAAGCTAGCATTTGGGGAACTGGAACATCTGTATTGGCTAGTGCTTGCATCACGCGATGCTCTCGATCAACTGCGTGCGCTGATGGCAACAGCAGGCCACTCGGTTTTTTTCTGAGTACGTAATGGGAGCTCCCATTACTAATTTTGAATGTCGGATTCGATTGGCCACCAGTAAATGGGCTAAGCTCTATCAGGCCTTTGCTTAGGCCTAAGCCATGTAAGTACTTAGCAAGCGGCTCTTGAAAAGAGGGGGTTTGCATAGCTGCTTTGTATTTATAAGCCGTTAATGAGGTGGCCGCTATCTACCGCAATGGTTGCGCCGGTCATGGCACTGCTGGCGTCAGAGGCTAAGAGCAATAATGGCCCATTTAAATCTTCTAAATGATTGAAGCGGCGTGAAGGTATGCGTGCCAGAATTTTTTGTCCTGCCTCACTCAGCAGGAATTCGCGATTGAGGTCGGTAATTACATAGCCTGGTAATAGGGCATTGACTCGGATTTGATGGCGCGCTAATTCAAGAGCCATTACTTTTGTGAGTTGAACTACGCCCGCTTTTGAGATGACATAAGGCGCTACTCCACCGATAACTCTCTCACCCAAGATGGAGGCAATATTGACAATATTTCCTAGTGTATTAGCGGCAACCATACGCCGTGCAGCCTCGGTTGCAACCAGCCAAGAACCTTTTAAGTTGGTATCAATTACACGATCCCAATCTTCTTCGGTTTGGTCAAGCAGTTTGCGATTGACGCTCATGCCCGCATTGTTAATAACAATGGTTGGCAAAGACCATGCCATCATTTCATCAAAACATTTCACTACGCTTTTTTTGTTGGTGACGTCTAATTCAAAAGCCTTTGCTTGGCCACCCAATTGAGCGATTTGATCTACGACAGCTTGCAGCTGGTCTATGCGACGAGATGCGACGGCTACTTTTGCCCCTGCCTGAGCCAGCAAGAGGGCGCAGTGTTTGCCAATGCCGCTAGAGGCGCCCGTAATAAAGGCTGTTTTGTTGTCTAGGCGAAACAGCTGACCGATATCCATTACTTAAGATCTTTATTTGCAATAATTTTGCGCGCCATGCTCCAGCGGTGTACTTCACTAGGCCCGTCATAGATCCGAAAGCCACGCATATCTTGAAATATTTTCATCAGCGCTGTTTCACCAGTGACGCCCTGACCACCCAATATTTGTACGCAACGATCTACCACTCGCCACTCGGCCTCAGAACAAATTACTTTGGCGCGACTAGACTCAAAATTACAACGCTGCCCTTGATCCAAAAGCCAGGCAGTATGCCAAATGTTTAGTCGAGAGGTTTGCAGATCCATATCGTTATCAGCCAACATAAATCCAACGCCCTCATGCTCGCCTAAAATTTTCCCAAAGGCCTCCCTTTTCTTTACGTAGGCAATTGCAATGTCTTGCGCACGTTGCGCTTGGCCAAGCCAGCGCATGCAATGGGTTAGCCTGGCAGGCGCTAAACGTACTTGGGCATTTTTAAAGCCCTTACCAAGCTCTCCCAATATTTGCCTGGAAGAGACGTGTAAATTTTTAAACTGAAGAACGCCATGGCCGCCAACAAAACAACTATCCATCGCATCCATATTTCGAACAAGCTCTATCCCAGGGACATTCATGTCTGACAAAAACATAGTTGCAGAGCCATCTTCAGCGCGGGCCATGATGATGACAAAGTCGGCTCCATCGGCTCCAGTAATAAACCATTTTTGACCATTAATCAGATAGTCATCACCATCTTTAGTGGCAGTGGTCATGAGCATTGAAGGATCTGAGCCAGCACCGGGAGCAGGTTCTGTCATGGCAAAACAGGAACGAATTTTTCCGGCGACTAGGGGGCGAAGCCAGCGCTCTTTTTGTTCTGGGCTGGCAATCTCTTCTAGTAAATGAATGTTGCCTTCATCAGGGGCATGAATATTCATTGCAGTCGGCCCTAATGAGGAATAGCCGGCCTCTTCAAAAACGATGGCTTTTTCGATATGACTTAAACCTAAGCCCCCCATTTCAACAGAGGCATGCGGCGTTAGTAGCCCCGCTTTGCGCGCTAAGCCAATTAATTCTTTACGAAGATCTTCCGCAGGACCGTGCACACTTTGTCGCGGATCTTTTTCGAAAGGGATGATTTGATCGCGAATAAATGATCGCGTTTTATCCCGCAACTCTTCTAGTTTGGGGGTTAAAGAGAAGTCCATCATTTGATTGTAACGGCACTGAAAACTGAAATCACACTTAAAACTTCCTGCGACTAAAATACATTTTGAATAAGGCTTTCATGTAAGACCTTATGATTATTTTTTGACTGAGCTCCTTATCGAATTTTCAATTTTCATTTGGCCCTTGCTTTTAGCGACGGCATTTTTTGCTGGCTTAGTCGATGCAGTGGCTGGCGGCGGCGGCTTAATCCAGGTCCCAGCCCTATTTGCGGCCTACCCTAACGAACACCCTGCAACATTACTCGCTACCAATAAAGTGTCTGCTGTTGGCGGAACTTTAAATGCTGCGCGAAAATATTTACATCATGTTTCTTTGCCTTGGGCTGTTGTATTACCTGCAATCGTGGCGGGTTTTATTGGCTCTCTTTTGGGCGCAAACGCAGTCAGCAATTTCCCGGCAGAGCCTTTGCGCAAGGCCCTCCCATTTGTTTTACTATTTCTTTTGTTGTATACCTGGTTTCAGCCGTTGCTTGGTGTAGAGCATGCGCCAAAAGGTAAAAGTCGTTTTCAGCAATTTAAAGCGGCCTTGCTTGGCTTAACTATTGGTTTTTATGATGGCTTCTTCGGCCCTGGTACTGGCAGTTTTTTACTTTTTGGTTTCGTACGATTTTTTGCTTTTGACTTTTTGCATGCATCAGCAGCAACCAAGTTGGTGAACGTTGCAACAAATCTAGCGGCAATTTTGATGCTGGCTAGCTTGGGGCAAATTAATTGGCCCCTTGGTATTGCCATGATGATTGCTAATATTGCTGGCAGCCAATATGGTAGTCGGCTTGCAATTCAACACGGCAGCACTTTTGTGAGAAAGGCTTTTCTGGTAATTGTGAGCGTGTTGATTCTGAAGTCTGCTTGGAATGCTTATTTCTTGAGCTAAATCAAATACTTATAAAGCCATCCTTTATCCCCTTCCTATTTTGATTGCTTTTGTTTCACGTGAAACAAACAAAATGCTATGATCATCGCCCTATCTGAGGCAAATCATGCGTTATTCCAAAAGTTTCGATGTCATCGTAGTAGGCGGCGGCCATGCTGGGACTGAGGCCGCTCTCGCTGCAGCACGCATGGGTTGCGACACCATATTAATTACCCATAGCATTGAGAGTTTGGGTGCAATGAGCTGCAATCCTTCCATCGGTGGCATTGGTAAGGGTCACCTAGTTAAAGAGATTGACGCTATGGGTGGCGCCATGGCCGCAGCCACTGATGAGGCTGGTATCCAGTTTCGCATCCTTAATTCCAGTAAGGGACCTGCCGTTCGTGCAACCCGTGCCCAGGGCGATCGAATTCTATATAAGGCAGCTATCCGTAGTCGACTAGAAAATCAGCCTAATTTAAGTCTTTTCCAGGCTGCGGTAGATGATCTATTGGTACATGGAGACACTGTACAAGGCGTAGTTACCCAAATGGGCCTTGAATTTATGGCCAAAAAGGTGGTGTTAACCGCTGGAACCTTCTTGGATGGAAAAATACACGTTGGCTTAAATAATTATGCTGGCGGTCGCGCAGGAGACCCAGCAGCAGTTTCTCTGTCTGCTCGCTTAAAAGAACTGAAGCTTCCACAAGGCAGGCTCAAGACGGGCACCCCGCCCCGCATTGATGGCCGCACGATTGATTTCTCGGCCATGCTAGAGCAGCCGGGAGATTTAGACCCAGTGCCAGTATTTTCTTATTTGGGCCGTCCCGAGCAGCATCCAAAGCAGGTGCCTTGCTGGATCTCTCATACAAATGAAAAGACGCATGAGATTATTCGGGGTGGTTTAGATCGCTCCCCAATGTATACAGGTGTAATTGAGGGAGTTGGCCCACGCTATTGCCCTTCTATTGAAGACAAAATTCATCGTTTTGCTTCCAAAAATAGCCACCAGATCTTTTTAGAGCCAGAAGGCTTAACTACGAACGAGTTTTATCCCAATGGTATCTCGACCAGCCTGCCCTTTGATATTCAGTGGGATTTGGTCCGAAGCATTCGCGGCCTGGAATCTGCGGTCATTGTTCGGCCTGGTTACGCAATTGAGTATGATTTTTTTGACCCGCGCCAACTACGCCATAGCCTAGAAACTAAAGCCATTGCTGGTTTGTACTTTGCAGGACAGATTAATGGCACCACTGGTTATGAAGAGGCCGCGGCCCAAGGAATGCTAGCCGGCATCAATGCAGGACTTGCTGCTAAGGGCAAAGAGCCCTGGTTGCCCAAGCGTAGCGAATCTTATATTGGCGTTTTAGTAGATGATTTAATCACGCGGGGGGTTCAAGAGCCCTACCGCATGTTCACTAGTCGCGCCGAGTATCGTCTTAGCTTACGCGAAGATAATGCAGATATGCGCTTAACCCCAGTTGGGCGCGAGTTGGGCCTGGTTGATGATTACCGCTGGGAAGTATTTTGCAGGAAACAAGAGGCTGTTTCACGTGAAACATCTCGCTTGCAGGATATTTGGGTTGGGCCAAAACATGAGGCAGCCACCCTAGTTTCTGGGCTTTTGGGACAAGATTTATCACATGAGTGCAATTTGACTGATCTTTTAAGGCGCCCAGGCATTACATATGAGGCAATTACAAGCTTGGGTGATGGTTTGTGGTCCCCCCAGCTTTTAGATGATGATATTGGTCTTGCTGCACAAATTAGTGACCAGGTAGAGATTTCAGTGAAGTATCATGGCTATATTGAACGCCAAGCACTTGAAATTGCCCGTCAAGAGCATAACGAGAGCTTCCCCCTCCCAGAGGCGCTGGATTATTCCAATGTATTGGGCCTCTCCAAAGAGGTTCAACAAAAGCTGAATCAGCATAAGCCTGAAACATTGGGCCAAGCCGGTAGGATTTCAGGGATAACTCCAGCAGCGCTTTCTTTATTGCTGGTGCACCTTAAAAAGGGTTTGGGTCGCTCCCAAGAAACTACATGAGCGAGAGTTTGCTTGCTCTAGGAATTGAAGAGCTGGGCTTAAATCTCAGCGTGGAGAACATTGCTGATTTAGAACTTTTTCTGCAAGAAATGGGCCGCTGGAATCTAGTCCATAACCTCACTGCAATTGAGGATGAAAACGACTCTATTAGGCTGCATCTTATTGATTCTATTACAGTTTTACCTATTTTAAGACAGTTCTTAAAAAACCCTAATCCCAAAATCGCGGATCTTGGATCCGGTGGCGGTTTGCCTGCAATCCCAATTGCTATTGTCGAGCCAGAATGGCGCTTAAGCTTGATTGAAGCGGTTAGAAAGAAGACCGCTTTTCTGCAGCATGTTCGAGGAAAGCTGAAGTTAAAAAACATAGAAATATTAAGTGAGCGCGTTGAATATGTTGCAGTGCATCAAAAAGCACAATTTGATGCCGTTATTTCGAGGGCCTTTACTAGCCTTGCTCGCTTTTTAGAGCTTTCTTTGCCCTTTTTAAAGCCTGATGGCTTGGTATTCGCCATGAAAGGCAAGCGTGCAGACGAAGAAATGAAAGAAGTTTGCATGAATGATTGGCTTTTGTTAGCTGACGAACCCTTGCATATACCAAATTTATCAGTGGAAAGACGTATTTTGGTCTTGAGCCCCATGAGAAAATCAACCCTTTCCCTTTAGAAAAAACAAAGTAGCCATGGCAAAAATATTTTGTATTGCAAATCAAAAAGGCGGTGTTGGTAAAACCACTACAGCTGTAAATTTGGCTGCTGGCTTGGCGGGACTTAAACAGCGAGTGCTGCTAGTAGATTTAGACCCGCAGGGCAATGCCACTATGGGCTCCGGGGTTGAAAAGGCTGATTTAAATAACAGCGTTTATCAGGTTTTGATTGGAATGGCCGCAGTGAAAGACTGTGTTCAACGTTGCGAAAGTTCTGCTTACGATGTGTTGCCAGCAAATCGTGATTTAGCCGGAGCAGAAATCGAATTAGTAGATATTGATGAGCGCGAGTCTCGTCTCAAAGATGCCTTAGCAGAAGTGGCCAGTGACTATGATTTTATTTTGATTGATTGCCCTCCTGCATTGTCACTCTTAACGCTTAATGGACTGTGTGCAGCAAATGGCGTGATCGTCCCAATGCAGTGCGAATATTTTGCGCTCGAAGGTTTGTCAGACTTAGTGAATACGATTAAACAAGTACATGCAAATTTGAACCCCGATCTAGCCATCATTGGCTTGCTGCGCGTCATGTTTGATGCACGTATGACTTTGCAGCAGCAGGTATCCGATCAATTGCTAGAACACTTCGGCGATAAGGTATTTAAGGCTATTATTCCGCGCAATGTACGTCTTGCCGAAGCCCCATCCTATGGGCTTCCTGGGGTGTCTTTCGATAGATCATCGCGTGGTGCGAAGGCATATTTAGAGTTTGGCGCTGAGATGATCGAGCGCATCAAACATATGTAATTTTTTAAGAAGACAAAAACATCATGGTTGCAATTAAGAAAAAAGGTTTAGGTAGAGGATTAGAGGCGCTCCTTGGTGAGAAAACTCAGCAAGCAAGCTCATCTACAGAAATCAATCGTTTGCCATTGACTGCACTGCAAGCGGGCAAATATCAGCCACGTCAAAAAATGGAAGCAGGTGCTTTGCAAGAGTTAGCAGAGAGCATTCGTGAGCAAGGCGTGATGCAGCCTTTGTTGGTAAGACTTGTGGCTCCAGGTAGATATGAAATTATTGCAGGGGAGCGCCGCTTTAGAGCAGCCAGCATTGCTGGCCTTACAGAAGTCCCGGTGTTAGTTTCTGCTGCAGATGACCAGGCAGCAGCAGCAATGGCCTTGGTTGAAAACATGCAGCGAGAGGATTTAAATCCTCTTGAAGAGTCGCAGGGCTTGGCAAGGCTGATCGAAGAGTTTGGCTTTACGCATGAGCAGGCTGCCAAGGCGGTGGGAAAATCTCGTAGCGCAATTACTAATTTATTGCGCTTGGCTCAGTTGGCAAAGCCCGTGCAGGCAATGTTATTAGCAGGCGATATCGATATGGGGCATGCCCGCGCTCTATTGCCATTGCCAGGCGCTAGCCAGGTTGCCCTGGCACAAAGAATTGCTGCTCAAGGCCTATCAGTGCGTGAAGCGGAAAAAATGTCAGCTGCCCTGGCAATTGCTGGAGGCCAGATTGGGGACAAAAGGTCTAAAACTAAGACTGGTGCTGGTGCGCCAAGCCGCGACCCCGATATGCGTCGCCTTTCTCAAGAAATCGCCGATTTGATAGGCTTAAACGTGGAATTTAAGTTCAAAGGCAAAGGCGGCGAGATCCGCATTGGCTTTAGCCAGTTTGATGAGCTTGATTCCTTATTAAAAAAGTTGGGTATTGCGGCTGAATAGAAAGCCGAGCTGGCCTTATCGAAAAGTATTTTGTGAATAGAGAACACCTAATTAAGAAAAGCGAATGGGATGAAGTCGAGGACGATTCCTATAAAACCCTGAGCAAAGAGGAAATGGATGCTTTACGTAGAGCAAAGCCACGCAACTTTGCTTCAATGAATGCATGGTGGGTTGTCTTAAGTCAGGTAGTCATTACCCTAGCAATCGCTGCTGCTTGCTATGTATTTTCAAGTCTAGCTGACAAAAGCGTTTATACTTACTCGGCTTTAGTAGGCGGTTTGATTGGTTTTTTGCCTTCCGCGCTGTTTTTGATGCGAATAGAGGCGGCAAAAAAGAGTGTCAAATCCAGCCCCGGCGGCTTTTTGGCGGCAGTGGTTTCTGGTGAATTTATCAAAATCCTAGCAACTATCGTTTTGTTCATAGGCTTTGCCCTAAAGCAGCCTGATTTGAAATGGATCCCGTTGCTTGTTACTTATTTAGCTACGCTCAAGTGTTATCTGTTGGCGTGGTTTTGGAAGTAGCAAGGAGTAAATAAACAAGGACAAGTAAGAGATGTCTAGTGAAGTTAACGCAGCAGCAGAAGTAGGCCAACACGCGGCTACAGAAGCGCTTACACCAACCGCATACATTGCAGAGCATCTGCAAAACCTCAACAATATTGGGGGGCCACAGGCATCCATTATTGACTTTAGCGTGATTCACTTCGACACCATTTTTTGGACTACCCTCATGGGTTTGGTCACAGTATTTTTATTGGTGATTGCTGCTCGCAGAGCCTCACCTGGTGTTCCAGGACGCTTTCAATGTTTAGTTGAAATGTTGGTTGAAATGGTCGAGACCCAATCAAAGGGAATTGTTCATGGGGACCGATCCTTTATTGCACCTTTAGCACTGTTCGTTTTTTGTTGGATTATTCTTTTAAATACGCTTGATCTGGTTCCAGTGGATTGGATTGTTGGCGTCAATCACTTCATTGAAGGTTTTGGTGTGCATGTGCCACACCACAAGATTGTCCCAACTACTGATTTGAATGCCACGCTTGGCATGTCTTTCTCAGTCTTACTATTGGTGTTTTTCTACAGCTTCAAGGTAAAAGGTTTTGGCGGATTTATGCATGAGCTTATCTCGGCCCCATTTGGCGCAAAGTGGTACTTAGCCCCTTTCAACCTCATTCTGAACATCATTGAATATATTGCTAAAGGCGTTTCTTTGGGAATGCGACTTTTTGGAAACATGTATGCGGGCGAGTTGATCTTTTTATTGATTGCTCTCTTAGGAAGTATGTGGACCTTTAATTTGGATATGTACATGCTTGGCTTTGTAGGCAACGTGCTTGCTGGCTCTGCCTGGGCAATCTTCCATATCTTGGTCATTTTGTTACAAGCTTTTATTTTCATGATGTTGACTTTGGTCTACATAGGCCAAGCTCATAGTCACCATTAACCTTTTTATTTTTAACCTCACTTTTATTACTTAGGAGTAAACATGCAAGCATTCTTAGCCAACATTCAAGGACTAACCGCTATCGGTATTGGCCTTATCATCGGCCTCGGCGCTTTAGGGGCCTGTTTGGGCATTGGCATTATGGGTGGCAAATTCATTGAGGGCGCTGCCCGTCAACCAGAGCTGATCAACGAATTGCAAACCAAAATGTTCCTTTTGGCTGGTTTGATCGATGCTGCGTTTTTGATCGGCGTTGGTGTTGCAATGTTGTTTGCTTTCGCAAACCCACTGCTCGCAGTTATTAAGTAATTGTTTTGGCGTGGATGACCAGTCGGTTATCCAACCGTTCTCAACAATACTGAAAGGAATATCGTGAATCTGAACGCGACCCTATTCGCGCAAATGATCGTCTTCTTTGTCTTATGGTGGGTGGTTGCACGTTTTGTGTGGCCTCCATTGGTTAAGGCATTGGACGAGCGTTCAACCAAAATTGCTGATGGTTTGGCTGCTGCCGAGCGCGGAAAAGAAGAATTGGCGCTTGCCAATAATGCAGCTGAGCAAGAGCTTTCTAAAGCACGGCAAGAGGGTGTGCTGCGTGTGGCTGAAGCAGAAAAACGCGCACAAATGTCGGCTGATGAAATTCGTGCCAACGCACAAGCAGAAGCTACGCGCATTATTTCTCAGGCTAAAGAAGATGCAGACCAACAGGTAACACGGGCTCGCGAAGTTTTGCGTGCGGAAGTTGCTGTATTGGCTGTTAAGGGCGCTGAGCAAATTTTGCGTCGTGAAGTTGATGCTAAAGCGCACGGCGCATTGCTTGACCAACTGAAGGCAGAGCTTTGATATGGCTGAGTTAGCTACGATTGCTCGCCCTTACGCGGAAGCGCTTTTTCAGAGCGCTAAGCCGACTGAGCTTGCTTCAATGCTAGAGCAACTAAATGAATTGGCTCAGCTTGCTGTGTTGCCTGAAGTTGCTAGCCTGTCTAACAACCCAAAAGTTTCTGCAAATGATCTGACTAAGCTTTTATCTGGCATGGTGAAGACAAAGTTAGATGGCAAAGTTTCAAGCTTTTTAAGTCTCGTGAACCAAAGTCATCGCTTAGCAGCCGTCCCTGAAATTGCAAATCAATTTGAGGCGATGAAGAACAAAAGCGAAGGCGCAGCTGAAGTAATGATTACCAGCGCATTTCCTATAGAAGGTTCTGCGTTAAATGATTTGTTGTCAAGTTTGAAGAAGCGCTTTGGGGGTAGAGATTTGCGCCCAACTATTCAGATTGATCCAGCATTGATTGGCGGCGTTCGCATTCAAGTTGGTGACGAGGTGATGGATAGTTCCGTAAAGGCACGGTTAGCTCAAATGCAAGCAAGTCTTGGCGCATAAGTTATCCCGATTAAGAACATACGAAATAAGACCCAGGAGTAAGTAATGCAACTCAACCCTTCCGAGATCAGCGAGCTGATCAAAAGCCGAATTAGCGAAATGGGTGTTGACACCCAGTCTCGCAACGAAGGCACTGTTATTTCAGTGACCGACGGTATTTGCCGCGTACATGGCTTGTCTGGCGTGATGCAGGGCGAAATGTTGGAATTCCCAAACAACACTATTGGCCTCGCTTTGAACCTTGAGCGCGATTCAGTTGGTGCAGTGGTGTTGGGTGAATACACCCACATTAAAGAAGGCGATCCAGTTAAATGTACTGGTCGCATTTTGGAAGTTCCAGTTGGTCCAGAATTACTCGGTCGCGTTGTGAACGCGCTTGGTCAGCCGATTGATGGCAAGGGTCCAATCAATACTAAATTAACGGACTTTATTGAAAAAGTTGCTCCTGGTGTTATCGCTCGCCAATCTGTTAGTCAGCCACTGCAAACTGGCTTGAAGGCGATTGATGCCATGGTTCCAATTGGCCGTGGTCAGCGTGAGTTGATCATTGGCGATCGTCAAACCGGTAAGACTGCGGTTGCAGTTGATGCGATCATTAACCAAAAAGGCAAAGGCGTTTATTGCGTTTACGTTGCGATTGGTCAAAAAGCTTCTACGATTGCTAACGTGGTGCGTAAGCTCACCGAATTGGGCGCAATGGAGTACACCGTGGTTGTTGCAGCGAGTGCTTCTGAGTCTGCGGCGATGCAGTACCTCTCAGCATACGCAGGTTGCACAATGGGCGAATACTTCCGCGATCGTGGCGAAGATGCTTTGATTGTTTACGACGACTTAACCAAGCAAGCGGTTGCTTATCGTCAAATTTCCTTGTTGCTCCGTCGCCCACCGGGACGCGAAGCTTATCCTGGCGACGTGTTTTACCTCCACTCACGCTTGCTTGAGCGCGCTGCTCGTGTGAATGCTGAGTATGTCGAGAAGTTCACCAATGGCGCCGTGAAAGGTAAAACGGGCTCCTTGACTGCATTACCCATTATTGAAACTCAAGCTGGTGACGTTTCTGCATTCGTGCCAACGAACGTGATTTCGATTACCGATGGTCAGATCTTCTTGGAAACTGACTTGTTCAATGCTGGTGTGCGTCCTGCGATTAATGCCGGTATTTCTGTTTCTCGTGTTGGTGGTGCAGCACAAACTAAAGTGATCAAGAAATTATCTGGCGGTATTCGTACTGACTTGGCGCAATATCGTGAATTGGCCGCATTTGCGCAGTTTGCATCTGACCTTGATGATGCAACTCGTAAGCAACTCGAGCGCGGTAAGCGTGTTACAGAGTTGTGCAAACAGGCTCAATATAAACCTTTGCAGGTTTGGGAAATGGCCGTCTCACTTTATGCAATGAACAACGGTTACTTCGATGATCTTGAAGTGAAGCATGTATTGGCATTTGAAAAAGGTTTGCAAGATCATTTGAAATCTAAATATGCTGATTTAGTTGCACGTATTGAAGAAACCAAAGATCTCAGCAAGGATGACGAAGCTGCTTTGCGTGCTGCAATTGAGGACTACAAGCGCTCAGCCTCTTTCTAAGAGGGCTCGCATAAATCATGGCAAGCACAAAAGAGATACGATCTAAGATCAAGAGCGTGCAAAACACGCGCAAGATCACTAAGGCAATGGAAATGGTCGCCGCATCCAAGATGCGTCGCGCCCAGGAGCGTATGCGTAATGCGCGCCCATACGCTGAAAAAATTCGTGAGATTGTTGCCAATCTTTCTAAAGCAAATCCCGAGTTCCGCCCTGCTTATATGGTGACTCGCGAAGTGAAGAATGTTGGCACTATTTTAGTTACTACAGACAAAGGCTTATGCGGCGGTTTAAATACCAACGTCTTGCGTTTGATTGCGAATCAAGTTCGCGATATGCAGGAAAAAAACATTGAGATTGCGTACACCGCAATTGGTTCAAAAGGCCTGCAGTTTTTGAATCGCTCAAAAGCAAAACTGATTTCCCAAACCATTCAAATTGGTGATACGCCGCATTTGGATGTGTTGATTGGCGCAATTACTGCCCAGTTAGAGGCGTTTGAGCGCGGTGAGATCGATGCTGTTTATTTGGCATATACCCGCTTTGTAAATGCAATGAAACAAGAGCCTGTTTTGGAGAAGCTTTTGCCTTTGGAGCATGCTGAGATGACTCCTGAAGATAAAGCAGGCCCGTCTTGGGATTACATTTACGAACCTGATGCTGAGTCTATTTTGAATGGCTTATTAAAGCGTTACGTTGAAGCAATGATTTATCAAGCTGTTGCCGAAAACATGGCTTCTGAGCAATCTGCCCGCATGGTCTCAATGAAGGCCGCCTCAGATAATGCGAAGAACGTGATCGGTGAATTGCAATTGGATTACAACAAAACACGACAAGCTGCTATTACCAAAGAGTTGTCTGAAATTGTTGGCGGAGCGGCTGCAGTTTAAGCAGTCAGCATTTAGAAATACGAAAGAATTCAGGAATTAAAAGCGGAGAAATGCGATGAGTAACGGAAATATCGTGCAATGTATCGGTCCAGTGGTGGACATTCAGTTCCCACGCGACAAAATGCCAAGCATCTACGATGCGCTGACATTGGTTGATAGTGGTGAAAAATCATTTGCTGAAAAAGGCTTGACCTTTGAAGTCCAGCAACAGATCGGTGACGGCGTAGTTCGCGCAATTGCCATGGGCGCAAGCGATGGTTTGCGTCGCGGCATGGAAGTAAAGTCTACCGGCAAGCCTATTTCTGTACCGGTTGGTCCAGCAACTTTGGGTCGCATCATGGACGTTTTGGGCCGCCCAATTGATGACGCAGGTCCGATTGCGACTGAAGAGCGTCGCGCTATTCACCAACCAGCACCTAAATTTGATGAATTGTCTCCTTCGGTTGATTTGCTTGAAACTGGTATTAAGGTTATTGACTTGGTTTGCCCGTTCGCTAAGGGCGGTAAGGTTGGCCTATTCGGTGGCGCAGGCGTTGGTAAGACCGTGAACATGATGGAATTGATTAACAACATCGCTAAGCAACACTCAGGTTTATCTGTGTTTGCTGGTGTTGGTGAGCGCACTCGTGAAGGTAATGACTTCTATCACGAGATGAAAGAATCAAACGTTGTCGATAAAGTGGCAATGGTATTTGGTCAGATGAATGAGCCTCCTGGCAACCGTTTACGTGTTGCCTTGACTGGCTTGACAATGGCTGAAGCATTCCGCGACGAAGGCCGTGATATTTTGTTCTTTGTTGACAATATTTATCGCTATACATTGGCTGGTACCGAAGTTTCCGCTTTGCTTGGCCGTATGCCTTCTGCTGTGGGTTACCAACCTACATTGGCTGAAGAGATGGGCAAATTGCAAGAGCGTATTACTTCAACAAAAACGGGCTCTGTTACCTCTATTCAGGCTGTTTACGTTCCTGCAGATGACTTGACTGATCCATCGCCAGCAACAACCTTTTTGCATCTAGACTCCACTGTTGTGTTGTCACGTGACATTGCTGCTTTGGGTATTTATCCAGCGGTTGATCCCTTGGATTCAACAAGCCGTCAGCTGGATCCACAAGTAGTTGGTCAGGAACACTATGACGTAGCCCGTGAAGTGCAGATGACATTGCAGCGCTATAAAGAGTTGCGCGACATTATTGCAATTTTGGGTATGGACGAATTGTCGCCAGAAGATAAATTAGCCGTATCACGCGCTCGTAAGATTCAGCGTTTCTTATCACAGCCTTTCCACGTTGCCGAGGTGTTTACTGGTTCGCCAGGTAAATACGTGCCACTGAAAGAAACCATCCGCGGCTTCAAGATGATTTGTAGCGGTGAGTTGGATCACTTGCCAGAGCAAGCGTTCTACATGGTGGGTTCAATTGATGAAGCCATTGAGAAGGCTAAGAAGCTTTAATCGCTTTCATCTAGGGAAATTATGTCAAACATATATGTCGACGTAGTGAGTGCCGAGAAGTCTATTTTCAGTGGAGAGGCCAAGTTTGTGGCGCTTCCAGGCGAAAGTGGCGAACTCGGTATCTTGCATGGCCACACTCCATTAATCACCCGCATTCGTCCTGGCTCTGTCCGCATTGAAAAAGCCGATGGCGATGAAGAGTTCGTGTTTGTTGCGGGTGGCTACCTAGAGGTTCAACCAGACCGTGTCACTGTATTAGCCGATACTGCTATTCGTGGGCATGATCTTGATGAAGCAAAAGCATTAGAAGCAAAGAGACGCGCAGAAGAGGCGATGCAAAACCGTGGTACTGACTTTGATTTGGCTTTGGCCCAATCTGAGTTTGCGATGGCAGCTGCACAATTGGCTGCAATTGCGCGTTTTCGCCGTAAAAAATAATTGTTGGCTAGCCCCTTGTTATTAAATGATCGATTTTTAAAGGCCTGCTTGGGCGAAGCAGTTGATCAAACACCACTTTGGCTGATGCGCCAAGCTGGCCGCTATCTCCCCGAATACAACGCTACACGTGCGAAGGCCGGAAGCTTTTTAGGGCTCGCTAAAAATCCTGCCTATGCAACTGAAGTCACCCTTCAGCCTTTAGATCGCTATCCATTGGACGCAGCGATTTTGTTTTCCGACATTTTGACCATTCCAGATGCCATGGGCTTGGGTCTCAAATTTGCTGCAGGTGAAGGCCCGAGCTTTGATCATCCACTTCGTACTGAAGAGGCGGTAAAAAAATTGCGTGTCGCTGACATGAGTCAGCTGCAATACGTATTTGATGCTGTATCAGGAATTCGCAAAGCATTGATACAGGATGGCAAACAACGCGTACCCTTGATTGGTTTCTCTGGAAGCCCATGGACATTAGCGTGCTACATGATCGATGGCTCCAGTTCTGAAGATTTTCGTCATGCTAAAACCATGATGTTTAGTCGCCCTGATTTGTTGCAGCATATTCTGGATATCAACGCCCAATCAGTGGCTGCGTACTTAACTGAACAATTGAAAGCTGGTGCACAAGCGCTAATGATTTTTGATACCTGGGGTGGCATGCTCCCAGATTGCTGGTATCAAAAGATGTCTTTGGCATCCATGCAAAAAGTGATTGCGCTATTGCCACGCGAACATGAAGGTAGAAAAGTTCCCATCATCATGTTTACCAAGGGCGGCGGCATTTGGTTGGACGATATGGCGCAGGTTGGTGCTGATGTCATTGCCATTGATTGGACCATGTCGCTGAGTCGTGCTCGCAAACAGTTGCTTGCATTGAATAAGCCCCTAGCATTACAAGGCAATCTAGACCCCCTAATTCTCTTCTCTGATGCAAAACAGATAGCTGAGCAGGCAAACCTACTGCTAGAGGATTTGGCGAGCGCCCCAGCCCTTAAATCAGGCTTACATCCGCTTGATGGACACATCTTCAATTTGGGCCATGGAATCTCCCAATTTACCCCGCCTGAAAGCGTGACCGCATTGTCCGAAACAGTAATCCAACGCTCAAGGGCTCTTAGAGCAAAGCAATAATCCTGAGTGGCTGCTAACTTAGGATTGAAATTTTGTTGAAAGTTATGCACAGATTAGTGCAAATTTCAAAATTCATGAAGATTCGGAATAAAGGTAAACATTAACTTCCGAAACAGACCGCAAAACCTTGATTTATATATATTTTTAATAAAAACGCTCAAAAACAGTGCGCTCTTAGGCAACTGGTAAATTAGCTTATAAATCAAAATCATTGGATGATATCCACAGACTTATCCACAGGTAAAAAGAAAGACTGAAGTAAAAAATGGCCCCACCAATAGTGGTTCAGGTAGTAGTTGATAAGCCCTTGGCCCAGGGCTTTGATTACTTGTGGGACCTTGAAAAATTGGGGTTAACTCCTGAGCTTGGGCATATCGTAGAGGTTCCCTTTGGGCGATCTTCCTTGGTTGGGGTGGTAATAAAAGTTAGCGCCCACTCTGATTTTGAAATTGACAAGCTAAAGTCAGTAACTCAGCTGGTCCCCCTTCCCGCTCTAGACCCAGCAGCCCTAAGACTAATTAACTTTGCAAGCCAATACTATATTCATGCACTTGGCGAAACGATCATTCCAACAATTCCGCAGATGTGGAAAAAGCCAGAAAACTGGGAAAAGATCCCACAAAAACTCATAGCTGCACAAGAAAAGAAAAAGAAAAATACTCAGCCAGAGCCAAGCGAAGGCTTAATAAAAGAGGCAGACCTCAATGAGGAACAAAAGCAGGCCCTAGAGAAATTGCGTCAATGCAGCAGCAGTAAAAAAGAATTCAAGGCCGTTCTTCTGCAAGGCCAAACTGGCAGTGGAAAAACTGCGGTATTTTTGAATTGGCTAAGTGAGACCTTGGATGATGCGAGCGCACAAGTATTGCTCCTTGTTCCCGAAATTAATTTAACCCCGCAGTTGGAGCGAAGGGTGCGCGCCTATTTTCCTGAAAAGAAAATGGTGGTTCTACACAGTGGCGTAACAGAAAAAGAAAGAGGCATTGCTTGGCATGAGGCGATGACTGGCAAGGCGCAAATTATTTTGGGTACAAGATTGGCAGCATTAACCCCGCTTCCAAATCTTTGTGCAATTGTGGTGGACGAAGAGCACGACCCATCTTATAAACAACAAGACGGCATCCGCTATTCAGCGCGAGACCTTGCAGTTTGGCGAGCGCATGATGTGAAGGTGCCGATTCTGCTTTCTTCGGCTACGCCATCTTTAGAAACTTGGCTGGCAGCCAAAGCTGGTCGCTATGAACACATTCGTTTAGATCAGAGGGCTCAGGGGGCCAGCTTACCCAGAGTTCACCTGATCAATACGCGTGACCCTCAGAATCAATATAGCCCTGGTGATGTTGGCAAACCTAAAGGTAAAAGTCTGATAACCAAGACACTAGCTAGGGCGATCAGTAAAAATTTAGAAGATAAAAAACAAAGCCTCATTTTAATTAACCGCAGGGGTTATGCCCCGGTCTTAAGTTGTAGTGCTTGCACATGGCTCTCTAAATGTCAGCAGTGCAGCTCATATATGGTGCTGCATAAAGCGGGCGCGTTGACCAAAAAATCGGTGTTGAGCTGTCACCATTGCGGCCTAGCAAAGCCTATTCCAAGCCACTGCCCTGATTGCGGCAATGCTGACCTTAAAACCTTGGGGCAAGGTACGCAAAAGATTGAAGACACTATTGAAGAGATGTGGTCTGGCGCCAGAGTTTTGCGGATTGATACGGACTCTAGTAGAAGCAGTAAAGGCGCAGAAGAGCTCTTTCAAGAAATTCATCAGGGCAAGGTGGACATCGTGGTTGGCACGCAAATGATTGCCAAAGGACACGATTATCAAAATATCGGACTCGTAGCTGTGCTAGATGCTGATGGGAGATTGTTTTCTCAAGACTTTAGAGCAGCAGAAAGGTTATTTGCTCAACTAGTGCAAGTGGCTGGCCGCGCAGGACGCTCTGGGAAGGAGGGTCAAGTCAGCGGAGATATTTATATTGAGACTCAATACCCCGAGTCAGCTGTATTTCAGTACTTGCTTCGACATGATGTGGATGGATTTTTGTCTCACACTGCTAGCGAGAGACAAGAGGCTGGATTGCCTCCTTATTCATATCAGGCTTTAGTCCACGCTGAAGCAAAAAGTTTGGATAAGGCAATTCAATTTTTAAGTTCTTTAAAGGTAGGACTGAAGTCACAAGGCCTTATATCTGCGGGGTTAAGAGTCTATGATCCCGTTCCAAAAGCAGTGATGCGGGTGGCGGGTACGGAGCGCGCCCAACTCCTGATTGAGTCAGGCGGACGCAAACAGTTACAGGAAATTTTAGAGTTTGTAGATCGAGAGTTGCGCTACAACTCTCAAGGGCGCATCAGTAAAACAAGTCGCGTACGCTGGCTCATTGAGCGCGATCCAATCGCGATATAGTTCTTTACCTAAGCGCCAGCAGTGGCGCTGTATTTTTCTAGATTCATTAATTGGCTAAGTTCGATTGCAAGATTGCTATCCGAGCTGGGCTTAATTTTGAATAACCAAACACCATAAGGATTTT
Organism: Polynucleobacter sp.; assembly: GCA_037129175.1. Taxonomy (GTDB): domain Bacteria; phylum Pseudomonadota; class Gammaproteobacteria; order Burkholderiales; family Burkholderiaceae; genus Polynucleobacter. The sequence goes on along the minus strand of JBAXVK010000014.1, from coordinate 5,986 downwards.
CATTGACTATTTCAGGAGATGAGTCCACCTCTTCATTAAGGGCAACAATTTCTCCGCTCACTGGCGCATGAATATCGCTTGCAGCCTTGACTGATTCAATTACGGCAATTGCCTCGCCCTGCTTTACTTGTTGCCCAAGCTTGGGTGCTTGAAAGAACATCACATCACCTAAAGCTTCTTGAGCATGGTGGCTAATGCCAACCCACACTAAATCATCGCTCTCGAGATCAGCCCATTCGTGAGTCTGGGCAAATTGGAATGTATCTTGGGTATTCACAGTTAAGGTTTCATTTGGGGCATCAATGAAGCCCTATGAGTAATGGCGCTCGCCATTACTACTGATTAAGTTTTTGCTGAACCGGTGCGGTGTGTACGGTTGTATAAGCAGCTGGCGCAAATCCAGCGTTGCTTGCGATTACTTGTCGGAATCCATGTACCACCCTCAAGTCGTTTTTCGCGACTACAAGAGGAGCAAAACTTGAGGCTCTGGGAGGTATCTTGGGTAGCGGCAGGAGTTGAAGTGGTCATGAGCAATCCGGGGTAAGGCAATCTTTATACAGAAGATCTATTTTACCCGTTTTGTCCCACTGGAGCTGGGCTTAGGACAACTCGGACCGAATCAGCCGTTTTATTACCCTCAAAATCTAGCCAGGCCTTATTTTCAAAGTCATAGAGCTTGCATTTGCGGGCAGTATCGAAATACCAGTCCCAAGAGAACTTTTGGACAAAAATTCGCTCTGGAAGGATGTTTTCGAGGGTGTTTTGGGCCTCTTGGAGGCGATAAAGGGGTACGCTCATATCCACGTGATGGGCTGTGTGCTCCATGATGTGGTGCATTAAAGAGCCCCAAACCCAGTTAAATGTCAGGTGGACTGTGGTCGAAACGAAGGGCTGGGCGCGTAACCACTCAGACTTCTTGTCATACCAAGAGACAGATGGATGCGTATGGTGAACATAGACTACAAACCCAATCATGCCGTTCCAAAACAAGAATGGAATTGCAAAACCGGTAATGAGACCAAGCCAGATAGATTGACCGGTAGCAATTGCGCCAGCAACAAGGCAAGCGATCCACACAATTGCAAAGCCGGTAACAAGCAGGTTGTCTTTTAAGAAAATGGGGCGATCGCCAGGTTTATTTTTAGCATTTGGGAAGTACTCACGTCTCCACCAAATCTCAATGAGGTAGTAGAAAACGGGACCCCAGCCACTACGATAAAGGCGCTCTAGAGCCTTACGCCATGTGGGTAGAGCGTCATATTCAGATTTTGATAGTGGCGCCCAAACAAAGTCAAAACCCTTTAAGTTGGTTTGGCCATGGTGCACTACGTTGTGCCCAACATCCCACAAGCTATATGGCGTGAGAGATGGCAAGAATGCAATACGCCCTAACACTTTGTTGAGTTCTCGATTGGGAGTGAAGCTTTGATGGCAAGCATCGTGACCCAAAATAAAAATGCGACCAGTGACAAAACCAGCAATGAGACCGAAAACAACTTTGAGGAAAATACTTTCAACAAAGATTGTGCCGGCAATACAGCCAAGCCATAAGGCTGCATCAATCATGAGTAGCATGATGGCGCGCCCTGTTTCTCCTTGCGCCATTGGGATTAACCAGCTCCGAATAATTTTGCGGTGCGGCAATGGCGCCTCTGGATGGAGAGGATTTGTCAGGGATGGCTCTGAAAGGGCTGAATTTAGATGTGTAGACACGATAAGAATCAATAAGTTAGACCCAAATGATAGAGGCTTTTCAGACTTTACGCATGACACAGGTCAAAAACACCCCCTTTTGGCGCGCCCGGCAGGAATCGAACCTGCGACCCTTGGCTTCGGAGGCCAATACTCTATCCACTGAGCTACGGGCGCCAGCGAAACTGCATTCCCCTCTATTGTAAGTGCCTTATAGCCCCACTCACTAGTTATAATCACCGCCAAACAATCCTAAAACCTGTCAAATAAAAGAAATTCCTATGAGCAACGAGCACGGAAATCTAATCAAGTCCCCAAAACAACTCATCATTATCGTGTTTGCATGCTTTTTTGTGCCTCTGATCATTATTTTATTGTTAATGGTATTCGTAAATAATGGCAAGCGCGGTGAATCTAACGCCACCACGGAGCAATTGATTAAACCGGTAGCCCAGTTAAATTTTCAGGATGCTAGCGCTCCAGCAGATCCTAAAGCCTCAGCCCCTGCAGCATCTAAGTAAAATTTAGTGCATCCCCAAAAGCTGGCTATATGCCAGCTTTTTTATTTCTTATTACCTTTATCTTTTACATCTAAGGCAATTTGATACGCCTCTTTTTTTGTAATATTTAAGGCTTGAGATAAAACTGTGGCAATTTCTTTACTGCCCAAATAAGGGCTCAGAGTATTTGCCCAGAGCAAGAGTGATGCATGCTCTGGAGCCTCATTAGAGCTTGCTTGGCGCCCTGCTACCAGAATGATAAATTCACCCTTTAAGCTCTCTGCATTCTCTAGCCATGATGCGATTTCACTTGCCTGAATTGAAACGAGCTGTTCAAACTTTTTGGTTAATTCACGACAAATAAATACCTGTCGCGCTGGCTCCAAAGCATTTGCAAGCACCAATAGTGTTTCGCGAATGTGATGCGGAGATTCAAAAAAGATACTGGTTTTTATGCCGCTACAAATATCGTGCAGTAAGGCATCGCGCTCTTTAGTTTTGTTTGGCCAAAATCCTAAAAATTGAAAGCGCCCTTCTGAATTGAGCATCACGGAGCCTGCTGCAGAGATTGCGCAAGACACTGAGCTGGCACCAGGAATGGGGATTACTCGAAACCCCGCTTTTTGCACTTCGTTTACCAGCCTAGCGCCAGGGTCAGAAACTCCTGGAGTGCCTGCATCAGAAATGTATGCCCAGCGCTCGTTCTTAGCAAGGCTTTGAATCACTGTTTGCGCACCCCCAACTTCGTTGTGCTCATGAAGCGCCAAGCATTTTTTATGAATGCCAAATTGCTGTAATAATGCCGCGCTGTGTCTGGTGTCTTCGCAGGCAATACCATCAACTGCACCCAATACATGTAGCGCGCGCAAAGTGATGTCCCCCATATTGCCGATGGGCGTGGCAATCATGTAGAGGGCCCCAGCAGGTAAATCCTGCTGCTTTAAAAAATCAAATGAGCCTATTTCCATGGGGACATCTTCTGCGTAAGATTGGTCATAAGTAAGAGGATACGTTGCTTTATAAATTACCCCTAGTTTGGCGCATAATATTGTCATGGATAAAAAGACTATTGAGCATTTGCGCAAGCGCGCATCACAGCATTTTTTAGACAGCATTTCTGTAAAGCAAGAGGCTGAGAAAGTCCTTCCAGAGCATGTTGCTCGCGGTGTGCTGACAATGGTGGATTGCTTGAAATCTGGCGGCAAAGTAATGGCTTGCGGTAATGGCGGCTCCGCCGCGGATGCTCAGCACTTTGCTGCAGAGTTAATTGGACGCTTTGAGCGAGAGCGCGAAGAGTTGGCCGCGATTGCATTAACAACAGATACATCCATTTTGACTGCGGTTGGCAATGATTACAGTTATGACGATATCTTTAGCAAACAAGTTCGCGGTCTTGGCAAGAAAGGCGACATCCTTCTAGGAATTTCAACATCAGGCAACTCTAAGAATGTGGTCAAGGCAATAGAAGCGGCTAAGAAGATGGGTATCAAAATCATTGCCTTCACCGGCAATGGTGGCGGCAAGATTGCTACTTTGCTAGATAAAGACGATATTCATCTCTGCGTTCCTTCAACGCGTACTGCACGTATTCAAGAAACTCATTTAGTCCTGTTGCATGGATTGTGCGATGGCGTGGACCACGTTTTATACGACTAGAATTTTTAGCTCAATTCATTTCAGAAAATACACAAATGCAAACCTCCTACCTCTTAAAACTTGTAATTGCAGTAATGACAGTGTCCCAACTTTCATCTTGTGCGGTGGTTGCCGTTGGAGGTGTTGCTGCAACCGCAACTGTATTGACCGATCGACGAACTGCTGGTGTGCAAGCAATCGACAAGGGGATTGAGTGGGAGGGAAGTAGCGCATTAAGTAAGAGATTTGGAGACAATGCGCATATTACTGTCACCTCGTTCAATCAGAAGGTCCTGTTGACTGGCGAAGTAAAAGATGCTGATATCAAGGGTGGAGCGGGGGCTTATGTAAATGCCATGAAGAATGTACGTACCGTCTTTAATGAATTAGTCATTGGTCCGAATAGCAGTTATACGTCCCGCGTAAATGATTCTTATTTGGAGTCTAAGATCAAAACGCAAATGATCTTTACAGAAAAGTTGCCTTCCAATTCGATGGCAATTATTGCTGAAGGCAGCAGCGTTTATCTACTGGGCATCTTGACACAATCTGAAGCGGATTTAGCGAAAAAAATTACTAGTAATACAAATGGCGTGAAAGATGTTTATGTTTATTTCGACATCATTTCTGATGCCGAGAAAACTCGCTTAGAAAAAGAAGGTAAGTCGGCACAATCGCAATCAGATAGCGCACTAAAACAGCAGTAATTTTTTTTAAAAGAGGTTGATGTACTCGCCGCATAAATTTATAAAAACATTTTTTTCACTTGTAGTACTCGCTTTACCTTTTCAATATGTGCGAGCGAGTAGTGAAGATCAAATAGCGCTTGCAGTTGCAAAACAAAACGCATGCCTAGGTTGTCACGCAAGTAATAAAAAAATTGTTGGCCCTAGCTTTCAGGCTATTGCACAAAAATATAAAGACGATCCAAACGCACAAATTTTTTTGAAAAATAAAATTGCTAAAGGTGGCGCAGGGTCATGGGGCGTTGTGCCCATGCCTGCCAATACAAAATTAAGTGATGCGGACTTATCGATCTTGACGACCTGGGTGTTACGTGGCGCGCCAAATAAAAATTAAGGCGCGAGCTTTGGTCTGCCAAGGAACCACCACCAGGCTTGATTAGATCTTTTCAGGTTTTGTTTTAATGCGTAATCCATATCAGCCCACTGCTCATTGGCTGCCTCTTCGACAATCGTTGATGGACTTGCTGGCGCTAATTTAAGATAAGCATCCGCATCTCCGTAGGCGTATTCAACACTCATGCCAGCTTTTTGCGCTAAATGCATCATTGCTTTGTTGCTAGATAGGCAATGAACATAAAGGGCTTCAATACGAGTATTGCGCGAATGGACAGCGGAGCGCTGCAATAGAGCAGTACCAAAACCCTGCGAGCGCCCTTCCGGTAGGACCGAGACGCCAAATTCAGCGGCGCGTGCCTGGCCTTTGATTTCTGGTAAATAGGCTAAGTGAGCCATGCCAATAAGCTTTAAGTTCAAGTCAAAGACGCCAAAAATAGTGTCCTTGTTGAAATCGAGGCGCTCAATGTAGCGCTGGATGACTGCGTCGGAAGTTTGGGTGCCAAATCGTAGGCGGCGATCCTCCTCATTCAGTCGTAATAAGTGCTGAAGTATCTCTGCCTTATGCCCAGCATGTAGCTCTCGAACGGGGACAGATTGCCTTTTCAAATAAGGCTTGCTGGGTAAGTGTTTGCTTGCTAATTTATTGTGCATAGCAACATATTAGCAGTCTTATATGAAAATCACAGGGTTTTCCCTAATATATGTGCAACATGCAAAAAAGCATCAAAAACACTGCCCTGTGATAAATCCAGACCTAAAAATCGATCCCCATGATTTGAGTCGACTTATTTGTAAGTAAGAAAAAACATCGTTATTTTAGGAAAAAGACTGCAAAAGGTGTTGACAACCCCATTTATGTATGTCATAGTCTCACCTCTTCGCTGAATGTTTTTTAAAAACGATTCAGCCCTCTTTAAAAATTAGTCAACCGATAAATGTGGGTACTAGGCGAAAGCATCCAGTCCTTCGGGACAGATGTAAACAAATAGTACTCATAGACAGTAAAAAGATTTGGTTTTATTACCAAGTCAATTTCTTGAATGAGTGCGACGATCCGCAAGGATCACAGGAATTAAA
>JBAXVK010000136.1:0-1530 GCA_037129175.1 Polynucleobacter sp. | reverse complement strand
TCGCTAAGGAACAGCATTCATGCGCCAGACTTCACGGACGATTCGGGTTTCGGTTGCCGCGGCTTTGGGATTGGCTGCTTCGGGTGCGAATGCCGCTCCAGCGATCACCTCGATTCTGACCACCTATTCGGCTCAAGGTACACCCACTGCATTAACTATTGCAGGTAGTGGGTTCTGTACGGCTGCGACAGGGAGCTGTGCGACTAAACCGACGGTTTCAGTGAATGGCACAGCTTTGACCGTGTCATCGGCTACGGCGTCAACGGTAACGGCATCGTTTGGGATTGCCCCGCCTGATGGCGACTACCTGATGAGTTTAGTGGCAGGCACATCGGGGTCCGTTACATATGGCCTCACGGTAGAGTCATTGGATAAGGGGCCCACGGGTGCTACTGGTGCCACAGGTGCAACCGGGGCTGCTGGAGTGGCCGGTGCTAAAGGTGCCACTGGGCCAACTGGCGCAGCCGGCACTGCTGGAGCGAAAGGCTCAACTGGAGCTACGGGTGCGACTGGCGCCACAGGTGCCGCTGGTTCTGCGACGGTTTCCATTGGCACGACTACCACCGGCGCGCCTGGAACGGCGGCTAGCGTGACTAATACCGGAACAACCACTGCGGCGAAGTTGAACTTCGTGATTCCGCAGGGCCCTACAGGAGTTATGGGTACGGTCGGTGCAACAGGCCCTCAGGGTATCCAAGGCATAGTGGGAGCGACTGGACCAACGGGCCTGCAAGGCGTTGCTGGTCCAGTCGGCCAGGCAGGTCCTCAGGGTATCCAAGGTGCTATGGGCGTCACGGGCGCAACCGGCGCTGGTATTTTTATGGATGGTCGTGCCAATACTGGCGCTGGCCTTATGGCATTTGACGTCTACAGATTGACTGGTGATGGGAACACAGCCTTTGGATCTGAAGTATTACGTAATCTAACAACAGGCTATGCCAATACCAGCGTCGGACCTAGGACGCTCTATTACACGACGACTGGCACCTACAATACAGCCATGGGGCTATGGGCGCTGCAGTCGAACCAGACAGGTTCTTGGAATACCGCTATTGGATCAGGGTCGAGTGGGAATATATGGAACGGTACTCACAATACTGCGGTGGGATCGAGTTCGCTTGCGTATCTTGGTAGCGGCACTTACAACACGGTCATTGGCGATGGTGCAGGGTCGGGCCTTAGAGATACCAGCTACAACATACTCGTAGGCAATACTGGTCAGATTACTGACTCAAATACCATACGTATTGGCGACACGAATCAAACGGCGACCTACATCGCCGGCATCACCACTGCGAATCTTTCTTCCGACGCTGACGCATTACCCGTCGTAATTGACTCAGCGACAGGCCAGTTAGGTATTGGAACATTCGGAACTGGACCGGCGGGCGCTACTGGCGCACAAGGGCAGACCGGTGCTACCGGCTCACAAGGGCCGACTGGACCTCAGGGGGTTACCGGCGCCACTGGGACGCAAGGTATAGCCGGACCACAGGGCGAACCGGGTAGCCAAGGCGTGCCGGGTCCTAC
>JBAXVK010000135.1:0-1541 GCA_037129175.1 Polynucleobacter sp. | reverse complement strand
TGATGGCTATCTTCCAAAGCAGGCTATTCAAAATACACAGGATTTAATTGCTAAAGATAATCAGGGTACAGCTGCGCTATTTTTAAAATTAAAAAAAGGAAAAATCATGTCAGAAATATTATCCAATAATACTCAAGACCAAGAAGATCCATCATTAAATCGTAATTTAAGCCAGGATGCTATTAGGGATTTGAAAACCTTCATTTCTGATACTAAAGCTGTGGGATATGAAGCACGCAAAGATCTTGCAGAAGGATCTGTTTTTAATCGAATAACCACAATAGGAAGTATTGCCTTACTGGGCTTTCATGAAGTTGGCATGGAATTTACTCTTGGGAGAGTAGGTGTATGGTCTTTTGAGCACTGGAACAATCCATTTATAACTGGGGGCGCCATGGGTGCTACTAGTGCCGTTATTGAAGGTGCACTAACTTTAGGTGTGTCTGCTAGTCTTATGAATAATAAAAGAGCATCCAAAGCTATGGGCGAAAGGTTTAATAGCAATTCTGATTCAATCTCAGATTCAGTCTCGAAAACTGGCAAGGGGATTAAAGATAATTTAATTAATGCAGCTGATACCGCAGGATTAGCACTTGGTCTTGGTTCTCCAGGGGTTATTATTAGAAATCATGCTAGAGATAACACTAAAACTTTTAAAGAGGACATGAAGACTGGATCTATTGCTGTTGGTGCACTAGCTGCTTCAAATTTTGCTGCTGGCGTTGCTGCTTCTGGAGGATTATGGATAACAAATAACATGCTTAATTCTCAAGAAGGGTCTAATATCGCACTACCAGTACTAAAAAGTCCATTAACCTACATAGGCCTTTTTGCTATCACTAGATCAATGGGCTATGTCAATAAAAGAAAAGCCAGGAATAAAGATAAAATGAATCAAGGAGATCAATTATGAGTGAAATTATTACCAGAGAATCTTGTTCAGATTTTCCATATGATAGCGACGAAACAATAGCGCAAAGATTCAAGAAGGATAGAATAATGGATTTAACTGAACAATACCTAGAAGAAGGTATTGAATGTGATATTAAGAGCGAATTAGGAGATAGAAAATTTGTCGTTTCCTATATAAAAGGTGATAGTCAGTTCGCAGACATACCATTATCAGTTGAAACTGATGTATTTTCTACGATCTTTAAACAAAAACCTAGTCAGATTATAGAAGATTATGGTAAGTATGATAGTCAAAGCATATTCGCAACAGTTATTGACGCCTCAGCTGAAAGGCCTGTTCCAGCAGGAATTTTGAGAATTATACAGCACCATAGTGAAGTTGGCTTTAAAGATGTCAATGACCTTGTAAAGGACGAAGTAGATAATCCCTGGATTGATGAGATTAAATCTCAATATTTTTCTAAAGACGAGGAATATTCACCATCGTTAGCATGGGCAAGGCTAGGAGAAAGGGAGGGCGTTAATCTAGTGTTAAATGAATCTCTTGATATAGCCACACATGCATCTTCTGATGAATACAGAGGTGCTCATGGAGATATAAATGGAGTAAGTATGCTTTTCTATCATTC
>JBAXVK010000134.1:0-1545 GCA_037129175.1 Polynucleobacter sp. | reverse complement strand
CGAGCATACATTGCTTCGTAAGCCGCCTCGATGTGCCGGGTGAATATTTTTGCATCAAACAACGGGGTAGCGAGTCTGTTTTTTTCAAGTTTCCGTTTGATTTCAGACAGCATATCTGCGTTCTGGGCAAGCTCAATCGCTTTCGCTTCGTATGCATCTTGAGTGTCAGTGATAAGTTCTGGCAACTCGATAGCATTCAACAAACTCGCAGCCACCCGCGCGGCGAACGATCTGCCCATGCAAGTCAGCACGGGTAAGCCCGCCCACAAAGCATCACTTGCTGTAGTGTGTGCGTTACAAGGCAGGGTATCGATAAACAAATCAGCCAACTGATGGCGTGCGAGGTGTTCATCAAGCTTCATAAACGTTGCAAACACAAGACGGCTTCCGGCAATGCCCCTCGCCTCAGCCTCCTGACGCAGATTTTTGGAAGCGCTCGGGTTGTCTTCTAATAACCAAAGCACGCTATGCTCAACAGCTTTCAGTATCCGCATCCATCCATCAAAAGTCGCTGGCATTATCTTGTAATTGTTATTAAAACAGCAAAAAACAAAAACGTCCTTTGGCAAACCGAGCTCTTCTCTTGTGAATACTTTGTCCGAAATCTTGCGCGTCGAGTCATTGACCTGGTAACTATGCGGCAGGTAGACGATTTTTTCAGTGAAGTCTTGTCGGTTCGCTTCTGGTATCAGTATTCTGTCAGCGATTACGTAATCAATGTAATCAACCCCCATAGTCCCCGGGTAACCGAGATAATTCACCTGAACCGGTGCGCAGCCCTCGGCGAAGATGCGGCTTCTTGAGCCTTGCGTAATGCCTTTCAAGTCAACCGCTATATCAATACCCAGTTGTCTTGAGAGTTCTGCTACCTCTCCGTCGCTCTTGGCTGCGACATCGTAGAACACGTCGAATGCCGAGGATACTCGTTGGTGCAGTTCATCTTTGTGATTTGCGCCAAATGAAAAGCCATACAGTTCAAACCTGTTGGTGTCATGAGCCTCAAACAATTCGGCCATCAAGTATGATGTCGCATGGTTATAAAAGTCTGCCGAATAATAACCAAGGCGAATTTTTCCACCCATAGGACGCTTGTTGATTTTTTTAAAGTTCTGGCTTTTTGGATAGTTCGACTCGGCGTATACCTTCGACGCCAGCAGATGCAACTCGGGCTTATCTATCAAGCTAAGTGCCGGGAAAGGCGGCGTGACTTTCTTGCCTTCCTCAATATCCGCCTCATAGCAGACAAGACTTGCTGACAAGTCAGTCCAGTCACAAAGCTTCATTTTGGCGTGCAAATGCACTCCAGAGAGAAACTCGAAATCTGGCTGTAGAACGAGCGCCTCGCCATAACTGCGAACCGCCTCATCACGTTGTTTCAGCTCTTCCAGAGAGGTTTGTTTGTTTGATGCAAGTTGCTGAACCTGTTCACCGACGCCATATCTCTCTCTCTCGCTCGCTCGCTCTCTCATTTGCCCTCTTGTTTCACTGCTCGCACATCGTTCTCTCGTTCCATATCTCATGCAATCCACCCGCACACACGCACAC
>JBAXVK010000133.1:0-1554 GCA_037129175.1 Polynucleobacter sp. | reverse complement strand
AAAAATATGCTGAGAATAACTGCGTACATCAATACCATATGCCGCCTGAACACCAGTACATGCGTAATTGGAATAAGGGATATTTAGATTTTTCTAAAGAAAATGCACTACGGCAAAAAAATGATCCCATCATGATTGCTGTTTATTCGGATATCTTGCAAAGATTTAGATTAGCCTCTACCGGCAAGCGTCCTGGAGCTCAACCGCCTGCCCACCTCAAAGATCGAATCTATAAATATTTCGACCCCTTGCCATTCTGGTATCCACCACTTGAAGATGAAGCAACGGATCTCAATAAATTTACTTTGAATGCGATTACTCAGCGGCCCATGGCCATGTACCACTCCTGGGATTCTCAAAATGCTTGGTTAAGACAAATTCATAGCCATAACTATTTATACGTCAATACTGCAACAGCTCTACAGCATGGTATTGCAGATGGCGCCTGGATGTGGATTGAATCTCAATGGGGCAAAGTCAAGTGTATGGCTCGCCATTCAGAAGCGGTTGATCCTGGAACAGTTTGGACCTGGAATGCGATTGGTAAAGCTGAGTCTGCTTGGAGCCTGTCTGATAATGCAGATGAATCCAAAAAAGGCTTCTTATTAAATCATTTGATTTCTGAAAAACTCACATTAGGTGGTTTTACTGTAAGCAACTCTGATCCTATTACTGGGCAGGCAGGTTGGTACGATGTTCGAGTGAGATTAGTCGCAGCTGGAGATGATGAGGCACAAGAAACATGGCCTCAGGTAAAGGCATATGAAGTACCTGGAATGTCTCTCAAAAAGGAGGCAAGCAAGTGAGCACCAATAAACAACTCGCCTTAGTCATTGATCTCAATGTTTGTGTCGGCTGTCATGCCTGTGTCACATCATGTAAAGAGTGGAATACTTCGGGCTCTGCAGGGCCACTAACAGACCTGAATGCTTATGGCGCAAGTCCAAGTGGAACCTTCTTTAACAGGGTACAAACCTATGAAGCAGGATCATTTCCCAATACCCAAACAGTCCACTTTCCAAAATCGTGTCTGCATTGTGAAGAACCTCCCTGCGTACCTGTTTGCCCAACAGGAGCAAGTTATAAGCGCAAAGAGGATGGCATCGTATTAGTTGATTACGATAAATGTATTGGTTGTAGCTATTGCTCTTGGGCGTGCCCTTACGGAGCACGTGAACTAGACGAAGAACGCCAAGTCATGACGAAATGTACTTTGTGTGTAGATCGTATTTATAGCGAAACCTTGCCTGAATCGGAACGAAAGCCCGCATGTGTTCTTGCGTGCCCAACGAGCGCCCGTATTTTTGGTGATGTTCATGATCCAGAGTCAGACGCAAGTAAAGCGATTGCAGAGCGTGGAGGTTACGCCCTCATGCCTGAATGGGAAACCCAGCCCGCTAACCACTACTTACCCCGCTCGATCATGGAAACTATTGACGCAGCAAGGAATGCAAAATAATGCGTCCCCAATTTTCCATTATCTTTTTTACGACGCTTGTAGGAATGGCGCAAGGCCTGTTATTTTTCGTGGCGCTATTGAATATAGAGGGGCCA
>JBAXVK010000132.1:0-1557 GCA_037129175.1 Polynucleobacter sp. | reverse complement strand
TGTCTGCTCTCATAATCCTTTGGTCCCAGGTTCAAGTCCTGGTGGGCCCACCAATGAAATCAACGACTTAGGGAGAAATTCCTAAGTCGTTTTTCTTTCTGTGTAGTCGGTATGTAGGAGATATCACCAGTAGACCCCAATAGATATATGGCTCTAGGTTGGAGCAATGAACTACTTGTTGCCCGAAGTTTGCAAGTGCTCAAGGACTGCTTACGGTTAATAAGAAACTCTGAGTTAAGGGAGTTAACGTCCTCTAAGGCCTCGGTCACAAGTTCGAATCGTGCTGGGCAGGCCAAAGGCCTGACTGGCAGATGAGAACTGTTAAGAAGTTATTGGATCGCGATTCTTTTAGTAGTAAATCTAAATAGCCGCACTAGAGCTAAGCTAGTAACAACCCTTATTAAATACTAGATGTATTAAGATTTATCTGAATTTTTCTTGTGTTTTTAGTTGCATTAAATCTATCAATGTTCAATATCAGAGAGGAAAGATCTTATGAATAAAATTATTGCGACAGTAGTTTTTTGTTTAATGTCAACTTTAGCTACGGCAAAAGATTATGACGTAATATTTGACGGCCCATATATTCAAGCTGGCTATGGATTTTCATCATCGAATGCGGACATAGGCTTTGCTGCTGGTGGCTATTCGGAAACCTACAGAGGAGGTCAAACGGGCCCAAATGGAAATGTTACGGTGGGTTACTCGCATGACCTGCCAGGCCCTTGGAATATTGCTGCAAACATTTTCTATACCTTTGGATCTAAGAACTCTGGTCAATACACTTGGCCTAGTTATGCTTATCAAAGTACCTTGAGTAATATTAAGGGTGTTGTGGTGGAGCCTGGTTTCTTGATTGATGATAATGTGCTTTCATATCTTAAGTTAGGCTATGCTACAGCCACCCAGGGTGTAACAGTAAGCGATGGCGCATTGTCCGGGGCGGGGGCTGGCTCATATAGCGGAACAGTCAGAGGCTTTCTTTATGGCTTAGGATTTAAACAGCAACTGACTGGAAATATATTTGCAGGAATTGAGCTTTATCAAATTCAATTTTCAACACTATCTACATCAGCGCCATCTACTGTGATTACACAAAAGCCAAGCTATACCTATGGCGGCTTTAATGTAGGCTATACCTTTTAGCTGCTGAAAAATAGGTATTTTTAGTGTAGAAAATTTTTGTGTCGGTGGTTCGATTCCGCCTTGGGCCACCAAGAAACACCAAAACCACCTTAGGGTGGTTTTTTGTTTGAGCGTCAGTATTGGGTCGATAGCGGTCATTGGTGCAACAAGCGTTACCTTAAGTAACGCTCACTAACTATAAGTAAAAAACAGTTTGGAGCAATGAAGTGTTAGATGGTTGTTCCAAAATTCCTGTGGTTTTCAAAACCAAAGATTGAGCCAGCACTTCTTTTAAATCCACGAATTTGCTTACACATTTGCTTACACACCGACACTGACTACCCGCAGAGCCCCTGTTTATAAGGGTCTATCTTGGGTGTCTGCTCTCATAATCCTTTGGTCCCAGGTTCAAGTCCTGGTGGGCCCACCAAT
>JBAXVK010000131.1:0-1563 GCA_037129175.1 Polynucleobacter sp. | reverse complement strand
GGGGGTGTCGACCCGCGTCGCGTCGCCCTGCCCGCCGGCTGCACGCTGGCCTTGAACATGGCGATCCATGGGCTGGTGAAGCCCGGCGACCATGTGATCGCCACGGCGGCCGATCACAATGCCACCCTGCGGCCGCTGCGCTGGCTGGAGCAGTCGGGGGCGATTTCGCTTGTGATCCTGCCGTGCGACAACCTCGGACGGATCGATCCCGCCGACGTGGCCACGGCCTGGCGGCCGGCCACGCGATTCGTGACGGTCAGCCACGCCTCGAACATCACCGGCGCCATGCAGGACATCGCCGCGATCGTGTCCATCGCCCACGACCGAGGCGGTCTGGTGATCCTCGACGCTGCGCAGTCGCTCGGGCAGATCCCCTGCGACCTGCCGGGGTTTGGCGCCGATGTCGTGGCGGCCCCGGCGCACAAGTGGCTCTTCGGCACGTCGGGGGCGGCGATCCTCTGGTGCCGCGACGGCGTGGAGCCTGCGCCGCTCGTGCAGGGGGGCACCGGCTCCGCCAGCGACTCGCTCGACATGCCGGAGGCGTTTGCCGACCGGCTCGAGCCGGGCACGCCGGACGTGCCGGCCCTCGCGGCCCTCGCCGCCGCGGCCACCTGGATCGAAGAGCGAGGCGTGGCGACCGTTGGCGACGGCTGCCGCCGGCTCGCGACCCACGCCGCTGCGAGGCTCCGCGAGTGTCGCGGCGTCGCCGTGCATTCGGTGGCTGACGGCGCGCCGATTGTGAGTTTCACCGTCGAGCACTATGCTCCCACCGACGTCGCGGCGGTGCTCGAAGTGGCGGCGGGCGTGCAGGTGCGGGCTGGCTTCCACTGTGCCGCTCTCGTGCACGATCACCTCGGCACGCGGGCGGGCGGCACGGTGCGGGCGAGCTTCGGGCCGTTCAACACTGCCGCCGATGTCGAGGCCCTGTGCACCGCCGTCGCTGAGATCGCCGGCTAGACGCGAAGGAACATACGATGGCGGGAATCCCCAAGGATGTCTGGTATGCCGGTGGCCTCCGGTTTCAATGCACGCAGTGCGGCGATTGCTGCTCGGGCGCCGAGGGCTACGTCTGGGTGAACCAGGCCGAGATCGACGCCATGGCCGCCCGCACGGGCATGACCACGGCTGCGTTTGAGAAGGCCTACGTGAAGAAGGTGGGCGTGCGGCGGTCGCTCAAGGAGCGGCCGAATGGCGACTGCGTGCTCCTCGACGAGACCACGCGGAAGTGCACCGCCTACGAGGAGCGGCCGCGGCAGTGCCGCACCTGGCCGTTCTGGGATTCGAACCTCGCCAATCCCGGCGCCTGGGCCGAGGCCGCCGAAGCCTGCCCTGGCTGCAACAAGGGCAACCTCGTGCCGCTCGAGACGATCGTCGAGCAGGCGTCGAAAATCCGGGTCTAGTTTCACGGCTGCCGGGCCCCGTAGCACAGGTTGTCAACCTGTGTCCCCCCACGTAGCACAGGTTGTCAACCTGTGTCTCCCCCCGTAGCACAGGTTGTCAACCTGTGCCGCCCTACGTAGCACAGGTTTTCAACCTGTGCCCCCCGTAGCACAGCTTTTCAAC
>JBAXVK010000130.1:0-1568 GCA_037129175.1 Polynucleobacter sp. | reverse complement strand
GTCTACGAGGACCGTCTTCTTGCTCGGTACCCTAGGTGCTGGGATCGAGAGAGGACCTTTTTCGAGCCCGTTCACTACCTGGCGCTCCTGGAACGCAAGCCTGGCGGCTTCGACCATGCGAAGCCCTTGGAGCAGTGGAACCTGCCCGAGTGCTTCGCCTTGCTCCGCAGGAGAATGGAGGCTGATGATCCCAAGTCGGGGACAAGATCCTTCATCCGCGTGCTGCGGCTGCTGGAGCGGTTCAGCCTGGAAGAGGTCGCCGCGGGGGTCGAATACTCGCTCGACATCGGCCTCTCCGATGCCGACAGCATCCGATCGGTCGTCGAGCATCGGGCCGATGGCCCGGTGCGGCTCTTCTCGCTCGATGGCAGGCCGCATCTGGCATGCGTGAGGGTGGAGACGACACCGGTGGTGGCCTACCAGGCATTGCTCACGGAGGCCGCGTCATGAGCAAGACCGAGACTAAGAGCACCGTGCTGCTCAAGCACCACCTCAAGGCGTTGAAGTTACCCACGATGCTGGCGGAGGCCGAGAAGATCGCCCAGAGGTGCGCGGCTGACAACGCCGACCATCTCTCGTTCCTGCTGCAACTCGTGGAACTGGAGCTGATCGAGCGGGAGCGGAAGGCGGCGGAGCGGAGGCTCAAGGCCGCGAGGTTCCCCGCCACCAAGATACTCGACGAGTTCGACTTCGCATCCCGGCCAAGCATCAACAAGCCGCAGGTGCTCGAACTCGTGAAGGGCGAGTATCTCGACCGCCGCGAGAACATCCTTCTGGTCGGCCCATCAGGCACGGGGAAGACGCATCTGGCCACGGCCTTCGGCATGGCCGCCTGCTCCCAGGGGCGAAAGGTCCGGTTCTTCCGGGTCACGGAACTCGTCACGCTGCTTCTCGAGGCCAAGGAGGAGCGGCATCTCCTCCGGCTGCGTCAGCAACTGGCAAAGCTCGACCTCCTCGTGCTCGACGAACTGGGCTACGTGCCAGCGAGCAAGGCGGGAGCAGAGTTGCTCTTCGACGTCATCGCCACGGCGTACGAACGCAACAGCCTTATCGTGACGACCAATCTGCCCTTCGAGAACTGGACCGAGGTCCTCGGCAGCGAACGGCTCACGGGAGCGGCGCTGGACAGGCTCACGCACCGCTGCCACATTCTTGAGACGAAGGGCGAAAGCTACCGTCTCCAGGACGCCAAGCGGCGACGACGACGGCCGGACTGACAAGGGGACTAAACCAACCGCGACACCCCCACGGACTCAGGGGAGATCGACACCACCAAGCGCCACCATTTTCGACCGCCCCGCGCCGCCGTTTTCAACCGCCGTCAACACTGAACATGGAAGCCAGATGACCCACCTCTGAAAACCGCGATTTACAGAAGAGGTGTTGCTTTATCCTGAAGGACATTGGTACCGCGGCAATTGGATTAACCTCAGTGCCAGGCGCCGTGCTTTCCGTGGACGGAAGGGCCATTGAGTTGTTTCTTGGCGCCTGTCGCAACAGCCAACTGCGTACGGAGCTATGACCGAAAGTCGTGTTCGTTGAGCGCATGAAAAAAGGCGGCGTATCCT